>JBEEFT010000176.1:0-6696 GCA_041166225.1 Actinomycetota bacterium | reverse complement strand
GCGACGGCGCCAGGGCGGCGAGCTTCGGTGAACGCATTGCTGCGGCCGTCGCGCGCACCGGGGCCGAGGTACGGCCGCTCGCGACCGGTGCGCGCGTCGCACCCACCGACGGCGGAGCCGCGTTACGCGAGGCGATAGCGCAGGCGCGCAACGCGGCGTGGCTGACGTTCGCGTCGGTCGCGTCGGTCGAGGCGTTCCGGAGCGCGGCCCCGCACAGCTTTGCGTTCGGTGACGCGCTGGTCGGGGTAGTGGGCGCGTCCACCGCCGACGCGTTCGAGCGCGCCTTCGACCGGCCGCCCGACCTCGTGGCCGACCCTCCAAACGGCGCGTCGCTGGCCGCTGCCATCGGCGAGGCCCCCGAAGATGGCACCACCAAAGTATTCGTGGTCGGTGCTGAAGACCACACCCCCGAGCTACCCGACGGGTTGCGGGCCAGCGGCTTCGACGCCGAACCCGTAGCCGCGTATCGGCTCGGTCCACCGCCGCACTCCGACACGCCCGTGCGGGCCACGGTCGACGCGGCCGACGCCATCGTCTGCACGTCGTCGTCGGCCGCGACGTTCCTCGTGACGCACGGTGGTCTGATTACGGCGGCCGCGCCGGTGGTAGCGATCGGGCCGTCGACGGCAGAAACGCTCACGCATGCGGGGGTTCCGGTCGCTCGTGTGGTGACCGCGCCGTCGCCCGCCGTCGATGACATCGTCGCCGCGCTCCTAACCTGTCTGTCGTGAGCTTTCCCGTCGAGCGCCCGAGAAGGTTGCGCCGCACCGCGGCGATGCGTCGCTTGGTCGCCGAGACGCAGTTGCAGATCAACGATCTCGTGGCGCCGCTGTTCGTGCGCGAAGACATCGACGATCCGCAACCGATTGCGTCGCTGCCCGGCGTCGTGCAGCACACCCGGGCCAGCGTGCGCAAAGAAGTCCGGCGTCTCGTCGACTTGGGCGTGCCGGCCGTAATCCTGTTCGGCATCCCCGCCCGGAAAGACGCCAACGGGAGCGAGGCGTGGAACCCCGCCGGCGTGATCCAGGCCGCGCTGCGCGACCTGCGCGACGACGTCGGTGACGAGCTCGTGCTGATGGCCGACTTGTGCCTCGACGAGTACACCGACCACGGCCACTGCGGAGTGCTCACCGCCACCGGTGCCGTCGACAACGACGCGACCATCGAGTTGTACGCGCGCATCGCGGTAGCGCAGGCCGAGGCCGGCGCGGCCGTAGTGGCACCCTCGGGAATGATGGACGGGCAGGTGGGCGCGATTCGCGCCGCCCTCGACGGCGCCGGGTTCACCGACACCGTGATCCTCGCCTATTCGGCGAAATACGCCACCGCGTTGTACGGGCCGTTTCGCGACGCGGTCGACGTGCAGATCGTCGGCGGCGGCGACCGCCGTGCCTATCAGCAGAACCCCACGAACATTCGTGAGTCGTCACGCGAAGTGCACCTCGACATCGCCGAGGGTGCAGACATGGTGATGGTCAAGCCGGCGCTCGCGCACCTCGACGTGATCGCGGCGGTGCGGGCGCAAGTCGACGTGCCCGTCGCGGCGTATCACGTGAGCGGCGAGTACTCGATGATCAAAGCCGCGGCACAAAACGGATGGATCGACGGCGACGCCGTCGCGCTCGAACACCTCGGCGCGATCAAGCGCGCCGGCGCCGACATCATCCTCACCTACCTCGCCGCCGAAGTCGCCGAACAGCTCGGGTAGTGCACGCATGACCGACACGAACGACGCAATGTTCGAACGCGCCCAGCGCGTCATCCCCGGCGGCGTCAACTCACCCGTGCGCGCGTTTCGTTCGGTGGGCGGCACGCCTTATGTCGTGGCGCGGGGTGAGGGTGCCTACGTGTTCGACGTGGCCGGGCGCCGCTACGTCGACTGGGTCCAGAGCTACGGCGCGACGATCCACGGCCACGCCCACCCGGCGTTAGTTGCTGCGGCGGTCGCGGCCGCGCACGACGGTACGAGCTTCGGCGCGCCGACGCCGGGCGAGGTCCTGCTGGCCGAGGCCGTGGTCGAGCGGGTCCCCGGGGTCGAGCAGGTGCGCCTCGTGTCGTCGGGCACCGAGGCCACGATGAGCGCGTTGCGCTTGGCGCGTGCGGCGACAGGGCGCGACAAGGTCGTCGTCTTCGATGGTTGCTATCACGGTCATAGCGACGGCCTGCTCGCGTCGGGCGGCAGCGGCATGGCCACCCTCGGCGTGCCGGCGTCGGCCGGTGTCACCGCGGCCGCGGTCGCCGACACCGTCGTGGTGCCCTACAACGTGGTGCCCGAGATCGGATCCGACGTCGCCGCAGTGATCGTCGAACCGGTCGCAGCGAACATGGGCCTCGTCGCTCCCGAGCCTGGATTCCTCGAAGGCCTGCGCGCCGCGTGCACCAAGGCCGGCGCGTTATTGATCTTCGACGAAGTGATCACCGGTTTTCGTCTCAGCCGAGCGGGCGCGTCCGGTCGCCTCGGGGTCACGCCCGACCTGTGGTGCTACGGCAAGGTGCTCGGCGGGGGGATGCCGCTCGCGGCGTTCGCCGGCGGGCGCGACCTCATGGCCAACCTGGCGCCGTTGGGCCCGGTGTACCAAGCGGGCACGTTGAGCGGCAATCCCGTTGCGACCGCAACCGGGCGCGCCGCGCTCGAGTTGCTCGACGACGACGCCTACGAGCAACTCGAATCAACCGCCACGCAGTTGGCCAAATCGCTGGGCGACGCGTTGGGTCACGGCTACCACGTGCCGCAACTGGGCCCGCTCGTCGGCATCTTCTGCCGCGACGATCCGGTCAAGAACTACGAGCACGCGAAAGACGCGGCGGCGACCAACCGGTACGCGCCGCTGTTCCACGGCATGCTCGACCGCGGTGTGGCGTTGGCGCCCGGCGCGTACGAGATCCTTTTCGCCGGGCTCGCCCACGGTCAGCGCGAGATCGACCAGACCGTCGAAGCCGCCGCCGCGGTCTGCGGGGGCTCTTAACCCAGCGGGGCGCCGCTCTTCGGTACTGCGAGGCGTTGCGTCGTGTAGATGCCGCGGTGCGTCGAGAACACGTAGGCTGCGACACATCCCACCGCCGCGGGCACCACCAGACCGCTGCCGAACAACTCCGCCGCCATCACCGTGCAGGCAAGCGGCGTGTTCGCAGCGCCCGCGAACACCGCCACAAAACCGACCGCGGCCAGTTCGGCGGGGGGAATGTGAAGCGGCCCTGCGAGCGCGGCACCGAGCGTGGCGCCGATAACGAATAGGGGTGTGACTTCACCGCCCACGAATCCGAACCCGAGGCACAGCGCAGTGAGACCGAGCTTCACTGCGAACGCGTACGGCGCCACGTGCTCGCCCGCGAGGCTGTGGGTGATCAGACTGAGCGACAACCCGCTGTATTCACGGCCGACCACGAGGATTGCGATCACGACGAGGACTCCGCCGACCGCGGCGCGCAACGGCAACCACGGGATGCGGTGTGCGGTCACCTCCTTCAGCCATTCGGTGAGCCACGCGAACGCCGCACCGGCCAACCCGAACGCAACGCCAGCGACCGCGACTTTGGCCAGGAGTGCAGGGCCGACGTCGACGGTGAGCTGCCGAAAGATCTCATGGTGGAAGCCGAGCGCGCGCACGATGCCATCACCGATCAGGCCCGCCGTGAGCGCCGGAACCAGAGCGTCGTAGCGGAGCCGGCCGATCGACTGCACTTCGAGCGCGAACACCGCGCCTGCGAGGGGCACGCCGAACACCGCGCCGAAACCGCCCGCGAGCGATGCCACAAGCAGCAGCCGACGGTCATCGCTATCAAGATGCAGGGCTTGCGCGGCGCCGTCCGACAGCGATCCGGCCATCTGCAACGCGGTGCCCTCGCGCCCCACCGACCCACCGAAGAGATGCGTCACAAGCGTGCCGACGAAGACGAGCGGCGCCATGCGTCGGGGCAGCCACGTGCGCGGTTCGTGGATCTCGTCGAGCAACAGCGCGTTGCCTTGGCCGCTACGTCCGCCTAGGTACAGGTACGCGCTGCCGATGGCGGCACCTGCGACCGGCAAGCCGAACAACAGCCAGTCGCGTTCGAGACGAAACGACGTCACTTTGTCGAGCAGCCACAGGAACACGAACGACGACAGCCCCGCCAGAACGCCGGCGAGCGCGCCGAGCGCGATCGAGCGGAGCAGGTACCGGACCAGCGTCAGTTGTGCCGCGAGTGCCGACTGCACCCGGGCGCGGTCCATTACGAGAGCTTGGCACCCCAGCCAACGAGATCGTCGACCGTGACGTTTTCTTCTGCGAGCAACGCGTGCAGCTCGTCTTGTGACGCTTGCTCGGCGAGCTTCACCATGTTCGAGCGGTACTTGTCGCTGTAGACGCGCACGATGTGGGCCGGCGGCAGCTCAGCGTGACCGCCTTCACTGAAACCGAACCGTTCGTAAAACGCGCGCAACGGCTTCGGCGCCCACCAGTTCGCTTCGCCGGCTAGGCGCATGAAGGCGGGCACGAGAATGCCGCGGATCAATGTCGCGTCCATCACCACGGCCATCGCAAGACCGAGGCCGAACAGCTTGATGAAGCTGACGTCGCTGGTAACGGTGGCCAGGAACACCACTGCGAGTAGCGCGGCCGCCGCGGTGACGATCCGCCCGGTCTTTTCGAGACCCACCGCGACCGAGTGCTGATTGTCGTGGCTGCGATCGTGTTCCTCTTTGATGCGCGACAACAGGAACACCTCGTAGTCCATCGACAATCCGAACGCGATGCAGAACATCAGGATCGGTGTGGTCGCCACCAGCGTGCCCGTGGGCGTGAAGTCGAAAAACCCCTTGCCGTGTCCCTCTTGGAAGATGAAGACCATCGCGCCGAACGTCGCGCTCAAGCTCAGCAGGTTCAGCACCACCGCCTTCAGCGGCACGAGCAAGCCGCCGAACATCATGAACAACGCCACGAAGCTCACGATCGCGATCAGCAAACCGGCAACGGGCAGCAAGCGGAACAGCGAGTCTTTGGAGTCCACCAATTGCGCCGACGAGCCGCCCACTTTCACGGCGAACGGCGCGTCGACTTTGCGCACGTCGTGCACGAGCTTCTCGCCCTGCAGGCTCACGGGCTCAACCGCGGGCACCACCGACAGCCACGTGCCCGTCTTGCCGAAGAACCGCGTCGACAACAAGTTCGGGTCGAGCACCTTGCTGCCTTGGATGTAGCTGCCCGTAAGCGCGTCGACGCGGGCGACACCGGTGACCTTCGACAGGTCGGTGGCGAACGCGTTGATCTCGGTCATATGCGTATCGGCGGGGCCGATACCCGCGGCGACGACCTGCACGGCGAACGCTTCTTGCGACGAGAAGTTCGCGCGGATGAGATCACTGGCTTCGCGGGTGTGGGCCGACGGTGGCAGCACGCGGTCGTCGGGCACGCCGAGCTTGAGGTTGAGGAACGGCGCGCCGAGCCCGAGCAGCAGCGCGGTGACCGCCAGCGCGAACGGCCACGGGTGCTTCATCACGCGCATCGCGGTGCGGTGCCAAAAGCCCGTCTCGTCGTCGCGGTTGGTCCGCGGCTTGCGCACCGACCACTTGTCGACGCGACGTCCGAGCCCAGCCAGGATCGCCGGGAGCACCACCACTGAACCCATGCAGGCGACGAACACCACAGCGATGCCCGCGTACGCGAACGAACGCAAGAAGTAGAGCGGGAAGATCAACAGTGCGCTGAGCGACACCGCCACCGTCACAGCAGAGAAGATCACGGTGCGGCCCGCGGTCTTCATGGTGCGCGTCAGCGCGCGGGTTACGTCGTCGCCGTCACCCAGTTCCTCGCGGAACCGCGACAGCACGAACAGGCTGTAGTCGATCGCAAGGCCGAGGCCCATCACCGTGGTCATGTTGAGCGCGTAGACGGACACGTCGGTGACCGACGAGATGAGGCGCAGCGCCAGGAAGGTTCCGACGATCGAGATCAAACCGATCGCGAGCGGCAACGACGCCGCGACCACGCCACCGAACACGAGCACGAGCAGCACTGCGGTGATCACGAACGCGATGCTCTCGGCGCGGCCCAGGTCGGCCTTGATGGTTTCGCCGACCTCACGGAACACCGGCCCCTGTCCGGTGATGGCGACCTTGAGCGGGCCGAAGTCCTTGTCGTACTTCGCGAGGATCGCCGGGATCTGCCTGTCGACGTCGTCGTCGGTGCCCTTGATGCGCGCGAGCAACATCGCCTCGCTGCCGTTCTTCGACTTCAAGGGCGGCGCGTTGTTCAGCGACCAGTAGGAGCCCGCGAACGCGATGTACTTCTCACTCGACAGGCGGGTGGTGAGATCGATGCCCGCTTGCGCGACGTCGGCGTCGTCAACCGAACCGTTCTTGGCGGTCAGCACCATGACGAGGTTCGGATCCTGTTGGCCAAACTGCTCGCGCAGCAGGTCACCGGCTTTCGTCGACTCGGCGTTGGGGTCGGCGAAGCCGCCGCTCGACAACCGTTTGTCGACGCCACCGCCGAGCGCTCCCGCGACCACGACGAAAATCAGGGCCCCCGCCCACACCCACCGGCGACGGCGAATCAGCACACCAGCCAGACGACCAAGCATCCGAACCTCCCCTTTACACCGACAACCTCAGTAAAGGTCCCCCGTCTTCCCGTTTCCAACTTCCACGGCGTGACATCCGTCACACCGCTTCGGCCCAACTCCCGACTTTTGGCGTGTTGGTGCCCCACGGGGGGGGCC
>JBEEFT010000175.1:0-7270 GCA_041166225.1 Actinomycetota bacterium | reverse complement strand
CGCCCAGAGCCTGTGCCACCCGCTCGTCGGTGCGTACCGCGTCGGCGAAGGCGTCGCCGTCGAGGAGGTCGGCTACCGCTTCAGCGTCGAGTCCGACCTCGACCGCCAACTTCTCGAGCACGTCGCGTGTGCCGGTGGCCTGACCTTCGAAAAAGGTCGCGTGCAACAGGCGTCCCTTGAGCTCGTCTTGCACACCGTGCGCCTTGGCCAGGTGGAGGAGTCGGTGGGCGTTGAACGTGTTGCCCGGCTGCATGTAGTCGAACTTGAACTCGATGCCGGCTTCGGCCCCGACGGACACGATGCGGCTCATCATGGCGCGGGCCTGGCCGACGTCGGTTCCGTACTTACGCGCGATGCGTTCCGTGTATGTGCCCTCGCGCACCTCGGGGGCGCGAGGGTCGAGCTCGTAGGCGCGCCACTCGATTTCGAGTTCGCCGGCGTGCTCGAACTGCTCCAGCGCGCGCTCGAACTGACGCTTGCCGACAAAGCACCACGGGCACACCACGTCCGACCAGATCTCGACCTTCAAGCCAACTCCTAAAACGTCTTCGCCAACACGAAGCCGAGCGCCACGCCGATCACGAACACCAACGCGATCGCCATCAGCGCTTGCCGCGCTGTGGCTTCACGCCTCGGGAGACGGGGAGCGCTCGGGACTTCGTCGTCTGCGCCTTCGTCGCGTGCAACGTCGTCGGTCACGAAGCAATTCCCCCTCCGAGCACCCGATCGTCGTCGGCCGCGTACAACACCACGCTTTGGCCCCGCGCGATCCGCCGGTGACGCGCGTGCCACCTGATGTCGTTACCGGTCCAGTCGGCGGGCTCGCTCGCCCCGTGCGCGCTCGTTTGCACGCGCATGGTTTCGCCGACGTCGGCCGGTGCGTGCGTCCACGTCATCGCCTCCACCGGCTGGGCGTCGACGAGGAGGTCGTCGAGCGTGCCCACCGTGACCACCGCGGCGTCGGTGTCGACGTCCACCGCGTACCGCGGGCTGCCTCCGTTCGCGGTTGCGCCCGCACCAAGCCCACGACGCTGGCCGACGGTGACCAACTCGACCGCGTCGACCACGCCCACCGCGTTGCCGCTCGTGTCCACGACCCGGGCCGGGCGCAGCGCGATGCGGTCGCCAAGGAACGTCGCTCGTCCCCCGTCGGACGGGAGGAAGCACGTGTCTTGACTGTCGGGTTTGGCTGCTGTGCGCAGGCCGCGTGCTTCGGCGATCGCGCGGACGTCGGCCTTTGTCATCGCGCCGACGGGTAGCAGCGTGCGCGCCATCGCGGCCTGGTCGAGCATGTGCAGCACGTACGACTGGTCTTTGGCCGCGTCGCGACCGCGGCGCAGGTTCCATACGCCGGCGTCGTTGGTAATGCGAGCGTGATGGCCCGTGGCGATGGCATCGAAGCCGAGCTGGACTGCCCGCCTGAGAAAGCGGTCGAACTTCAAGTGGCGGTTGCATTCGATGCACGGGTTCGGCGTGCGGCCGTGCACGTGCGCTTCGACATAGGGCGCCACGACGTTCGCGTCGAAGTCGTCGCTGAAGTTGAACACGTGGTGGGCAATGCCGAGTTGTTGGCACACCCGCCGCGCGTCATCGACGTCGGCCACCGAGCAGCAACCCTGGTCGGAAGGGCCGCCCCACAGCTTCATGGTCGCGCCGACTACGTCGTGGCCTTCGTCGAGCAGGAGTGCGGCCGTGACCGAACTGTCGACGCCACCCGACATCGCCGCGAGCACTCTCACGCGCGGCTCCGCAACACTTCGATCGCCTTCGGGATCGCGACCGCCGCAGCAGCGACGTCGGCCTGGCTCGTTGTCCAGCCGAGGGAAAGGCGCAGCGCACCGGATCCCGCACCCACACCCATCGCGGCGAGCACGTGACTCGTCTCGAGCGCGCCACTGGCGCATGCGGAGCCGGCCGACGCGCAAACGCCGAGGTCGTCGAGCACGATCACCAACGACTCGCTCTCGACGCCGGCGACCTGAAGGTGCAGCGTCCCCGCAGTGCGCGTCGCCTCGGCCGCGGTGACCGTGACACCGGGCGTCGCTCCCACCACGGCCTCGGCCAATCGGTCGCGCAGCGTCGCAACGCGCGCCACGGTCGCAGCGCGGTCACGTCCGGCCGCCGCGGCGGCGGCCGCCATCGCCACGATGCCGGCCACGTTGTGCGTACCCGACCGGCGCTCACGCTCTTGGCCGCCGCCGAGCAGGAGTGGCGCGAGTTTCGTTTCGCCGCGCACCACGAGCGCGCCGACGCCCTTGGGCCCGCCAAACTTGTGCGCGCTCACCGACACCAAGTCGGCCGCGGCGGTGGCCGACGCCACGTCGATCCAAGTGAACCCTGCGACTGCGTCTGTGTGCACGAGGGCGCCGGGCGCTACCGAGCGCACGACTTCCGCGATCGTGTCGATCGGCTGCACCACGCCCGTCTCGTTGTTCGCGAGCATCACCGAGACCAGAGCGTCGTCGGCCCGCAACGCGCCGCGCAGCGCGTCGAGGTCGACGACGCCGTTCTCGTCGACCGACAACGTGGTGCCCCCACCGTGTTCGACGGGGCGCAGCACTGCGTGGTGCTCGACCGCCGAACAGAGTCGGCGACCTTCGGGCGCGCCGGCGATGGCCAGATTGTCGGCCTCGGTGCCGCCGCCCGTGAACACGATTTCGGCGGGGTCGCACCCGAGTTCGGCGGCCACCACCTCGCGTGCGTCTTCGATCGCGCCACGCGCCGCGCGCGCCATGCCGTGCGCGCCCGACGGGTTGCCAAAGTTGTCCGTGAGGAACGGCAACATGGCGCTGACCGCCTCGGGCCGCATCGGCGTGGTGGCAGCGTGGTCGAGGTACACCGGTGCCGCGACGCGGCTCATGCTGCCCACGCCTTGCGCGTCAACACCTTCACCGACTGATCGGGAAACGCCTTGCGGGCGTCGGAGACGAGCCGCGCGTTGGCGCCCGCCCGCACCGGGAGCACTTCGGCACCGTCGGCGGTGAGTCGCATGTCGGCGACGCGGGCATCGTCGCGCAGCCAGCGCGCCAGCGACGCCCGCCCGTCGCCGAAGAACAAACGCGGCCCCTGATGTCCGCACGCGGCGCACGCGGACTCGTCGATCGCATCGACGATCACGTCGGTGCGCAACCGGAGGAAGACCGTGCCGGCCCACCCCAAGCCGGTCCACAGCGCCTCGCGGTCTTCGTCGAGCTCTACGTGCTCGGCCGCCGGCGTGGTGTGCCAACCCTGAGCGGCGCCGCCCTTGCATTCGAACCAGACCGACCGCCCGCCGGGCACGGCCCACGCCCGGCGCAGGGCGACCTGCTCGGTGGCGCGCGCTCGCGTGAGCGCGGCCTGCACCGCGTCAGTAGATCGACCGAACACAAGTGCCAACCGCAACCCGGCCCACGCGCCATCGGCGAGCGCGGTGGCGACGGCATTGGCGTCGCCGGCGAGAACCGTGGCGTTGTGACGAGCCGCGTTGGCGTGCTCGTCGACCACGGCGAGGGAAACGCCGCCGCGCCGCGTGCCGCCGCTGAGCTCCCACGCCTCGATGCCGGACCCGGCGCCGCCGACGAGAGCGACGGCGTCGTGCCCGTCGATGCCGACGCGCTTGATCCAGTCGGCCCCGAGCCGCGAAAGGCGCACGAGGTCGCCTGCGGCTGCGCCCACCGGCACGTGGTCGGCGGTGAAGAAGTGGACCGGCCGGTACCGCGGCTCGATCGCCTTAAGGAACGCGGGCCACCGTCCCCACGTCGAGGCCCACGCAGTGCGCGCTCGCATGTACGGGCTGGCGGACCGCAGCAGTGCACCACGCGTGGGTCGGACCACAAAGCGCGACCCGTCGCCCGCTTCGGCCAGGGTGATCGGCCTGACCTTCGACAAGTCGGCTGCGGATCGCACCCGCCCCCCCGGCACTCGTGCCGCATGCAGCTGCTCACGCGCTGCTGTCGTATGCGCGTACAACTCGCGGCGGACGTAGGTACGCACGGTGCGATCGCGCCGGGAAGATGAATCAACTCGCAAAGCCACGGGTAGCAACGCTACCGGGGACTAGGAAGCGCGGGATCGCTGCCGATGGGAACTATCTTCAGACACGGCTATGGACGGCGTATTTCAGGTGAGCGATCGAGCGAGCGAACAACTGGACAGGGCGTGAGTCAACTACGCCTCGACCCGCTCACGGGTCGGTGGGTCGTCATCGCCGCCGAGCGTGCCGCTCGCCCCGACGCGTTCGTTCGCCCGGTGCTCGAGGTCCAAGCCGACCCGTCGCGCTGCCCGTTCTGCCCCGGCAACGAAGAGGCCACGCCACCGGCGCTCGAGACCTACGGCCCCAACGGCGGCTGGCTCGTGCGGGTAGTGCCCAACCTGTATCCCGCGTTCGCGGGCGACGAGCCGATGGCCGTCACCACGCTCGGTCCCGTCTTCACGCAGGCCCCGGCTAGCGGCATCCACGAAGTGCTCGTGCTCTCCCCCGAACACGGCACGGCATGGTCGGGTCTGTCCGACGCGCAGGCCGGCTTGGTCATGGCCGCAATCCGCGACCGGGTCGCCGAACACGCTTCGACCGCAGGCCTGCGCTACAGCCAAGTGATCGTGAATTCGGGACGCGAGGCGGGCGCATCGCTTGAGCACCCGCACGCCCAGTTGCTCGGCATGCCGTTCGTGCCGCGCGAGGTGGCCGACGAGCAGGCGGGTTTCGCCCGGTTCGAAGGCAATTGCCTGCTGTGCACCGTCGCCGACGCCGAACAAAGCGTTGGGCACCGCGTCGTTCAGGAAGACGACCGCGCCATCGTCGTGTGTCCGTACTGGAGCGGCACCCCCTACGAGATGCTGGTTATTCCGAAGGCCCACGACGCCCACATCCACCGCGCCGCGCCCCTCGACGTCGCCGGGGTTGGCCGGGCCATTCGCGACTGCCTGAATCGTCTCGAGTCCACGGTCGGCCAGGTCGCGTACAACGTGGTGTTCCACGCCGCGCCGTACCGCGCATCGGGCGGCTTTCACTGGCACGTCCACCTGTTACCAAAGCTCACGACCCGAGCGGGATTCGAACTCGGCACTGGGGTGCCGATCAACCTCGTCGCTCCCGAAAACGCGGCGGGCGCCTTGCGCGCCAACGATCAAACCGCCGCCGCGTCCTAAACCACGCGGGTGCGCGTCCGCGGTGAAGTAACGATCAACGCGCCTGCGGCGCGCGCATGGCCAGCGCTCGCCGACATTGCCTCGCACGTGAACTGGATGGCCGACGCCGAGTCGATCACCTTCACCTCGGCGAACACGAGAGGCGTCGGCACGACGTTCGAGTGCGTAACGAAAGTTGGCCCATTCCGAACCACCGACAAGATGACGGTTACGGCATGGGATGAAGGCCGGCGCATCGGGGTGGCCCACACGGGAATTGTCATCGGCTCCGGCGTGTTCGAACTCGTCGCGGTAGGTCCCCATGCCACGCGCCTGACCTGGACCGAAGACCTCCGATTTCCGTGGTTTCTCGGCGGTGTGGTAGCGGCATTCGCGGCGCGGCCCGTGCTTAAACGCATCTGGATAGGCAATTTGCGCCGGTTCGGACGCATTCTCGAGGCGCCGAATCTCTAGTGGCGATATTGGCTATCTAATCAAACTGTTTGAATGATGGTCTGGAAGGTTGCAGTCTTGTAAACGATGTACGAAACCTGGAAAGACAGTGCTGCTTGCAAGGGCCGAGTAGAACTCTTCTTTGCCCCCGCCGGTGAGCGTGAAGAACCCCGTATTCGTCGTGAGGCGCAGGCCCGCGAGGTCTGCCTGAACTGCCCGGTGCTGCTGCCGTGCCGTGACCACGCCCGCATGCAGGGCGAGCTCGGCTTCTGGGGTGCGGAGAACGACGACGACCGTCGTATCGCGCGACGGAATCTTCGTCGCATGGCCTCCTAATCACGACCCAGAAAACTCGGCCTTACCGGGCCCGTTCTGCAAGAAGCTCTCGACGCCCGTACGGGCGTCGTTTGTTTTGAAGACCTCGACGAAGAGGTCCTGTTCAACCGAGAGGCCATCGGCCAGCGGACCGTCGAGTCCCCGGTCGATGGCTTCTTTCGCGAGTGCCTGCCCGGCCACGGCGCCCTTGGCCAACTCGGCCGCCCATACGCGCGCCGCGTCGAGGACCTGCTCGGCCGGCACCACGCGGTCGGCGAGGCCGATGCGCAGCGCTTCGTCGGCGGAAACTTGACGGCCGCTGAAGATCAAGTCCTTGGCCCACGACGGCCCAACGAGGCGCGCGAGGCGCTGCGTGCCGCCTCCGCCCGGGATGATGCCGAGCAAGATCTCGGGCTGACCGAACTTCGCGTTCTCGGCCGCCACCCGGAAGTCGCAGGCGAGAGCCAGTTCACAACCACCGCCGAGCGCGTATCCGTTCACCGCCGCGATGGTGGCGCGCGGCAACGCAGCGATCGCGTCGAGCGCAGCGCGGAACTTGCCGCCGATCTCGCGGGCTTCGTCGGGGCCGCCGAACTCGCTGATCTCGGCGCCCGCGGCGAAGATGCGTTCGCCGCCCCAAATCACCACCGCACCCGGCGGGTCGGCCTGAAGCTCAGCCGCCGCGCTGGCTAGTTCGGCCAGAAGCTGCGTCGACAGCGCGTTCATCTTCGGCCGGTCGAGGCGCACGAGCGCAACGCCGTCGGCACCGCGCTCGACGGTCACAAACTCACCCATCTATGCCTCCAGTTCTCGCAGGATCGACTCGGCTGCTTCGTGCGGATCGATCGATCCATCGGTGACTTTCGCAGTAAGAGCCGTGCCGTCGTCGGACTTCAACACGGCTACCGCTTTCGCTTCGATCGTGCGCACGACGATCTCGCGCACTTCGGCCTCGGCCCTCTTGGCCTGACGGCGTTCGAGTTCGCCGGTCTCGAGCATGTGCGCTCGGTGGGCGTCGATGGCTTCCCACACGCCGGCCGCGCCCTCGTTTCGAGCCGCGACCGCCTCAACAATCGGCGGGCGCCACGGCCCCAGGGCGACGTGCATGTCGAGCATGGCTTCGAGGTCGCGACGCACCTCGGCCACGCCGGGCCGGTCGGCCTTGTTGATCACGAACACGTCGGCGACTTCGAGCAACCCCGCCTTGTTCGCTTGCACGGCATCACCCCACCCCGGGTTCACGACGACCACGGTCGTGTCGGCTGCGCCCGCGATCTCAACCTCGACCTGTCCGACGCCGACGGTCTCGATGAGCACCGTCGGGTACCCCGCGGCGCCAAGCACGCGCGCCGCTTCAGGGGTGGCGAGCGCGAGTCCACCGACCTGGCCGCGGGTA
>JBEEFT010000174.1:0-9912 GCA_041166225.1 Actinomycetota bacterium | reverse complement strand
TGGGCGCCACCGAGGTGTGCCTGCAGGGTGGCATCCATCCCGACTTCGACGGCGACTACTACCTGCACGTGATAAACGCCGTGCGCGCCGCGTCGGAGACGATCCACATCCACGGCTTCACCGCACTCGAGGTGAGCGAAGGCGCCCGCCGATCCGAAGTCAGCCTCGAGGAGTACCTGAAGCGGCTTATGGCCGCCGGCCTGAAAACACTCCCCGGCACAGCCGCCGAGATCCTCGACGACGAAGTGCGCGCGGTGTTGTGCCCCGACAAAGTCAACACCGAAGAGTGGCTCGAGGTGCACCGGGTCGCGCACCGGGTCGGCTTGCGATCGAACATCACGATCATGTTCGGCAGCGTTGAACACCCCAAGCACTGGGCCCGTCACATGTTGCGCACGCGTGCGCTGCAACGGGAGACAGGCGGGTTCACCGAGTTTGTGCCGCTGCCCTACGTGCACATGGCTGCGCCGATGTACCTGCAGGGCAAAAGCCGCCAGGGTCCGACGTTTCGCGAATCAATGCTGATGCACGCGGTTGCTCGCATCGTCTACGCAGGGACCGTCGACAACATCCAGGTCTCGTGGGTCAAGCTCGGTACGCATGGCGCCGGCCAGTTGCTGGCCGCCGGGGCCAACGACTTGGGCGGCACCTTGATGGACGAGAACATCAGCCGCGCCGCGGGTGCCAGCCACGGTCAGATGATGGACGAGGCGGGCTTCGCCGAAATCGTCGGCAAGGCGAACGGCGTCGACGGTGGCACCCGCCGGCTCGTGCAACGCACCACCCTGTACGGCCGCCTCGCTACCGCATAGCAACGTGGCGACCGTCACCTGCGCGCGGTGCGGGAAGCAGGAAGACTGCGAGGAAGACTCTGTTCCCCTCGGCTGGTCGATGGAGACCGACCGCAAGCGAGTGTTGCGGTACTGCACTGAGTGTCTGCGCGAAAACATCCGCAGCATCGAAGCGAAACTCCCGGAGGAATGGTGGGGCTGAACAAAGCCGAACTCGACGCGAGGGTCAACGACCTTCTCGACGAGATGGCCACCACCGCCAACCGCGACGTGATGGCCGACATCGTGAACACGTCGTTGCGCATGGCCACCGACAATGCGTCGCGCCTCGACCTGAAGATCACCGCCACCGCGTTGCGCGAGATGCGCGCCGCGTTCCGCGCGTTCGCGCCGTACCGCGATCGGCAAAAGGTGACCATGTTCGGCTCGGCCCGCACGATGCCCGACGACCCGCTCTACGCGCAGGCGCGGGAGATGGCGCGCGAGTTGTCGGCTCAAGGCTGGATGGTCGTCACCGGCGCGGGCCCCGGCATCATGGCGGCGGGTTTGGAGGGGGCCGGAACGCATAACGCGTTCGGCGTCAACATCCGTCTGCCGTTCGAACAAGGCGCAAACGCGTTCATCGCGAAAGACCCGAAGCTAGTGGAGATGAAGTACTTCTTCACCCGCAAGCTGATGCTCATCAAGGAGAGCGACGGCTACGTGTGTCTGCCCGGCGGCTTCGGCACGCTTGATGAAACCTTCGAACTGTTGACGCTGCTGCAGACCGGCAAAGCCGAACCAGCACCCGTGATCTTGCTCGACATGCTCGGCGGCACGTATTGGCACGGCCTCGAGACTTTCGTGGCCGACCACGTGGCCCCCGGCGGTTTCGTGACGCCGGGCGACGAGGCGTTCTGGTTGCGCACCGACTCGGTCGCCGACGCGGTGGCCGAAGTGCTCGGCTTCTACCGCAATTACCAGTCGGTCCGCTTCGTCGGCAAGGACCTCGTGCTGCGCATGAAGCGGCTACCGACGGAGGCGCAGCTGGCCGATCTGAACCACGACTTCGCCGACCTGTTGCAAGAGGGCGCGATTCGCGTGGTCGACATCAGTCGATCGGAGAAGGCCAGCAACGACGCAGTCGACTTGAAGCGCCTCGCGTTCCGCTTCGACAAAATGAGCTATCACCGCCTGCGCGAACTGATCAACGCGCTCAATCGTCTGTAGGTGTGGCGGAGCCGTCGAGGAGGTGGACGGCCTTTTCGACCGCGCGGCGGGCCCGGGTGATCACGCGCTCTTGGGCGGCGGCGTCGGTGTCGCCGTCGGCCGCGGCGCGCAACTTTGACAGCGCCTCGTCGGCTAATTCTTCGCTGATTGCAGCGAGCCGGTCGCGGAGATCAGAGTCCATCGGTTCACACGCTACTTTCGCCCTGTGACACCGACCTCGGCGCGTGAATGGGTGAGCATCGAAGACCCGGAGGAAGACCGCGTCTGGATGTTCGACGTCACGTTCCTTACGAGCCGCTGGACCTGCATCTTCGGCAACGGCTGCCAGGGCGTGTTGACCGAGCCCGCGCCGGAACTCGTGCAGGGGTGCTGCTCCTACGGCGCCCACTTCACCGACGAAGAAGACATCGCCCGGGTGACGGCGGCCGCCAAGACCCTCACCGCCGACCAGTGGCAGTTCAAGGCGCAAGGCGCGAAGGGCATCATCAAGCGCAAGAAAAGCGGGGAGGTGCTGAGTCGCCTGGTCGACGACGCGTGCATCTTCTTGAACCGACCCGGCTTCGCCAAAGGCGCGGGCTGCGCATTCCACGTCGCCGCAATGGAACGGGGCATCCCCCACGCCGAACTCAAGCCCGACGTCTGCTGGCAGTTGCCTCTGCGCCGCTTCGACGACGTCGACGACGACACCAAACGCGTCACCAGCACCGTCACGGAGTGGTCACGCGAGCACTGGGGCGAAGGTGGCGAGGAGTTCGCCTGGTGGTGCACCGAGGCGCCCGAGGCGTTCACCGGCCACCAAGCCGTCTACCGGGAACTGAAGCCGGAACTGATCGGTATCGCGGGTGAAGAGGTGTACGACGAGTTGGCCGCTTATCTCGATCAGCGGGAGACGGGCGGCACGCCGCTACCCCACCCGGTGCGCCGGCTGTAGCCGGTTAGTCGAGCAGGCCCTTCAGGCCGAGGTCGTCGTCCTCGTCTTCGTACAGGCACCACGAGGCGTGCTCGTCTCCTGGTTCCGCGTGACATTCGGGGCACGGCTCAGCGTGCCCTTCGCGCGTGTGCTTAAGCGCTCGCGCCTCTTCGAATCGACGGTGCCGACCCTTCTTCAACGGAACTCCCCGGTGCTGCAATAAGCCTGATGCCTGACACTGTATCGCCCGCCTGCGCTCCCGGTTAACCGGCCGCGGATAGCGTGCAGACGTGGCCGGATTCGACCCTCAAGCGATGGTGAAGCGCTTTCAGGAGCGCGCCGACGCGGTCAAAAAGCGCGGCATGCCGCCGATCGAGGGCCCCGAACGCGAGCGGTTCATCGAGCAAGCCCGGGTTGACTTCGCCGACTTCGCCATGCTCGGCGACGCTGAGGTCACCCTCGAAGACGGGATCTTGACCTTCCGCGTCGACCTGCGGCCCAAGGCCTAACGGGTACGACGCGGCCCAGAGGCGGCTCAGAGGCGGTCGGCCAGAGGCACGCCGCTGCGCTCCTCGAGCAGCAGCCCGCCGTTGCCGTCGAAGACGAGCGCCGCTTCGCCCGCCACGAGCTTCGCCAGTGGCTTGCCCACCAGTTCGGCCCGCCACCCGTGGCGCAGGCGGGCGTCAGGGCTTCCCGACAGAAATGCCGTGAGGTCGGCCCGCGTCGCGAGCATGGTCGCGTCGATGCGCTCGTATTTCGCCAGTTGAGCAACCCACGCCGCGGCGAGCGCGGCGGCCGGGCGCTGTTCGCGTTCGAGGTCGTCGGTGGGTGGCTGGCGCAGCTTTTCCGGCGGCAACTGTTTGCCGCGCGCAACGGCTTCGAGAATCTCTTGCGCGACGTCGCCGCGTAGTCCGCGTCCGCTGAGCCCGCGCACGGCATTGAGTTGCTGCAGCGTGGCCGGTGCGGCTTGCGCGATGCCGGCGACCGCCAAATCGGGCAGCACGAAACGCAGAGGCACGTCGGTCTGCTGGGCGCGCGCTTCACGCCACGCCGCGAGCTCTTGGGCAATCGCGCGGGCCGTACCGCGGCACTGGCGCGCCTCTTTGATACGCCACCACGCCGTGGCGGGATCGTTGGGCGAGGTGGCGCGCGCCAGCGAAGATCGGCATTCATCTTCGGCCCACTTCAGCCGTCCGGTCGGCTCGAGTTCGGCGATGAGGTGGTCGCGAATCGCGACGAGATGGGCGACGTCGGCGGCGGCATAGGTGCGCTGGCCGTCGGTGAGTGGCCGGCGCGTCCAGTCGGTCATGCGGTCGCCCTTGGGTAAGCGAATGCCGACTATACGTTCGACGAGCGCGGCCAACGAGGGGGTCGAAAAGCCCGCGAAGTTCGCCACGATCTGCGTGTCGAACATCCGGCCCGGCAGCACGCCGCACACGCGCCGGAATACTTCGAGGTCTTGATCGGCGGCGTGGAGCAATGGCAGCGCGTCGCTGGCGAGCAAGTCGGCCAGAGGAGCCATGTCGACCACGAGCGGGTCGACGAGCACCGTTGTGTCTTCCCACTTCAACTGCAGCAACGCAAGGTGTGGGTAGTAGGTGCGCTCGCGGTGGAACTCGGTGTCGACCGCGTACAACGGCGCGTCGGCGGCTTCTTTGCAGACGTCGGCGAAGCCCGAGTCGGTGTCGATCCATTCGAAGGTGGCTGTCACTTGCGTCGCTCAAGGTAGATCGCTTTCGCGGCGCCCGTCAGCGGGACGGCCAAGAGCGCGCCGACCACTCCCCCAGCGGAGACGCCGATCAACGCGGCGGCCATCGTGGCTGGGGGCGACAGCGACACGGCGCGGCCGACCAGCAGTGGCTGGATCACGTTGTTCTCGATCTGTAGGTACAGCACGAACAGCACGGCGCAAATCACGCCGGTAAGCGGGCTTACGGTGAACGCGAGGAGCACGAACGGGATACCGCCGGCGGCACCTCCGACTTGAGGCACGAGGTCCCAAATAGAGACCCACACGCCCAGCAGCGGCGCAAGGGGAACGCGCATCACGAGCCCCACGATGAGCGTGAACACTCCCGCGATGCCTGCGACGGTGAGCGACCCCGCGACGTAGCGCCCGACGACGTCACGCGCGGCCATGGAGGCGCGGGTGACCGCCGGTCGATTGCGTTTCGGGATAGCGCGCTCGACGTGCGCAACGAGAAACGGCCCGTCGATGAGGAGGCCCGACGTGAACAGCAGCACAAGCAGGAGCGCGGCGAACCCGTGGAACGCGGTGCGACCGGCGTTGCGGATGGGCGTAGTGTCGCCGGCGAGACGGTTGGGGAGGCGTTCGATCCAGGTGCGGACCTTCGCGGGCACGCCAGCGTGATCGAGACGTGATCCAATGATCGGCAGGTCGGTCATGCTCTGCACGACATCGGGAACGTCGTTTTTGAGGTTGTTCGCCTGGTGAATCGTGGGTGGCGCGATCAGCGCGGCCGCAAGCGCGGCAGCGAGCGCGGCGGCGAAGCCGATGATGGCAACGGCCACGCCGCGGGGCGCGTTTAATTCTTTCGACAAACGCGTCACGAGCGGGTCGAGCGCGATGCTCAGGATCGCGGCGATACCAAGCGCGGTGACTGTGCGCGGCGCGGCGCCGATGACCGTGACGACGGCGCCGACGCCGAGGAACGCGGCTGCGAGCTTGACCAGTGTCCAGACCTCGAGGTCGACCACCAGCCGGTCGGGTGGTTTCCGCGCCGGAGCGCGCCGCGTGGTCGTTCCTTCCTTCGTCGGCATCGCCCTACGCTACCGGCGCATGCCTCCCGCGTCGCCGAATGCCCGCCGGACGCATCTCGTGCTCTCGGGGCGCTCGATCGCGCTCATCGTGGCTACGGTCGCTGCGGTCGGGCTCGTAAGCGGGATCGTCAGCGCGTCGTTGCGCGTGCTCGGTTGGATGCTCGCCGCCGCGTCGATCGCGGCGCTGCTCGAACCGCTCGTCGATGCGTTATCGAAGTACATGCGCCGCGGGGTGGCCGTGCTCGTCGCAATGCTGCTCGCGTTCGGCGTCGTCGGAGGCATCGCATTCCTCACGGTCAACGACGTCGTCCACGAGATGCACGTCCTGCAGCAATCGGCGCCCGCACGCGCCAAGCAACTTGAGCATTCGAAGCGCTTCGGGTCGCTGGCGCGCAGCTTCGACCTCGAGAAGAAAACGCGCGCGCTCGTCAAGGACATCCCGAATCGCCTCCGGGGCGGGTCGAACGCCGACGCTCTGCGCTCGGCAGGAACTCGCGGCGTGGCGTATCTCGCCACCACCGTGCTGACCGTGTTCTTGATCGTGAACGGCCGCAAGCTGGTGGTGGCCGCGGTAGAGCAGATCAGTGTCGAGAAGCGTCGCAAACTGGTGCGCGTCGCGTTGCGCGACGGCGGGGTACGCGGCGTGCAGTACACGACCGGTTCGTTGGGCATGGCGACACTCGCCGGTTTGCTCGTGGCGGTTACGGCGCGTATCGCACATGTACCGGGGGCCGCACCGCTCGCGCTCTGGGCCGCATTGTGGGACGTCGTGCCGATGCTCGGCGCGGTGATTGGCGGGCTTCCGGTTGCGATCCTGGCCGCCGCGTCGTCGCCGACGACCGGCGTAATCGTGTTGGCGGTGTTCCTTGCCTACGAGGTCCTCGAGGCACTGTTTCTTCAGCGACGACTCGAACGGCGCAGCGTGCACGTCGGCCCGTTTCTCACGCTCGTAGTGGCGAGCGTCGGCTTGGAGCTTTACGGCATTGGTGGCGCGTTGTTTGCGTTGTTCGCCACGAGCGTCGCCGTCGGCGTTTTCGAGGTGTGGCGTGAGGAGACCACCGAGGACGCGATCTAGCCCTGCGGTCCCGCTCCGCTGTGGATCTCGGCAAGATCAGCGAGGTCGTTGGCGTCGAAGTCGACCGGAGGCGGCCCGTCGAAGAGTTGGCTGACGACGTCGCTCTCGACCGCCCAGTACATCACCGAGCCTCGGTTGGTGGAGTGGCCGGGGTGAGCGGGGTCGTCGCGATTGTCGTTCAGGAACAGGTCGACGAGGCCGAGCACGTGGCCGACTTCGTGTGTGACCACCGAGCGTTCGATGCGGGCTTCGCCCGCGAGCGGCGACGTCGCTCCGGCGATCTGGTCGGGAAACACGGCAATGGTGTCGGCGCGCACGGTGACGCCGAGAACGCCGTCTTGCGCAAAAGACCCCTTGAAATACAACAGGTGGACTACGGCGGTGTCGGGTTGGTTCCTTTCGCCCTGGGTGTCGGCGACGCGGCGCACGGCGGCGGCGTCGTGTGTCTGCGCGGTGTCGCTCAACGCCGTCGGGCCGTGGACGGCCACGGTCTTGCCGGATTGGCCGCGCAACAACTGGGCCACAGCGCTGATGACGTCGGGGTTCGCGGTCGTTCCGGACTCAACGCGTACGTCGAGCACGATCGCGCGCGCGGCACCGGGCGCTAACAGCACGCCGGCGAATTGGCCCGGCGCGTCTTGGGCCGCTGCGGCGATCTTGTCGCCGCTCGCGGACGGTGCGCTGCCCGCACCATTGGGCCCGCCCGAACGCGCCGACCGCGTCGTCGGCGTGCGCGACGGCGTCCCGTTGTTCGCCGTCGGCCGTGATGTAGGCGGCTCGCCGTCGACCGTGGTCGGTGCGGTCGACGTGCTCGAAGCGCCGGCGTCGGTGCGCGGTGCGGCGTGCGCGCCGCAGGCCGCCAGCAGAATCGCGGCCGCGGCTGCGACGGCGCTTAGTCGCGGGGCCATTCGGGATCGAGTTGTGCGAGGAACTGCGCGCACCGCTCGGCTTCGTCGGTTTCGTTGATCGCAGCGGCTTGGGACCGCAGCCCGTCGAGGCAGCGCAGGAACGCGCGGTTTGTGGGGTGGCTTCCACGCACGAAGCCCGATCCCCGCCAGCCTGCGGCACGTAGCGCGTCGAGCCCGCGGTGGTAGCCGATGCGGTAGAACGCGTAACGCGCCATCTGGTCGCCGGCCATGTCGCCGAGCGTCGCCCACCCCAGTAGTGATCGGGGCTGGCTCGCGACGAGCGCGGCGGCCTGTTCGTAGGTGGTCGGTGGGCTCGATGCGAGCACTGCGTCGAGCGCATCGGGCGGCAGCACTGTTTCCGGTAGCCCGGTGGACAGGTTGACGGGGCGATCGCTCACCCGCAGATGGTTACTCGACGCGCAGCAGCGCGTGGTCGCGCTTGCCCTTGCGCAGCACCAGGAACCGGCCGTGAATCAGCGACTCGGCGCCGACCGCGGTGTCGGCTGTGATCTTGCGGTTGTTGACGTAGACGCCGCCCTGCTCGAGCGCGCGGCGACCCTCGCTTTTGGACTTCACGAGGCCCGCGTCGGCCAGCGCCGCCACGACCTCGAAACCGGCGTCGAATTCCGCACGGGGTTGTGTGATCGACGGCGCATCGGCGAGCACCTCGAGCAGGAGGTGTTCGTCGAGCGATGCGATGTCTTCGGTGAACAACACCTCGGCGGCCCGGATCGCGCCCGCAGTTGCGTCGGATCCGTGCACGAGCGTCGTGAGATGTTCGGCCAACGCTTGTTGTGCGTCGCGACGCTCGGGATGCTGCGCGGTTGCTTGGTCGAGTTCTTCGATCTCGTCGTGGCTGAAGAACGTGAAGAGCCGCAGGAACAGACCAGCGTCGCGGTCGTCGACGTTGCGCCAGTACTGGAAGAACGCGTAGGGGCTGGTGCGCTGCGCGTCGAGCCAGATCTGTTCGCCCGCGGCCGACTTGCCGAACTTGGCACCCGACGGCGACGTGACCAGCGGCGACGTGAGTCCGTACGCGACGCCGCCGCGGAGGCGACGGATGAGGTCGACGCCCTCGATGATGTTGCCCCACTGGTCGGAGCCCCCGACTTGGAGCGTGCACCCCTCCGTGTCGAACAGATGCAAGTAGTCGTAAGCCTGCAACAACATGTAGCTGAACTCGGTATAGGAAATGCCTTGGTCGCGGCCCTCGAGGCGGACGCGCACCGACTCCTTGCGGATCATCTCGTTCACGGAGAAGTGCTTGCCGATGTCACGCAAGAAATCGGTTACGCGCAATTCGCGTAACCAGTGCGCGTTGTCGACGAGCGTGAGCGAACCGGTGCCGATGTTGGTGCTCGTAGCGGGGGCATCGAGGAAGCGTTCGATCTGGGCGCGGATGGCGGCGCTGTTCTGCTCGAGGGTGCCGTCGTCGAGCAACACCCGCTCGGTGTCTCGGCCGCTCGGGTCGCCCACGAGCCCTGTTCCCCCACCGACAAGCCCGAGCACGCGATGGCCGGCTCGCTGGAGTCGGCGCATGGTCGCGAGTTGGAGCAAGCTGCCGATGTGGAGGCTGTCGGCGGTCGGGTCGAACCCGATGTAAACGGTGAGAAAGTCGGTGTCGAGTTTCTCGGCGACGTCGGGCGACGTGGTCTGGTGCACCAAGCCGCGCCAGTTCAAGTCCTCCCACAGGCTCGGCCGCATGCCGCGCAGCATCGCACGCCGGAGACGAGGTCGTGAAGCCATTAGCGGCGTCGTGGGCGTTGGATCGACCGCTCGAACTCGTCGCGAACACGGCGTTCACGCGCACGGGAGGAATGGACCCGACGGGCTTCGTGCGTGACGGTCGCGTGTGGCGGGCGAGCCGGCACGGCTCCGGGCCGGCCGCGTTGTGCATGTGGATTGCCGGTACGTCGCTGCGCGCCGAAGCCTGGGGCGCCGGCGCCGAGGACGCGCTTCTCGGCGTGCCTGCGCTTAGCGGTCTGTCGGACGACGCGTCGGGGTTCGAGCCGTGGCGCCACCCCGTAGTTCACGAGGCGTCGCGGCGCCGACCGGGCTTGGCCCTCGTCCGCACGAATGCGGTGTTCGATGCTGCCGTACGAGCGGTACTCGCGCAAAAAGTCACCGGGCTCCAGGCGAAGCGGTCGTTTCAGGCCCTGGCCCGCCGCTGCGGCGAACGGGCACCGCTGCCGGTGGTCGAGCGCCGGCCATTGCTATTGCCGCCGACGCCGGAGCAGA
>JBEEFT010000173.1:0-13458 GCA_041166225.1 Actinomycetota bacterium | reverse complement strand
GTGCTGATCGGCAAGGAAATCTCCATCGACCTCGAAGTCGAAGCCGTCAAGCAGTAGCACTCGGAATAGCCCGGCGTTACTGCCACTAGAACACCCGTCGTACCGGAACGAGGAGGCACCCCCCATGCCAGCAGTCACAGTTGACGACATCCTCACGCTCGAGCCGATAGCGGACTCCCCCTCCGACATCCCCGCTCGCCCGGTACGGCGGGTTTCTACCGCGCCCACCGGTTTTGAAGGCGAAGGGTTCCCGGTGCGCCGCGCCTTTGCCGGTGTGCCGCACGAGTTGCTCGATCCGTTCGTCCACATGGACCAGATGGGCGAGGTGGAATACGCGCCGGGTGAAGCGCGCGGCACCTCGTGGCACCCGCACCGGGGGTTCGAAACCGTCACCTACATGATCGACGGTGTGATGCAGCACCGCGACTCGATCGGCAACGGCGGCGTGATCAAGAACGGCGACACGCAGTGGATGACCGCCGGCGGCGGCATCCTGCACATCGAACGGCCGCCTGAAGCCCTCGTTGCCACCGGTGGGTTGTTCCACGGCGTGCAGCTATGGGTGAACTTGCCGGCCAAAGACAAGATGATGCCGGCCGCGTACCAAGGCATCGAGGGTAACGACGTCAAGCTCGCCCGGTCGGCCGACGGTGGCGCGCTCGTGCGCGTTGTTGCTGGTGACGTCGCCGGCGTGAAGGGTCCGGGCTCGACGCACAGCCCGATCGCGTACGTGCACGCCACCGTCGCGCCAGGCGCCACGCTCAGCCTTCCGTGGCGGGCCGACTTCAACGCGCTCGTCTACGTGCTCAACGGCGACGGCACGGTCGGTCCCGACCGCCAGCCCTTGCGCACCGGCCAGCTCGCCGTGCTCGAGCCCAACCGTGAGGGGCCCGTGGTGGTCGCGGCGGATCAAGTGCAAGAGAGTCGCCACCCCGCGCTCGACGTGTTGATCCTCGGTGGCAGCCCGATCGGTGAACCCGTTGCCTGGCAGGGCCCGTTCGTGATGAACACGCGAGCCGAGTTGCAGCAGGCCTTCGACGACTTCCGCTCCGGTCGGATGGGCGTCGTCCCCGACTAGCGGTCTGCGCCACGGGTACGACCACACCATGTCTTCTGAGATTTACGCCCTGCCCGACCTGTCGTACGACTACGCCGCGCTTGAGCCGCACATCAGCGCCCGCATCATGGAGCTGCACCACGACAACCATCACGCTGCGTATGTGAAGGGCGCGAACACTGCGCTCGAAAAGCTCGACAGTGCCCGCACCAACGACGACTTCGCCACCATTGCGATGCTCGAACGCAACCTGGCCTTCAGCGTGTCGGGCCACGTGCTGCACTCGATCTTCTGGACGAACCTGTCGCCCAACGGCGGCGGCGAGCCCGATGGCGCGCTGGCCACCACGCTCACGGACACGTTCGGCGGCTTCGAGAACTTTCGCAAGCAGATGACCGAGGCGGCCGCGACCGTGCAGGGTTCAGGCTGGGCGCTCGCCTCGTGGGAGCCCTTCGCCCGCCGGGTCGTCGTGCAGCAGGCCCACGACCATCAGGGCAACCACGGTCAGGGCACGATCCCGCTACTGGCGATCGACGCGTGGGAGCACGCGTACTACTTGCAATACGAGAACCGTAAGGCCGACTACTTCGACGCCATCTGGAACGTCGTGAACTGGCCTGACGTAGAAGCGCGATTCGACGCGGCCCGTACCGCCGACCTCATCCGTCAGACGTAACGCCGTCGAGAAACTCGACGGCCGCCGTAACCGCGTCGTCAACGGCCCACGCGGCACCGTCGGTCCACGACGACTCAGCGTCGGTGCCGCAGTTCGTCTTGATCGTCGCGGTGAGTTCCTCAAGTGCAGCGGCGCCCAGCGTGAGCGGCGAGAACCCGAACCGAACGCGCAACGCGTCCGTCGCGGCGAGCAAGCGGCAGCCCAGCGCCGGTTTGCCGAGCTTGTCTGCGACCAGCGCCGCGGCGTCGAGGCTTTCGGCGACGTCCTCCTGGGCGCCGAGAGCGGTTCCCAGTACGAGCGACTCGCGCAGCAACGGCGCCGCCACCGTCGCGGCGTCGTCGTCGAGCTCGACGAGCGCGAGACCGAACAGCGCGTAGAGCAGCGCCTGACGGTTCTCGCCTTTACGCGCCGCGTCCATGGCATCGGAGTAGATGCGCCGCGCGTCGTCGAGGTCGCCGCGGCGCCGTGCGACATCGCCGATCACCGCCGCCATTGAAAGCTCGAGGTCGTGCCATTCGAGTTTGCGCGCCGCTTCGAGTGCATCGACACCGTGATTCCACGCGGCAGCCAAATCACCGCGGAGGCACGCGACTTGGGCCATGTGAGACAAGCACAACGCGATGGCCTCCTTGTTGTCGAACGCGCGAGCCGCTTCGAGGGACTGCCGGTACAACGCTTGAGCGGTTTCGAAGTCGCCGTCGTTCAGTGCGATCTCTCCGAGGTCGCCGAAGGCGATCTGGCGGTCCTCGGCGGTGTCGATCTCGCCCACGAGCTCGACGGCTTGCTGGAGGTACGAGCGCGCCGCGACCAGGTCACCTTGCGCCGCGGCCAGCTCTGATGCGCGCCCGAGCGCGCTGCGGCGCGGCTTGATGCGAAGGTCCGTGGTTTGGTCGAGCACGGCCGCCGTGACGGCCCGTCCCTCGGAACAGCGGCCCTTGCGAATCCAGAACTGCTGCAACTCGACGAGCGCTTGAAGCTGAAGGGTTTGATCGTGATCGGCGCCCCAACGCAGTGCAGCGGCGAGATCCTCGTGAATCGTGTCCACCCACTCCGCGTCTTGTATCTCGTGCTCGGTGACGGCTCCCACGAAGTGGCGGGCGTGGCGTTCTGCGAAGGCAGCGAACTCTCCCTGCTCACGGAGCCGCTCTCGGGCGTACGCGCGAATCGATTCGAGCAGGCGCAGCCGCGTTGATGGCGACTCCGCGACCAGCGACTTACGCATCAACACGTGCAAGTCGTCGGCAAAATCGGGCTCGCCTTCACCGCAGACTTCCTCGGCCACCCCGAAGTCGAACTCCGACGGAAACACCCCGAGCCGACGAAACACGGCGCGCTGTTCGTCGTCCAACAGCCCGTAGCTCCAGTCGATTGCGCCCCACAGCGTCTTCTGCCGATCGAGCGCGGTCCGGCTGCCGCCGGTCAAGAGCTCGAAGCGATCGTCGAGCTGTTGGGCGACGTCGTCGAGCGACAGGCTCGACGCGCTCGCGGCTGCAAGTTCGAGTGCCAAGGGGAGGCCGTCGAGCCGGCGCGCGATCGTCGCCAGCGCCGGCACTACGGCGTCGGTCATTTCGAAGTCGGGTTGTACGCGATTGATTCGATCGAGCAGGAGCTGCACGGCTTCACTCGAGGCCGGATCGTCGTCGTCGACCGTAAGCGGGGCGAGTGGCCATGTGCGTTCGCCCGCGATCTGTATTGCTTCGCGGCTCGTCGCGAGTACGCGAACGCCGGGGCCGCTGCGCAGGATCTGCTCGACCACGCGCGCCACATCGTCAATGACGTGCTCGCAGTTGTCGATCACGAACAACACGTTCGTGGCACGGACCGCGTCGATAACTGTGTCGAGCAGCGGCTGGTCGCCTTCGTCTCTCACCCCCAGAACCGACGCGAACGCCGTGACGACGCCGATCTCGTCGCGCGCCGGATCGAGTTCGACGAACCAGACCCCGTCGGGGTGGCGATGGAGCCGTTCAGTCGCCAGCCGGAGCGACACCCGGGTCTTGCCGGTGCCACCAGGCCCGACGATCGTGACCAGCCGGTCGTCATCGAGCATCTGGTGAAGTCGCGTCAGAACCGCCCTGCGTCCGATGAAGCTCGACGGCGGGATCGGCACGTTGTTTCGCACGACGTCGATGCCGCGTACGGGCGGGAACTCCCGCTCGAGCCCGTCGGCGGTCACCTGGTAGATCCGGAGTTCCGACGGCAAATCCTTGAGTCGGTGGAACCCGAGGTCGAGCACGCCGATCTCGTCCGGCACGAGGCCGGCGGCGGCATCGAGGGTGGCTTGGGTCAGCAGCACTTGCGCGCCCGCGGCGGCCGACTCGACGCGCGAAGCGGCGTGAACCGTGAGCCCCGCGTAGTCGTCGTCGCGGAAACGGGCGAGCCCGGTGTGCATGCCCATCCGGACCTTCACGGGCGGGCTGGGCGACCAGTCGTGCGCGGCGATCGCGCGCTGCATCGCGACCGCCGCTTCGATTGCGCGCGGCGCGTCTTCGAACACGAGGAAGAACGAGTCGCCCGCGGTGCTCACTTCAACCCCACCGAACGCGGCGAACACCGGGCGAAGCACGTCGTGATGCGCTTGCAGTACCTCGAACCAGTTATCGCCCAGCTCGTGCGCTTTGCGCGTGGAGCCCTCGATATCGGTGAACAGAAATGTCAAAGCTCCCGACGTAGGAAGCGGTGCCGCTTCGCGTGCGTCGGGAGCCACTGACGTTTGTCTACTAGGTGGAAGTTTGCCCGAGCTTGAGGCCGCTCAGGCTCGGCAACCGCACGGGGTCGCAGCTGGTGAAACCGAGAATCACGTCGGCTGTGTTGTAGATCTCTTGCGCATCGGCCGTGAGGTAGAGGTGGGCGCCGTAGACGTAGATCACTTGGTAGTGGGTGTACACACCCGAATCGGGGGGATTCTCGTCGTAGTAGTCGTCGATGAACTGCTCGTTGAGCACGAGCGTTCCGAGCCCGGGAATCACGCGCTCGGTGTTGGGCGCCGGCGCGTTCTTCGTGCCGTTGGCCTCGACGAGCGTGGTCGAGCCGCGGGCACCGTCGCGATCCCAGGTGCAGTTCACA
Source organism: Actinomycetota bacterium (assembly GCA_041166225.1). Lineage (GTDB taxonomy): Bacteria > Actinomycetota > Acidimicrobiia > Acidimicrobiales > JACCXE01 > JACCXE01. Next base: position 8,659 of record JBEEFT010000173.1, on the reverse strand, counting down.
TCGAGGGCGCCGATCTTCGTTGCACCGATGCTGATGCCGGTGAGCACGCTGCGCGCGGTCGCGTACGGCAGGCCCGTTCGGTTGCCCCTGATCGTCTCGGAGATCGCCTTGACCGACACCGGGCCCACGGCCTTGTTGACCACGCTCGCGTCCTTCTTGCCGCCGTTCTTGCCCAATTCGACGCGAGGCGTCACGACGGTGAGCGTTGCGTAGTCGTTGTTGTTGACGTTGTTGAAGATGGTCGGCGAGTAGATGTTGACCGTGGCTTGAATGCCCGCAACGCCGCCCCCGACGTTTGCGTCGAACGGGTCGTCAGCCGCCTTGGCCGACGTAGCCAACAAACCTGCGCCCACAAGCGCGGTCGCGACCGCGCCCGTGATCAACGTGCGAATTCTCATCAGTGTCCCCATTCCGTGCCCCGGTTAGCGAGCAAGAGTGTGACAGGTCGGGTGCGGTCACTCAACGTGACTTCGGGCACACCGAGCGCCAGCTAGCGGTAACCGGCGGCTTGAATGCCGTAGAGCTCCGCGTAGAGCCCCTTGTTGGCCATGAGGGTTTCATGGTCGCCGAACTCCGCGACGCGGGCGCCGTCGAGCACGACGATTAGGTCGGCCATACGCACCGTCGAGAAGCGATGCGACACGAGCACCGTGATGCGTCCGTCGTCGGCCGCGGCTCGCGATGATTCGGCGAAGCGTTCGAAGAGCTGGTGTTCGGTTTCCGCGTCGAGTGCCGCGGTGGGCTCGTCGAGCACGCACAGCAGTGGTTGGTCGCGCATGAACCCGCGGGCGACCGCGAGCTTTTGCCACTGGCCGAAGCTGAGGTCTTTGCCGTCACGCCAGCTCGGCCCGAGCTGCGTGTCGAGACCGGCCGGCAGGTGTTCGACGACGTCGACGGCACCGCCGCGTTGCACCGCCTTGGTGACCGCGGGCCGTTCGTCGAGCCGCGGCAGATCGCCGACGCCCACGCTGTTGGCGGCGAGGAATTCGAAACGGAAGAAGTCTTGGAACGCGCCGCCGAGCCGCTCGCGCCAAGAGGTCGGATCGACGGTGGCGAGGTCGACGCCGTCGATCGTGATCCGTCCTTCCGTGGGGTCGTAGAGGCGGCACAACAACTTGGTCAAGGTCGACTTGCCGGCTCCGTTCTCGCCGACGATCGCGACCACCGAACCCGCGGGCAGCGTGAGGTTCACGTCGTGGAGCACGAGCGCGTCGGTCGCGGGGTACGCGAACGAGACGTGGTCGAACGTGATGCCTTCACGTATCACCGACGGAGCCGTACCTTGGCCCAGTCCTGAACGAGAGCCGACGTAGCGCTCGAGCCACAACAGGCGTTGCGCCGCTTCGATGTTCCAGCGCAGGAACTCGGTTTGTCCGACCGTCGCGCCCAAATAACGCGACAGCGCGGCCCCGGCCGCAAGCGTGAGCACGACGTCGCCGGAACTGGTGTTGGCGCGGTGGGCGACGAAGGACACCGCCGCGATGTAGGCGGAGCCGAACAACAGCCAGGCCGCACCGCTCTGCCACGCCGTGACCCATCGCTCGTGCGCGACCGGTCGGTACCCGGCGGCGAACGCGTCGCGGCGGCGGCCGGCGATAACGGACTCGGCCGACGACACGCGCAGTTCCTTCGCCGCGCCCGGCGTGGTGCCGAGCTCGAAGAAATGACGGGCGAGGCGCACGTTCGGCGCGGCGCCTTCCTCGGCGTGGCGCTCGGCCCCGGCGCGCCTGGTGGTGACGGTGATGGTGGGTATCGCGAACAACACGAGCAGGCCGAGCACGGGGCTGATCGACATCAAGAGCCCGACGGTGATCAACAACCGCGCCGCAGAACCGACGTACTGCATCAGAGACGGATAGATGTGGTTCAGCAGGAAGGAGTGGTCGTGCAGTATCTGGAGACGATCGAGGTAGTCGGGGCGCTCGTGGTGCTCGATCGTCGACACACCGGCCTGAAGCCGCGCTACGTGCGTTTCGACGGCGAGCGCAATGCGGTCGCTGAAGATTGCCGTGAACCGAGAGCCGACCGTGCGCAGCAACCAGCCGGTGCCACCGGTTACGGCCAACCCGATCGCGGCGCGCAACGTCTCGCTGCTGTTGCCCGACGTGATGCCATGCAGCAACACGCGCAGCCACAACGCAGCCAGCGCTTCGGGCACCAAACCGCCGATCGTGAACACGAACGACACCACGAGCAGCATCGGTTCGGCGCCGTACGCGAACTTGAGCGAGTGCAGCAGCGACGCGGGCATGCTCGGCAGGTCGGCGTCTTCGCGCTTGGGAGGGATACCGCGCATCATCAGGCCGTCACCTCCTCGACCGCATCGGCTTCAGTATCGGGATCGCCGGTAAAGCCAGGCTCTTCGAAGCGCGCGGCCTGAAGTTCGAACATCGTGTGGTAGCGGCCGCGCTTGTCGATCAGCTCGTCGTGGGTGCCGAGCTCGACGACCTTGCCTTGCTCGAGCACGCAGATCAGGTCGGCGTGACGCACGGTGGCGAAGCGATGCGAGATGAGGATGGTGGTGCGGCCCTTGGTCGCCTCGAGGATGCGGTCGAAGATCTCGGCTTCGCCCCGCACGTCGAGCTGCGCCGTGGGCTCGTCGAGTAGCACTACTCCCGCGCCGGCCTGCACCGCGTGCAGGGCCCGGGCCAGCGCCACCCGTTGCCACTGGCCGCCGGACAGGTCGGTGCCGCCCGCGTAGGCACGCGACAACACGGTGTCCACCGACGCGAGGCCGTCGGCACCCGCGTCGTGCAGCGCCCGCTCGATGCTGTGTGCGCTGCCACCTATGGGCGCCACGTTGTCGGCCAGCGGCAACTCGTAACGGACGTAGTCCTGGAATACGGCGGCCAGTTGCATACGCCACTGCGCGAGGTCGAGCTCGCGCAGGTCGGTGCCGTCGACGCGGATCGCGCCCTCCGTCGGGTCGTACAGGCGGCACAACAACTTGGCGAGGGTGGTCTTGCCGGCGCCGTTTTGGCCGACAACTGCGATCGACGTTCCCGCCGGGATCCGCAGCGACAGCCCGTCGAAAATCGGCGCGCCGCCGCGGTAGCTGAACGACACGTTGTCGAACACGATCGCGTCTTGTGGGGCGTCGCCGACCGGCGTTTTGCCTTCCGCGATCAATGCATCGGTGTTGCGCAGATCGTCGACGAGGTCGAGCACGACCGGCACCGACTGTGAGCCCTGGCGGAACCACCAGTCGACTTCGCCGAAGGCCAGCGCGCTGGCGCCGAGTGCGGCCTGCGCGAACACGGTGACCGAGCCGATCGCGAGGCGATGTGCCGACGCGTCGTGGGCCAGCGACCAGAACAGCAACACGTTGCCGCCGACGATTGCCACGACGGCGACGGTGATCGGCCACTTCTTCAACGCGCGCGCCTTGATGGTGAGTTCGACCATGCGTTTGCGGCGGGTGAAGTAACGGTCGACGGTCCAGTCGGCCAGGCCGAACAACCGGATTTCCTTGGCCGCCGGCGCGCGCACAGCGAGCGTGTACGCGTAGTTCACGTGGCGCAGTTCGTCGACCACCGCCGGGTCTTCCCACGCCTTCCACACCGAGCTCTTGCGCAGGAGCCGGTGGCTCCACAGCCAGCCGAAGCTGGCGAGGATCGGTGCCCACCAGTGGTACGTGAACAGCACCACCGCCAGTCCGACCCCTCCCCCGATCTCGACGAAGCCATCGGCGATTCGCGGCAACGACGTCGTGAGCGCGGGACCGGTGACGCCGAGGTCGAAGTCACGCGCTTGGGCGAGGCGGTCGTTGACGTCGGGACGCTCGAGATGTGCGATGCCCGCGGGCGCCAACGACGCCTCGAGCAACAAGTCGTGCAGGTAGGTGGTGGTCTTCGCGGCCAGGTTGGCCGAGACCGCCGAATGCACGGGCGGCAGCGTCTGCATTGCGATGAACAGGCCCCCGAGCGCGTACAGCGATGCGCCGAGCGGGTGGCCTCCGTTGACGGCCGTGATCAGCGCACCCATTGAAATCGCGAACAGCGAGGGCAGCGCCGAGCGCAGCGCGATCAACAGCCACCACAGCGTTCCGACCGCCGGGTCGACCCGGGTCAGCAGTGTGAGGAATTGGTATTCCGCCGACTTCTTGATCCGCTGTATGCGGGTGGCGTGAGACGGGTCTTGCACGGCGCCAAGCTACGCCAGGGGCGTCAGATCCGACCCCTTCGAAATACACAAACCAAGCCAGCCGATCCAGATCGCGATTGGCGCAAACACCAGCGTGGCGGGGACGGCGAGATCGAGGTTCGCGCCGAGCGCTTTCAGGACTCCCGCGCCGATCGATATGGCTCCGAACGCAGCGGAATACGTGCCGAACCACTTCCACCGGCGACGTACGAGCAGCCCCGAGCCCAGCCACCACGTTCCGCCGCTGAGCACCACGGGAATCTGAAAAACGCCCAGCGCGGCGTGGATGTCCGACGCGAACACGGTCCGGGCCGACGTCAGCGCTGAGCCGCCGGCGAACTGACGAATCAAGGGCGGGCCCGCAGTTGCCAACGCGGCCGCGGTGACCGCACCGATCAGGCCGTAGGCAACGCCGCCTAGCGCCAGCACGTCCACCAGGTCATGCGGCGAGTCGGCCCGAAGTTGGCGCCACAACACGACGGTCGCGGGAACCGTCAGGAGGTAACTGCCGAACATGTCCGCTACGAGCGAGAGCCCGAACAAGTTCGCCTTGGTGGTGCCGACGCCGACCAACCGCGCCGAGTCCGCGATGAAGCCTCCGTCGTGGTAGCGCACGACGTCCCACGACACCGTGTGGACCATCACCAGGGCCGCAGCAGCGAGCGAGGTCCACAAGACCCAACGCGATGAGGCGACGGGTTTGCGAAGGTTTGTGGCGGACAAGGCGTGCCTAGACGGCGCCGAAGATGAGCGCGAGTTCGTCGTGCAACGCGTCGGTGCCGACGCGCTCGACGATCACGCGCAGGTTCCCCGACGACGCCCCAAACGCGTCGAGGCCGGCGCACGACGGGTGGCGGTATGCGTGCTTTGGTGCGGCGTCGACGTGGTGCGCGGCGGGCACGATCCACCGGCCCGTTGACGCGTCGCCGGCCACTGCAAGGTCGCACCCCACGAATCGATGCCCGTCGGCGCCGAGACCGGCGACGTCGACCCGCCCGACCGCAACCGCGTATACGAGCGCTGTGGCTACCGCGGGATTGGCGCCGTCGGCGACAAGCGCAGCCACGGCGCGCCGCCGGTCGCCGGCGCGCACCAACTCGGTCATGCGGCGATACGACGACAGCGAGACGTCGATGGCGGCGGCCGTGGTGCTGTGGTCCGGCTCGACGAAGCCGCACCGGTCGAGCAGTAGCAGCGCCGCGTTGTCGGCGTCTGCGGCGTGGAGATGATGGGCGTCGCCTTCGATCACGTGCTCGGCCAGCCACGGTCCACGCGTCGCCAGCACGCGCACGGTGGGCACCGGTGCCGCGAAGGGCTGGGGCGCAGGCCATTGGGTCACCACCGCGATCGCGTCGGGCTGCGCGAGCACGCCGAGCGCAGTGAGCTGCTCGTCCGTGAACGCCGCCCCCGGCGCTGCTAACTGCTCGTTCTCACTATCACTGTATGTATCTGCACTAGCAGTGTGAGGTTCGAGATGGAGGCCGGCCATGACGCCGATCGGCGTGCGGAGGCCGAGCGTGTGGCAGAGCTCGTCGATGGCGGTGGCGTGTAGCGCGGTCATGGCGTATCCCCCCGGTTGAAGCGTGTGAGTAGCGAGTGTTCGTTGCCGCCGAGCTCGCCAAGCGCGTCGGCCGACGCACCGCGCTGGCCGAGCGTGGCTACGGCGAGCGCGTCGTCGTCGAGTTGCGCAGCCACCCGGTGCAACAGTTGGGCCGCGTGGTCGACGAGCGGGCGCACGCGCAGCGCGTCGGCGCCGGCGACGCTGGCGACGTGATCCATGCGATGGAGTGCTTCGGTCGCGATACCGGCGATGTCGTACGAGGTGTTGCGGCACAGCGCGCTGAGCGCCGCGAGTTCGTTGGGGTCGATGACCACTCGGGTCATACGGCCGCCGCCCGCATCGCGTGCGCGGCGTCGCGCAGTGCCAGCGCCCCATTGCGCAACTCGGTGCGCCGCTCGACCATCAACAACCGGAACCGATCCGCGGCCGGCCCGGCCCACGTCGCAGTGGCCGCCCGCGCCGCAAGCACGTCGGCGGCGGCTTCGAGGCGCGCGGCGCGGTCGTCGAACAGCACCGCGGTCGCATGCAGCTCGGTGGCGCCTGCGGGGTTCATGCGCCGGCGGCCTCGAGCGCGGCGCGTCTGTGCGCCACTTCGACCGATGCTTCTTGGAGCGCCGCTTCGAGGCGGCGCAGCGCCGGTTCGTGCTCTTCGGCCCACGTGGCGCGGAAACGATCGGCGGCCCGGCCTGTCCACTCGGTAGCGGCGATCTGGTTCGCGAGCGATGCTCGCAGTTGCTCGAGGGCGGCGCGTTGCTGGGCCACGGCGGCCTCGAGCCGGGTCAACGATGCGAGTTCCGCTCCGATCACAGCCATGCCGGCACCCTACGGACGCGTCGGCACCCCGACCATGGCGCGATCGCGCCAGGCACACTTGCGCGGTGGAGGTCGTGATCACCTACGCCGACGGCCGCACCGAGACCATCGAATTGCCCGCGGGCGCGACGGCCCAGATCCGGGATCGCGCCGCCGAGGGCGACGGGTCGGCGCTTTGGGCCACGCTGACCAAGGCCGAATCGGGCGTATTGAGCGAGCTGGCGCACCGGCCCGACACCCGCTCGCGGGTCGCACACCGGCTCGGGGTCACCGCGTCGACGCTCGACAACCACCTCGCTGCGATCAAGCGAAAGTTGCTGGAGCATCTCGAAAGTGCTGGTAACGGGCCACATGACGGCTATCTGTCTACGGAAATGGTGATCGGCTGGGCGACCCGTCATATCCACGAGCAGAAAAGTTGACAAAGTCCATATCAACTTTGTATAGTTCGTGTCCGAACGTTGCTCGAAGTGGGCAACACAAGATCTGAAACCAGCAAAGGGAGCACCACATGCCTAAGGCCGTCGGAATCGACCTCGGTACAACCAACAGCGTCGTCAGCGTCCTGGAAGCAGGCGAGCCGACGGTTATCCCCAACGCCGAGGGCGCGCGGACTACTCCGTCCGTCGTCGGCTTCTCCAAGAGCGGTGAGGTGCTCGTAGGCGAGGTCGCCAAGCGCCAAGCCATCACGAACCCTGATCGCACGATCCGCTCCGTCAAGCGCCACATGGGCACCGGCTGGACCATCGACATCGACGGCAAGGCGTACACGCCTCAGGAGATCAGCGCCCGCATCCTGCAGAAGCTCAAGCGCGACGCCGAGGCGTACCTGGGCGACACCGTCAGCCAAGCGGTGATCACGGTTCCCGCGTACTTCGACGACGCGCAGCGCACCGCAACCAAGGAAGCGGGTCAGATCGCGGGCCTCGAGGTGCTGCGCATCATCAACGAGCCCACGGCGGCTGCGCTGGCCTACGGCCTCGACAAGGAGGGCGGCGAAGACCACACCGTTCTGGTGTTCGACCTCGGCGGCGGCACCTTCGACGTGTCGGTGCTCGAAATCGGCGAGGGCGTGTTCGAAGTCAAGAGCACCCACGGTGATACCAACCTCGGCGGCGACGACTGGGACCAGCGCGTTATGGACTGGCTGGTCACCGAGTTCAAGAACACCGAAGGCGTCGACCTGTCCGTCGACAAGATGGCGGTCCAGCGCCTGAAGGAAGCGGCCGAGAAGGCCAAGATCGAGCTGAGTTCGGTGCAGGAAACAACGGTCAACCTGCCCTTCATCACCGCCACGAGCGACGGGCCCAAGCACCTCGACCTCAAGCTCACGCGCTCCAAGTTTCAAGAGCTCACTGCGGACCTGGTCGAGAAGTGCCGCGGCCCGTTCGAGCAGGCGATCAAAGACGCCGGGCTGACCCTCGGTGAGATCGACCACGTTGTGCTCGTGGGTGGTTCCACCCGCATGCCCGCCGTGCAGGAACTCGTCCAGAAGCTCACCGGTAGCGAGCCGCACAAGGGCGTCAACCCCGACGAGGTCGTCGCGATCGGCGCCGCCGTGCAGGCCGGCGTGCTCAAGGGCGACGTGAAGGACGTGCTGCTGCTCGACGTCACGCCGCTGTCACTTGGCATCGAGACCAAGGGCGGCATCATGACCAAGCTCATCGAGCGCAACACCACGATCCCGACGCGCCGCACCGAGGTGTTCACCACTGCCGAAGACATGCAGCCGAGCGTGGAGATCCACGTCCTGCAAGGCGAGCGCGAGATGGCCAGCTACAACAAGACGCTCGGCAAGTTCCAGCTCGTCGACCTGCCGCCGGCGCCGCGCGGCGTACCCCAGATCGAAGTCACCTTCGACATCGATGCCAACGGCATCGTGCACGTGTCGGCGAAAGACCGCGCCACGAACAAGGAACAGTCGATGACCATCACCGGTCAGTCCTCCTTGAACAAAGACGACATCTCGCAGATGGTGAAGGACGCCGAGGCGCACGCCGAGGAAGACCGGCGCCGTCGCGAAGAGGCCGAGGTCCGCAACAACGCCGACTCGCTCGTGTACCAAACCGAGAAGATGCTGGCCGACAACGGCGACAAGGTAAGCGGCGAAGAGAAAGACACCATCGACGCCAACCTCGCATC
>JBEEFT010000172.1:0-5241 GCA_041166225.1 Actinomycetota bacterium | reverse complement strand
GTGGCCGAAATAGCGCGCGCTCGCGCCATTGGGCCACGCGTATGCCATGACCTTCACCTGCTGATGGTCACGCCCGTGTACGGAGTTCTTGAGCAGTACTACGGCGACGTCGGCGGCGTCGCATGGCCGACGCGGGCCGATCAGTCACTCTCGGAATTGCAGGGCCACCGTCAGCCGTCGGCGTCGGTTCGACTGCGCCGATACCGGCGCAGCGGTATTCGCTTCGCGGTGGTCACGGACGATTCGGTGACGCGCGAACAACCAGACCTCGCAGAGGCGCTGCAGTCCTATCCGGTGGTTGCGCGAGGCTCCGGTTGGGCGGTCTACGACTTCGAGCCGGGAACACCGGCGCGCTGTGCGGCGCTTTCCACGCCGCACTAACGCAGCTGGCGGTCAGATCGTTACGAGAGGAGCGCCTGCGATCAACGCTCGCTGTGCCTCAGCGCCCGACGTATAGAGCAGTGCGCCGTCAGCGGCGCGCGCCTCGCGGTGCTGGCGTTCGACGAACGCTTCGTGCGGTGTGCGCGTCGGTATGTCGCCCACCAGATCAGAGCGCACGAAGAACGCGTTCACCCCGGCGCGGTTGCACCCCACGAGCGACATCCCCTTGCGCTCGGCCGCCTTTGTCAGCGCCGTAAGCGACGCGCCGTAGTAGAGCCCGCTGCCGTGCGCGGTGCGCCGATCGAACCCCGGGTCGTAGGGCACGGTGACCGACGCGGTCGGTCCGAACAAACTGTTGTACTCCGCGACGAGAATGCGCGGCGCGACGACGTCGATCGCGTCAAGCAACCAATAGTCGTTGCCGTCGACGTCGACGGACAGCAAGCCGATGTCGCCTCGCATGCCTCCGTCAGCGATCACTTGGTTGATGTTGTCGCAGTCCAGGAACGACGACCGTGCCTCGATGGTGTGGCGCCACGCGAGGCCCGATCGTTCGACGTACTCCACGTGATCCTGGCCGCGGTCGAGGATCAACCCCGCCCAGTAGTCGTGCTGCAACAAGAAGCGCGTGTTCGCTTCGCGGTAGTCCTCGACGCCGAACTCGACGAAGGCTCGGTCTGCGATCGGCACGTGCGCGAGCAGAAACTGGATGATGCCGTCCTCACCCCACTGCGAGAACACGCCGAACTCTGACTCGCGGAACTGGTCGGGACCCAGTGCGCGCACGCTGCGCGCCTCAGCACTCCCTGCGAGCAGTTGCATCCGCTCCTGGTGTTCGTACAGCGGACGTAACGCACGATCACGAAGGCGGCCGAATCGACTCGTCACGAATGCACCAACGCAGTGACATCACGGCGTCGCATGCCGGCGGACAGCGCGATTACCGGACCGGCAACAGCGGCCCAGAGCGCACCAAATCCGACCAGTGCCGGCCACGAGGCCACGCCGTCAGCTCCGAGACCAATTGCGAGCGCGGCCATAAGCGCACCCGCCGCGTACGGCAGCATCGGCGGACGCTGCCATTCAGCACCCAAGCGGCGGCGCATGACGATCGCTAACGCGGCGGCGCCCGCCACGTTGCCCACGATCGACCCGATCAGCGGACCGCGGAAGCCGAGATGGAACGTGAGCGCGAGGCTGGCCACACCGTTGACCGCCATGTTCACGCCCGCGCTCACGGCGGTGACGCCGGGCCATGCGTGGCCCAGGGCTCGGAAGGCAAGCGGTGCGCACCACAGGTTGATCGCCACGGCGATCACGAAGATACGGCACGCGTCGATCGCAGAAGCCGACGCGTTGCTGCCGAGCCACAAGTGAATGAAAGCGGGCGCGAAGACGAACACCGCGCCAAGAACGGTTGCGCCGGCGACCGCACCCACCTGGCCCAGTTGACGGCACAGTTCGTCGAGTCGTTCGCGCTCGACGTGGCGAAGCTCGGCGACGGCCACCAGCATCGGCGCGATCGGTATGAGCGCCAGCACCTTCGCCTGCAGCACGAGGGTCGTCCCGATCTGAAATGACGCGACGGCCGCGGTGCCGACGTATCGAGCAAGCACGACCTTGTCCCACTGCGTGTCGACGACGTCGCCGATCTGGGCGATGAGAGCGAGGCCGCCGAGCACGGCGAACCCGCGCGCTGTGGCTCGATCGATCCGAACCAGGCGGAACCGCAACGCGGGCACCAGCCGCGTCGTGGCGATTGTCTGCACGCCGACTTGTACTGCGAGTTGTGCCACGCCCCCCACCAGCAACGCCCACAGGCCCCACCCGGCGACGACGCCGCCGAGGGTCGCGACGACGCCGACAGGCGCGGACAGCGCGATCGCGAGTGCTTCCGCGTCGCCGCGCTGCAAGCCGCGCAGCACGGCAAAGTGGCCGTTGACGACGAGTTCGACGGCGAGCAGTAGGAACGTGCCGCGAATTAGCCAGTCGAGGGCGGCGCCGGAGTAGCCCGCAACGCCGGTGGGGAACGCAAAGGCCCGCATGGCGGGCGCACCGACTGCGCCGACAACGACAAGGCCCAGCGCGAACACGGCCAGGAGGGATACACCCCGGTTGACGGCGGCAACAACGCCGGCATCGTCGGCCGCGCCGCGCGCCGCCCCGACCCGCCGGACAATCTCGGTGCGCACGCCGGCGTCGGCGAGGCCTCCGACCGCCAGCAGCGACGCGATGGTCGCCCACGTTCCGTACAGACCGGGACCAATGTCGCGCAGCAGCGCCGGCACCAGCACGAGGTTGCACGCGTATCCGAGCAACGTGGCGATCGTTGTGCCGCCGACCGACAGTCGGATCGCGCGCGGTGTCGTGCCGACCGCGACGGTTTGGCTCATCGAGTCGCCGCCGCGGCTTCGAGCAACTCGTTGAGCCGCTTGGCGGTGAGATCCCACGTCCACTGCGCCGCCTGAGCGTGGAGGGCGCCGGCGTCATTCGTCAGGCCCAGCGTGCCGAGGCGCGCGATCGCGTCGGCCACCGACGTGGCGTTGCGCTCCGCGCCCAAGCCATTGACGCCTTCGACCAAGGTCTCGCGGAACCCGCCCTCGCGCACCGCAACCACGGGTGTACCGCAGGCGACCGCTTCGTGGACGGTTAGCCCGAACGGTTCGAGCCGCGCCAAGCACAGCGCAGCCGCCGCGTTTCGGTAGAGGCCGACGAGCTCGTCGTCGCTAACCGACGTCCGCACGCGAAGGTCGACGCCTGCGCCGCGGGCCTGCGCTTCGAGTGCGTCGGCGGCTTCGGGATCCGAGCGCGAGCCCACGACGACCAGTGGCAGGCGGTTCGTGCCGTTCAGCCGGCTGATTGCCTCGATCGCGAGATCGTGGCCTTTGCTCGCGTCAAGCGCGCCGACACTCAGGTAGAACGAACGCGACGGCGAGGAGCTCGGGTCCGGGAAGAACCGCTCGATATCGACGCCGGCGTAACACGCGATCGCGTCCCGCCCGTAGACGCGCGAAATGTTTTCCGCGGAGAACAGCGAGTTGCACGCGAGCGCCGTCGCCGCCGCCGCCGCTTTGCGATCACGCCGACCGAGCACGGTGTCATAACCAACGCGGCCAACCGACCACGCGGCGCGCGCGAACCCCGTGCGCGTCTGTGCGCCCGGGCGATACCCCGTCTCAACCGTGCGACGCCGCGGCTCTTGAATCATGTAGAGCGAGGGGGTCGCAAGCATCGACAGCACACCGGGAGCCTGCATCACACGGCAACCGTGGACGAACGCCACGTCGAAACCGCCGGCGTCGATCTCGGCGGCGATCCGCCGCTCCTGGCGCGCCACTGCCATCGCGTTCGTGAGCGGGCGCAGCGCCCACTCGCGCTCGGCGTACGACGGCGTGAACTCGGTGTAATCGTGATCGCGCGCCGATCGCGCTACAACTTCGCGCATGTAGCGCAGCGCACCTCCCGGCGGCAGGTTGTGGTACAGCGCAATCCTCATCGGACGCTCGATGCAGCCATTACTGCGGCGCGGTGCGCTTCGAGGTACCCGCGTCCCCACTTTTCGTCGGGCTCGAGGTGGCAGCCTTCACCCCACTCGTTCCACGCGTTCACGAACAGCAGATCGGGCTGGGCGCGGAGAGCCGCCTCAACCCACGCGCCGTAGAGCTGGGGTGTCGATCCTTCGACAACGACGGCGCCGAAACGGCGGCGCGCCGTGTTGTCCCACGACGGCACTACGCACGGGAACCGCTTGTAGCCGTCGGCCCGATTGGTCAGCGCTTCGCTCACAAGGCGGTCGTAGGACACGCGCGTTTCGCGCCGATACGGCGACTCGAGCACCCCCAGACGGTGGCCGACGCGGCGCATCGCCATCTCCGACCAGGAGGGCCGCAACGACTTCCAGTCCGGCCGAAAGTCAACCGCGGCGTCGAAGCCCAGGCGGGTCGGGTCGCAGCGTTCGCCTGGGCCACTCTCGACGCGGCACAGGAACAGTTCACCGATGCCGGCGCGCGCCGCTTCCTCGCGCCACATGTCGGTAGTACGACGCGCATCGGGCAGGTCACCGGCGCGGTACACGAGGAACACGGGTTTGTCGTCGTGACGCACGTAGCGCGCGTCTGCGAAGGCGGGCAGCAACGCGCGGATGTGCGCCAGGTCGTCGGCCGCGCCGTATTGCTGGTCGACCAAGACGCTGCCGCCTTTGCCCGACCAGCTGCGCGTCCACGGTTCGTTGGCCCAACACAGCATGAAAGGCAGACCCGGTTCGCCCGACTCGAGCACCGCCTCGAAGGGCTGCTGGAGCAGACGTCGTCCCCCGAACCAGTAGTGGTAGTAACAAAATGCATCGATCCCGTGCGCCTGCGCCAGTTCGGCCTGCGCGTTGCGCGTGACGCCGTCGCGCAGGTCGTAGTAGCCGAGTTCACCGGGGACGTGCGGCTGGTGGTGGCCGGCGAAGCGCGCCGTGGCGCCGCGTACGTTCGTCCACTCGGTAAAGCCGGTGCCCCACGCCTCGTCGTTCTCGGGGATCGGGTGGTACTGCGGCAGGTAGAAGGCGACGGAACGTGTCATCGCGGTCGCCTGCTGAGTACTAACGGTCCGGTCACCATGTCGCGCCACGCGGGACCTGCCATCGCGGGGTTGCGTACGACGACGCGGGCCCACGCCACGGTCGCGGCCGCCACGCCTGCGGCGACCGATGCCGGCGACCACCAGCGCGCCGCGTACTGCATCGTCCCGCCCCACCACGCGCGCTCGCGGTCGGCGTTATTCGCGGCCGAGGCACCGCAGTCGTGCTGCGCCCACCGGTCGGGGGTCGCCATCAGTTGCCACCCCGCGGCCGTCAGGCGCCGGCAAAGGTCGATG
>JBEEFT010000171.1:0-9067 GCA_041166225.1 Actinomycetota bacterium | reverse complement strand
GTGCCGAAGAACGTGATCAACACGCTCATCCCCGAACTGAAGGACGCTGGCGCCAGCGACATCATCGAACTGCCGCGGTCCAAGATCGTCCACTGAGCCCGTGCTCCGCACGCCTACGTTCGGCACGACCACCGGCACGGTCACACAGTTCGACTCACCGGCGGGCCTCGGCGAGATCACCGGTGACGACGGCACGGCTTATCCGTTTCACTGCACCGCCATCGCCGACGGCACCCGCGAAATCGAAGTCGGCCGCCCCGTCACCTTCACCATCGCCGCCGGCCACCGCGGCCGCCTCGAGGCCACCGAAATCGCCTAACTCACACGTTTTGTCGCAGAAACCTGGTTATTCGTGCGGTCGCGGGGGCGGGTCGGCAGCCTGGGTCATCTGCACGAACGCCATGCGCAGCTGGGCCAGGCCGTCTTTGAGGGTGTCTCCGTCGGGACCGAGACGCCCTTCGAGACCCTCGACGATCAATCCGAACGCGTCGATGGCCAGTCGGGCTTGTTCGAGTTGCGGCGGAACGATCGACAAGTGCAGCGCGGCGATTTCGAAGAACTGGTACGCCGACTGCGACACGATCTGCTCGACGGGGGTGGTCGCGATCTGCTGGCGCAGCGCTTCCATTCGCTCGGCTAGCTCTTCTTCGGTCAGTTCCTCGGGCGCCGGTTCGCTGCGCTTGGCCGGCTCGTCGCCACCTGGAGTCCACAAAGAGGTCACGGCTGCGGTACTGTAGCGGCGGTCCATTTGGGCTGAAGTCACAACTGAATGAAAGCGGGCGCCGTCTCGAGAGAGGCACAGCCCCACCCTCGCACCGCAAGGTGCACGGGTCGAACAACCGCAAATGCGGACGTTGCTTTCACGACGTCCGCATTTTTTGTTGCATCGCAGTACATCCCGTCAACCACACAAGGAGTGTGAGGCCATCGCCCCACCGCCCGCCACCAACGAGCCCAGGATCAACGATCGCATCAGGGCCCGTGAAGTCCGTCTCGTCGACCCCGACGGAGGCCAGCTCGGCATCAAGCCGCTTCCCGAAGCGCTGCAGATCGCCCGAGACATGGACCTCGATCTGGTCGAAGTTGCCGCCGCCGCGAACCCGCCGGTGTGCCGCATCATGGACTACGGAAAGTTCAAGTTCGAAGCCTCGCAAAAAGCCCGGGAATCTCGCCGAAAGTCGACCAACGTCGGCCTCAAGGAGATGAAGTACCGGCCCAAGATTGCAACGGGCGACTTCGACACTAAAACCCGCAAGGTGGCGGGGTTCCTGTCTGAAGGGCACAAAGTCAAGATCTCGATCATGTTCCGGGCCCGGGAGATCACCCATCCCGAACTGGGCCGCAAGATCCTCGACCACGTCGCCGAAGCGGTGGCTGCCGTCGGCAAGGTCGAGTCGAGCCCCAAGCTCGACGGCCGCAACATGATCATGGTTCTGGCCCCCGACAAGCGGGCCCAGGCCGCCCACGCCCAACCGGCAACGACGGGTTCCGCCGATTCAGGCGAAGCCGCTGCGCCAGCACCTTCCGCCGAGCCCGTTCAGGCTCCGGCAACTAGCACCGAGGAGTAAATCGATGCCAAAGATGAAGACCCACAAGGGCGCCAAGGCGCGCTTCAAGATCACCGGGACGGGCAAGCTGCGCCGTCGCTCGATGGGGATGAACCACATCCTTGAGAAGAAGTCGCCCGACCAGAAGCGGCGGCTGAACCGCGTAAGCGACGTGTCGCCCGCCGACGTCCCCCGCATCAAGCGCCAACTCGGCATCTAATACCCGTCCATACAGATCTTTTAGAAATCAAGGAGAACCGCTATGGCCAGGGTCAAGCGCGCTGTACACGCCAAGAAGCATCACAAGGCCATTCTCGAACAGGCCCAGGGCTACTACGGCAATAAGAGCCGCAGCTTCAAGTCCGCCAATGAGTCAGTCATGCACGCCGGCAACTACGCGTTTCGCGACCGGCGGGCGCGCAAGGGCGACTTCCGCAAATTGTGGATTCAGCGCATCAATGCCGGCACCCGCCAGCACGGGTTGAGCTACAGCCGGTTTATCAACGGTCTGAAGACGGCCGGCATCGAAGTCGACCGCAAGGTGTTGGCCGATCTGGCCGTCACCGAGCCCGCGTCGTTCAAGGCGTTAGTCGATCTCGCTCGTGACGCCGCGCCGGTCGCGGTACCTGGTGAATCCGCTGCGCCGGCTTCGTCAACCGAGCCTGAGGCGGCCGAAGAGGCCGCGAGCTAGCGGCAAGACGACGTCCCTCCCCGGCACCGGCGGCCTCGTAGCGCGCAACTCGAAGGTCCTACGTTTGCGTCGTCTCGTCCAGAAGCGGTCGGAACGCGAGGCTGAGGGTGTCTTCGTCGCCGAGGGCGCCACGCTGCTGCGTGAGGCGCTCAACGCCGGTGTCGTGCCCGAGTCCGTGTTCTACGCGTCGGGCGCCGACCGGCACCTCGTCGACGAAGCGGCTGGCGCAGGAGCCGCGGTGTTCCAGTTGGCCGATGGCGTAATTGAGTCCGTGGCCGACGCGATCACGCCGCAGCCGATCTGCGCCGTGATCGCCTCGGTCGACGTCCCGATGTCAACGCTCGCGGCCGACGGTGTGATCGTCGTCGCAGTCGATGTCCGCGATCCCGGCAACGCCGGCACGATGGTGCGCGCGGCGGCTGCTGCGGGTGCCCGCGGTGTCGTGTTGTGCGACGGCTGCGTCGAATTGAACAATCCCAAGACGATCCGGGCCACCGCTGGCGCGGTGTTCCGCATTCCGGTCGTAACGTCGGTGAGCGTGAACGATGCCTTGGGTGGGTTCGCGGCCACGGGCCGCCGCCGCTTGGCCGCGGTCGCAACCGGCGGCGTCGATTACGCGTCGCTCGACCTCACGACGCCGGTCGCGTTTGTGATGGGGAACGAGGCGCACGGTTTGCCGGCCGACTTGGCGGGGATCGACGCAGACGTAACCATTCCGCTCGCAGGCGCGGTGGAGAGCTTGAATGTGGGCGTGGCTACCGCCGTGCTGTGTTTCGAAGCGGCCCGCCAGACCCGCCTGGCGGTGGCGTAGTGGACATCGACCTTCTGGCTGACGGTGTAGTGGTGCTCGACGCGGCGCGGAACGTGGTCGAAGCCAATCGAGCGTTCGCCGACATCGTCGGGGTTTCCGTCGCCGACCTCGTCGGCTCGAACATAAGCGTGCTCGTTCCCCGCCGCGCTGACGGCACACCATTCGTGTCGTGGAACGCGACGGGCGCAGAGCGGCTGCCCGAACAAAACATCGTGCTGCGCTCCGCACAAGGCGAAGACGTCACCGTGAGCGTCACAGGGCGATTCGTGCGCGACGACGCCGGTACTGCGACATCGATCGTCGTGAGTGTTCGTGTGCTCGGCGACGCCGCCACCGCTGGTATCGAAATCGTGTCGACCGTAAGCCACGAACTGCGATCTCCGCTGACGTCGGTGAAGGGTTACACAAGTCTGTTGCTGAACCGGTGGGATCGACTCACCGACGACCAGAAGAAAATGATGCTCGAGCAGGTCCACCACGACGCCGATCGCGTCACGAGGCTGATCACGGAGCTACTCGACATCTCGCGTCTCGAAACCGGTCGTCTTGTGTTGCGCCGCCAGATGGTCGATATCGCCGCGCTCACGAAGGGCATCATCGAGAAGGTCACGATGGAGTACCCCGATCTCGACGTCGCGCTGTCGTTTGGCGACGACGTGCCCGAGGTCTACGCCGATCCCGACAAGCTCGAACAAGTACTGACCAACCTGCTCGAGAACGCCTGCAAGTACGCGTCGCCAGCCGGCATCCGGCTCGAGGCGGCCCGCGACGCGGCCGACGACGCGATCGTGATCACCGTGGCCGACATCGGCGAAGGAATCCCCGCCGACGAAGTGCCAAAGGTGTTCACGAAGTTCTTTCGCCGCAACGAAGGCCGGCCCACGGGCTCGGGGCTCGGCCTATGGATCAGCCGCGGCCTAGTCGAGGCGCACGGCGGCGAGCTGACCGCCACATCAAATCTCGGGCAGGGCAGCACGTTCCGCTTTACCCTGCCGACCACCGCTTTCGAAGACATCCACGGAACTGACGATGGCTGACAACCTCCCCGACCTCGACGCTGCTGCGAACGACACGCTCGCTTCGATAGACGCGGCCGCCTCCGTCGACGACCTGCGCGAAATCGAATCCGCGGTCCTTGGCAAGGGTGGTCCCTTCGCCGCGGCGAAAAAGTTGCTCGGTTCGTTGCCCGCCGAAGAACGTGCGTCTGCCGGTGCGCGTATCAACGAAGCTCGCGCCGCGGTCGAAGCTGCGATCAGTGAGCGACGCGCTGCGTTGTCTACGGGGGAGCGGGCGAAGCTGCTCGAGTCCGAGCGCGTCGACCTCACGGAGCGCCGTCCGCCCGCCGAACGCGGCCATCTACACCTCGTCACGCAGACCCAACAGCAGCTCGAAGACGTGTTCGTCGCGATGGGATTCACCGTTGAGGAAGGCCCCCTGGTCGAGACCGACTGGCATAACTTCCAAGCGCTGAACATTCCCCCGGCTCACCCCGCGCGAGCGAGCCAAGACACTCTGTATCTCGATTTCGGCGCGCCCGAGAGCACACTGATGCGCACGCATACGTCGCCCGTGCAGATCCGTACGATGCTCGCAAAGACGCCGCCGATCTACGCGATCTGTCCGGGCCGCGTGTATCGCAAAGACACGCCCGACGCCCGGCACACGCCCGCGTTCAGTCAGATCGAAGGCCTCGTGGTCGACAAGGGGATCACTTTTGGTGACCTCGCTGGCACCATCGAGGCGTTTACCAAGGCGTACTTCGGCGCCGACATAAACGCGCGCCTGCGCCCCGCCTATTTCCCGTTCACCGAACCGTCTGCGGAGTTCGAAGTGACGTGCGCGATCTGCCGCGGCGAAGGCTGCCGTACATGCTCGAACACGGGATGGATCGAGTTGGGCGGCTGTGGTGTGGTCAACCCCAACGTGTTGCGCGCCGTCGATCTCGATCCCGAGGAATGGTCGGGTTTCGCCTTCGGCTTCGGCATCGACCGCTGCGCGCAGATGTTCCACACCATCAGCGACATGCGCGTGATGGCCGACAACGACCTCCGCTTCATCCGTCAGTTTTAAGGCCCCGAGGAACCCCTCATGCTTGTACCTCTTTCGTGGTTGCGCGACTTCGCTCCCTTCGGCGACGACGTCGACCTGCTAGTCGACACGTGTAACGCCCTCGGCCTTGTAGTCGAGGGCGTCGAGCGCGTCGGTGAAGGCATCAAAGACGTCGTCGTGGCGAAGGTGCTTGAGGTCGACCGCATCGAAGGCGCCGACAAGATCCGCCGCATCGTCGTCGACCACGGCGAGGGTCCCGTGCAGGTGGTGTGCGGCGCCTGGAACTTCGACCAGGGCGCCACGGTCGCGTTCGCGCCGGTGGGAGCGGTGCTGCCCGGTGATTTCGCCATCGGCAAGCGCAAGATGAAGGGCGTCGAGTCGAACGGGATGATCTGCTCGGCGCGTGAACTCGAACTGGGTGAAGACGCGGCCGGCATCATGCTTCTAGACGACGCGCTCATTCCCGGCACGCCCGTGCCCGACGCGCTGGGCGTGGCTCCCGACGTGGTGCTCGACCTCGCGATCGAGGGCAACCGTCCCGACGCGTTGTGCGTGCTTGGCGTCGCGCGTGACCTGGCCGCCAAGCTCTCCCTGCCCTTCACCGAGCCCAAACCCGCGATGGCGCTGCCCGAGGCTTCCGCGGAAGGGCCGTCGGTCGTCGTCGACGCGCCAAACATGTGCCCGATCTTCACGGCAACGCGTCTCGACAACGTCGGCATCGGGGCCTCGCCGCAATGGCTCGCCCGGCGGCTGACGTTGGCCGGCATGCGTCCGATCAACAACATCGTCGACATCTCGAACTACGTAATGCTCGAACTCGGTCAGCCCACCCATCCCTATGACGGCGAACGGCTGCCCGGCGGTGGCTTCGTGGTCCGACAGGCCGACCCCGGCGAACAGATCACGACCCTCGACGGGGAGACGCGCGTCGTGGGCAATGGCGAAGATTGTTTGATCGCCGACGCCAACGGCGACGCTGTCGGCATTGGCGGCGTTATGGGTGGTGGGTCTTCGGAGATCCACGACGGCACCACTTCGGTGATCCTTGAGGCGGCGTGGTTCGAGCCGATGGTGATCGCGCGCACATCGAAGCGCCTCGGATTGCGCTCCGAAGCGTCGGCGCGGTTCGAAAAAGGTGTCGACTTCGGCGGGATTGAACGTGCCGTCGCACGGTTCTGCGCACTCGCCGTGGAAATCGCCGGCGCCACTATCGGCGCGCGTACCGTGTGGCGTTCCCGCGAATCTGCGCCCGTCGCGGTCACTCAGCCGCTGCGCACGGAACGCGTCAATGCGTTGCTTGGTACCGAACTCGACGACGCCGCGATCGACGGCTACCTCGAAGCTATTGGCTTTGCTGTCGCGCGCAGCGAGCCCGGCGTGGCACTCGTGTCGTCGCCGACGTGGCGCCCCGACGTCTCGTTCGAGGAAGCCCTCATCGAGGAGGTGGCGCGCCACTACGGCTACGAAGCGATCCCGCGCACCTTGCCGTCGGCGTCAGGCAACGGCGGTGGGCTCACCCGCAAGCAACGCGAACGCCGTTTGATCCGAGACATCCTGTGCGGGCTTTCCGTCAACGAAGCGATGACGTCGCCGCTACTCGGGCCCGGTGACCACGCCCGCGTCGGTTTGTCCGAGGACACGTTGATCAGCGCCGATAAGCCGCTAGTGCTCGAGGAATCAGTGCTGCGTTCCTCACTGTTGCCCGGCCTGCTGCGGTCGCTGTCGCACAACGTGCGGCATCGCGCCACGGAAGTCCGTCTGTTCGAGCTCGGGCCAACCTGGGAGCGGCCCACCGAGCCCGTCGCCGAATCGAACGCAATCGACCGGCACGTCACGGGGCCAAGCGGCGGGTTGCCGCATGAAGCCGACCGGTTGGCAATGGTGTTGTGGCCGTTCGACGCCTACGCCGCGACCGACGTGTGGGTGGTTCTCGCGAACGCGCTGCGTTTGGAGAAGCCCGCGATTTCCGCCGCCGCTGCGCCGGTTCCTGCGCTCCATCCCACCCGCACGGCTTCGGTCACCGTCGACGGCAACGTGATCGGCCTCGCCGGCGAAATCGACCCCGCGGTCGTAGAGCGCCTCGGGATCGATGGCCGCATCGCCTGGCTCGACATCGATCTCACCGCGCTGCAGGCCGCGCCGCGCCGCTCGCCCGTAGCGAACGACGTAAGCCGCTTCCCGTCCAGCGACATCGATCTGGCGTTCGTGGTCCCCGACGACGAGGCTGCGGGTGACGTTCTGGCGACGCTTACTTCGACCGCGGGCGACCTGCTCGTGGGCGCCGAGCTCTTCGACGTGTACCGCGGCGCCGGAGTGCCCGAATCGGCGCGCAGCCTTGCGTACCGGCTTCGATTCTGTGCCCTCGACCGCACGCTCACCGATGCCGAGGTAGGGGAGCGTCGCGCCGCGTGCATTGGGGCGGTGGAGAAGGCGCACCGAGCCACGCTCCGCGGCTAGCCCTCTGTGCCGTCTGCATAAGAATGCGTGTTGTTGCACGCGACTACGCTCACCTGTATATTCATGCAGATGAAGGTGGCGGTTCTCGGAGCATCGGGCTATGCCGGCGCGGAGTTGCTGCGATTCCTCGGCGGGCACCCCGAGTTCGAGGTCACCTATGCCACCGGTGACAGCGCCGTCGGCACCGCCGTCGCCGACACGTACCCATCGCTCGCGGCGGCGTACCCGGATCTCGTGTTCGACGCGATCGACGTCGACCAGGCGGCGGCCCATGACCTCGTCTTTTTGGCTCTGCCGCACGGGTCGTCGGGCGCCATAGTGCCCCAGCTCGTCGACCGCGTCGGCGGCATCGTCGACCTCGGCGCAGACTTTCGTCTGAAGAACGCCGCTCTGTACCCGCAGTGGTACGGCGACGAGCACCCCGCGCCGGAATTGCTCGAACGGTTCGCCCACGGCATACCCGAGTTGTTCCGCGACGACATCGTGGACAAAAGGCTCGTAGCCGCCGCGGGTTGCTACCCGACAGCGGCGGCATTAGCGCTCGCGCCACTCGTGCAGAACGGCCTGATCGATCGCGAAGGCGTGATCGTCGACGCGGCGTCGGGCGTGTCGGGGGCCGGAAAGGTTCCGAAAGCGAACACGCATTTCAACACGGTCGACGAGGACTTCACGGCGTACGGATTGTTGAACCACCGCCACACCCCGGAAATGGAGCAGGCGACTGGTGCCGAGATCCTTTTCACCCCGCACCTCGCGCCTATGAACCGCGGAATTCTCGCCACTTGTTATGCACGCCCTGCCGGGACTATCTCGACCGACGCCCTCCTCGCTGCGCTGCACGCCGCCTACGCCGACGAACCGTTTGTGGTCGTCAGCGAGCGGAGTCCCTCTACCAAGGCGACGCTCGGTTCGAACGCGGCGCACATCACAGCTCGGTACGACGACCGCACGGGCTGGGCCGTGGTGATCTGCGCGCTCGACAACCTCGGTAAGGGCGCGGCGGGACAGATGGTCCAGTGCGCCAACCTCATCGCCGGCCTCCCCGAATCGACCGGCCTCACGACGATGGGTGTGTATCCGTAATGAGTGTCACAGCGGCGAAGGGCTTCGTGGCCGGGGGAGTGGCGGCCGGTGTCAAAGAGAGCGGCGACCCTGACCTCGCGCTGGTCGCCACAACCGACGGCAAGCCCGTTGTGGCTGCGGCCGTGTTCACCACGAATCTCGCTGCGGCCGCGCCCGTCCAGGTAAGCCGGGCGCACCTGCAAGCGACAGGCGGCCGCGCGGCAGCGGTGGTTCTCAACTCGGGGAACGCGAACGCGGCGACCGGTGAGGCGGGCCGGGCCACCGCGCAGGGAGCCTGTGACTTGGTCGCTGAAGCACTCGGATGCGCGCCCGACGACGTGCTCGTGTGCTCGACCGGGTTGATCGGAATCCCGTTGCCGTTGGCACCGTTCGAGGCTGGCGTGCCTGCGGTGGTCGCTCAGCTCACCGATACGCCAGAGGCTGGCGAAG
>JBEEFT010000170.1:0-16396 GCA_041166225.1 Actinomycetota bacterium | reverse complement strand
TTGTCGGGTAAGTTCCGACCTGCACGAATGGCGTAACGACTTTCCTACTGTCTCAACCACAGACCCGGCGAAATTGAAGTACGAGTAAAGATGCTCGTTAGCTGCATCAGGACGGAAAGACCCCGTGCACCTTTACTATAGTTTGGTGTTGGGTTTTGGTATGAATTGTGTAGGATAGGTGGGAGACTTTGAAGCTGCGGCGCCAGCCGTGGTGGAGTCACCGTTGAAATACCACCCTGTTTATGCCGGGACTCTAACTTTCGCCCCTTATCGGGGCGGGGGACAGCGCCAGATGGGTAGTTTGACTGGGGCGGTCGCCTCCTAAAGTGTAACGGAGGCGCCCAAAGGTTCTCTCAGGCTGGTTGGCAATCAGCCGTTGAGTGCAATGGCACAAGAGAGCTTGACTGCGAGACTGACACGTCAAGCAGGAGCGAAAGCTGGGCATAGTGATCCGGTGGTTGCGTGTGGAAGCGCCATCGCTTAACGGATAAAAGGTACGCCGGGGATAACAGGCTCATCTTCCCCAAGAGTCCATATCGACGGGAAGGTTTGGCACCTCGATGTCGGCTCGTCGCATCCTGGGGCTGAAGCGGGTCCCAAGGGTTGGGCTGTTCGCCCATTAAAGCGGTACGCGAGCTGGGTTTAGAACGTCGTGAGACAGTTCGGTCCCTATCCGATGCAGCCGTAAGAAATCTGAGGAAGGCTGTCCCTAGTACGAGAGGACCGGGACGGACGCAGCTCTCGTGTGCCAGTTGTCTTGCCAAAGGCACGGCTGGTTAGCGACCTGCGGGTGGGATAAGCGCTGAAAGCATCTAAGTGCGAAGCTCGTTCCAAGATGAGATTTCTCACTGGGTTAACCAGGTAAGGCCCGTGGCCAGACGACCACGTTGATAGGCCGGAGGTGTAAGCGCGGTAACGCGTGTAGCCGACCGGTACTAATCGGCCGAGGGCTTGGGGACACAGATGCCCGTGCTCGCTATGGAGATCTCAAGGCCCTCGCGGCCTTGCGACTCAACAGTTTCCGGTGACCATAGCGACGGAGATATACCCGTTCCCATCCCGAACACGGAAGTCAAGCCTGTCAGCGCCGATGGTACTTGGGGGGCAGCTCCCTGGGAGAGTAGGACGTCGCCGGAATATCTCTGAGTAAACGAGCCCTGGTCTTTCGACCGGGGCTCGTTTCGCGCCTGCGCTTATTTGCCCAGTACCATCGACCGCCCCATGCCTGAAGGTTCCGCCCCCCGTCCTCGCCGCGCCCGTCCACCTGCGAGTGGGTCGGGTGGCTCGCGACGCTCTGGTGGCGCCGGCAAACCTTTCAAGCGCGCCGAAGGCGCCGAGCGCAAGCCCTACCAGCGCCGTGACGGCGATGCGCCGCGCAAGTTCCGCAGCGCGGATCCAACGAAGCGCAATGCTGCACCGCGACCGGCGCGCGCCGGGGAGTCGAAGTCGTATACGCGGCGTGACGCCGACGGGCCGAAGCGGCCATACGTCAAGCGTGAGGGCGATGCTGCGAAGCGGCCGTATGTAAAGCGTGAGGGCGACGGGGCGAAGCGGCCGTACGGCCGGCGCGACGACGACCGGTCGCCAAAGCCTTATGGCCGACGCGATGACGACGCGAGAAAGTCCTACACCCGCCGCGACGACGACCGACCCCGCAAACCTTTCGTGCGGCGCGACGAGCCCGTCGCTCCGCGGCGTGAGGAGCGCAAAGGGTGGGGCGGGGTCACTCGACGCGGCGCGCGCCAGGTCACGAACCCGACTCCGGCGACTGCGGAATCCAAGGCGTACGAGCGGCGTGAAGGCTCGCGCAGCGCCCGTCCTGAGGTCGACCGTTGGGAGGCTGACGAGCGGACGCCCGCAACGCCGGGTCCCCGCGCGTCGAAGAAGGCACCGAGGGCCGGTCGTCCGATTCGGTCGAAGGCGCTGCCCGCCGACGTTGTAGCGGAGGTCGCGTCTGCGTCGACCAGCGCGCGTCGGGCGCCGATGCTGCAGAAACGTCTGGGCGAGGCCGCGCGGCATATCCAGCACGGCCGCGACAAAGAAGCCGCGTCGATCCTGCGGGCGCTCGCTCAGGAGGTGCCCGAAGCGGCGTCGGTGCGCGAGTTGTACGGCCAGGCGCTGTATTCCCTAGGTCGCTATCGCCAGGCTGCGGGCGAGCTCGAAGCCTTCGTTGCGCTCAGCTCGTCTACCGATCAGCACCCCATGCTGGCTGACTGTTACCGCGCGCTCGGTCGGCACAACAAGGTGCAGGCGTTGTGGACCGAGTTGCGCGAGACGTCACCGTCGCCCGACATCGTGGCCGAGGGCCGAATCGTCGCCGCGGGCTCGCTGGCGGACCAGGGAAACCTCGCCGACGGCATCAAGTTGTTGGAGACGGCCCCACCGGTGCGGGGCCGCGTTGCCGAGCGCCATCTCCGGACCTGGTTCGCGCTCGCCGACTTGTACGAGCGCTCGGGTGAGCTGTCGAAGAGCCGGTCGTTGTTCCAGCGCGTGCACAAGGCTGACCCCGAGTTCGTGGACGTCGCGCAACGCCTCCACGGTCTCGGGTAAGCGTCACACCCTTGCGGTAGCGTTACGTCTGTCGCTTCCCCTCGACATTGCTCGTTCGGCGCGGCGCGCCGGCGCAGAAGGGGAATCACAATGAACATTGCAGTGGTGCGCGGCCGTGTGCTGCGCGATCCAACCGAGCGCGAGTTGAGCACGGGCCGTCAGGTCTCGATCGACGTCGGCGTCACCTACGAGGAGGGGCCGGGCGAAAGCGTCGAAGTGGTGTGGACCGACGCCCCCGACATTTCGAAAATGCCCCGGCAGGGGCAGGAAGTGTTCGTCGCAGGGCGGGTGCGGCGCCGGTTTTTCCGCATGACGAACGGTGCCACGGCAAGCCGCATGGAACTCGTGGCCGACACCGTGCTCACCGTTGGCAAGACCAGGGCCATCGAGCGACGGATCGCGGCGTTGGTCGCCGACGTCGAGGGCTAGGAGACGGTTGAAGAACTACCGGTCGGCGTCGAGCACGCCGATCCAGCCGTCGCCGTCATCGGTCGGCGACGGCTGGGGCCCGTAACGCACGCACCCGACGTTGTCACGCCCACCGGCGCGAGCGGCCGCAGCGATGCGCCGGGCGTGACTGGCGTCATCGACGTGGGCCACCGCCCACACATCGGCTTCGACTCCGGCTCGCTGCGCCGCGCTGATAGCGGTGTCGGCGTTCGCATCGTCCACGATCACGAGGAGTTTGCGGCTGGCGACGTGGGATCGATCGGCGTGCTCGGCAACGGTGGCGACGCCGTCGCCGAGGTTCGCTACGTCGAACCCGTCGGGCACGGTGCCGTCGATGGGTTCGGTGTAGCCGAGGTTCGCTCCGGTCGACATCTATGCCTCTGCGCGGAGGCGGCGAAAGACCATGCCGGTGCGGGGCTTGGGCCAAAAGAACGTGGTTTTGGGCGGCATACGGTCGCCGCCGCGGCACACCTCGGCGATCTGTTCGACCGTCGCAGGCCGCAACAGCACAGCGACCGCAGCGTTGCCCGCCGTCACGGCCTCGGCGCACTCGCGCCAGCCGTGTTGAAAGACCACCGTCGCTTCGGGCAACAACGCAAGCGCGACGTCGAGGCGGCTGCTGTCGAGGTCCATCTCGGCCGATTCGAGGGTGACGCCGGTCGGCTGGGCCAAGAAGGTGCCGTCGGCGGTGATCACGGCGAGCGCGCCCGCGGCGACCATGCGTTCGCCGATGTCACGGTCGACCGGCGCCGTTGGTGTGAGCACGAAACTTCCCTCGAGCGCACTGAGAATGTCCGGCGCGGGCACGCCACTGATCAGACGGTGGATGGCGCCAACCGCAAGCTGGTCTTCTGCAAGTTCGACGGCGAGCGCCAGGACGAGGTCGTGCGGCGCCGGCGCGTCGCCGCTTTCGGCTTGGCGCTCGAGGCGGTAGTTCTTGGCGACCTCGTAGCGGTGGTGCCCGTCGGCCACGAGCACCGGCGCCTCGGCGAGAATCTCCGTTACGCGCGCGGCGCGATCCTCGGGCAGACGCCAAAGGCGGTGCCCGATGCCCTCGTCGTCGACCGCCTCCATGTCGGGCGGGCCCAGATCCTCGATCGCCGCGGTGAGCGGTCCGGGCGCGAGCACCCAGATCGGCGACGTGTTGGTTTCGGTGGCCCGCAGGAGTTCGAGGCGGTCGGTCTTGGCCTTCTTCGTGGTCCGTTCGTGCGGCAAAACGTCACCCTCGGCGATCGCAAGGGCGCCGAACACGCCGCGAGTGCGACGCACGTTGCCGAATTCGTCGGTGCCGCCCATCTCGTAGGCGTACAGCGACGGCTCGTCGAAGGCGAGGGCACCGTCGGCCGTCCACTGCTCGAACCGGGCCGCAGACGCGGCGTACACGTCACCGTCTGCTCGCGGCATCTCGACATGGATCGCGTTGTACGGGCTGCGCGCTTCGAGCGCAGCTTGCTCGGCGGGGCCGATCACGTCGTAGGGCGGACAGATGACGTCTTGCAGCGAAACGTGGTCGAGTGCGTAGCGAAGACCGGGGAACGAAACGAACCGAGGCATGCCGCCTTGCCTAGCATCCTGCGGTCGTGACTTGGGCAATCGATCTAGACGGGGTCATCTGGCTCGGCGATAGCCCGATTGGCGGCTCGGCGGCTGCAGTCGCCCGGCTTCGCTCGAGCGGCACGCGCACGGTGTTCATCACCAACAACTCGGCCCACGTGGTGACCGAAGTAGTGCGGAAGCTGCAAACGATGGACATCCCGGCGACCGACGACGACGTGATCACCTCGGCGCAGGCTGCGGCCACCCTGGTCAAACCAGGCGAGACCGTATTGGTGTGCGCGGGCAAAGGAGTGGACGAGGCGCTTCAGCGTCGCGGGGTCAAGACCGTGCGCTCGGGACGCGTCGATGCAGTGGTGGTCGGGTGGCATCGGGAGTTCGACTACGACGGCCTGACCGCGGCGGTACGCGCCGTGCGCAACGGCGCGCGCCTCATCGGCACGAACGCCGACGCGACGTATCCCACCACCACGGGCCCGTTGCCGGGCGGTGGCGCATTGCTCGCGGCGGTGTCGTACGCGTCGGGCGTCGAGCCCGAGGTCGCCGGCAAGCCCAATCGCGCGATGGTGCAGTTGGTCCGTGAGCGCTTCGGCGAGATCGAGGTGATGGTCGGTGATCGCGCCGAGACCGACGGCACGTTGGCGCATCGGCTTGGCGCGCGGTTCGCGCTCGTCCTCAGCGGTGTCACCGAGGCGGCTCAGCTACCGGTAAGCCCGGAGCCGGCTGCGGTCGCCGCCGACTTGGCGTCGCTCGTACCGGGATAGTCAGCGGCCGAAGGCGACGGCGTTCCACGGATCGCGCGGCGCGTTTCTTCGGCCGAACGCTCGGATCACGAGCGCGACCAGCACACCGAAGGCGAAGCCGACGACGTGGGCGGCCCACGCGACGCCCGAGGTCGGATCGACGATGAACTGCGAGATGAACCAGAACCCGAGTACGACCCAGGCCGGTATCGGCCGGAACAAGATGATGCCGAGGATGATCGCGGTGTGCACCCGCGCTTTCGGATAGAGCACGAGGTACGCGCCCATTACCGCCGCGATCGCGCCCGACGCGCCGACCACCGGCACGGTGCTGTTCGGATCGAGGGCGATGTGCCCGAAAGTCGCCACGATGCCACCTACGACGTAGAACAGCAGGAACGGGATCACGCCCATTCGGTCTTCGACGTTGTTGCCGAAGACCCAGAAATACAGCATGTTGCCGCCCAGATGGAGCAGCCCGGCGTGCAAAAACATCGACAGCAGCAGGGCGAAGTAGATCTGTTTGTGCGGGAACCCTTCGGTGCTGTGGTCGGACTTGTCGCACGCGTCGGTGTCGTTGCCTTCGTACGTGCGGCGCAGCTCGTTGATCGTCAGCGGGTGGCCCTGGATCACCTCGCAGGGAATGGCGGCGTGCTCGACCGTGAACGCGGCGTCGCTGTTCGCGTTCTGTCCCGTAATCGACGCGCCGCCCGACGGCTGCACGAAGAAGTACACGGCCACGCACGCGACGATCAGTACGAGCGTCATGATGGGCTTGCGCCGGGTCGGGTTCTCGTCCCGAAAGGGCAACATCGATACGCACGCTAGAGGACCATTTCTCTACGATGAGCCGTATGGCCGCATCAGACCCGTGGAAGCGTTACCTCGATACCGGAATGGAACTTACGAACCTCACGCGTGAGCGCGCTGAGAAGATCGTGAAGGACTTCGTGAAGGCGGGCGAGGTACAGCGCGAGCACGCCCAGCAACGAGTCGAAGATTTGCTCGAGCGAAGCCGCAAGATGAGCACCGCGCTTGCCGACACTGTGCGGGTGGAGGTGACCCGTCAGCTCACCGACCTCGGCCTGATTCCGCCGACGGCAAAGAAGACCGCCGCCGCCAAGACCGTTGAAGATGCTGTCCCGCAGAGCGGGCAGAAGTCGACCGCCGGCGCGGCGAAGGCCACGCCCGCCAAGAAGCCGACGCCCGCCAAGAAGCCTGCGAAGAAGACAGCAGCTACGGCGAAGAAGACCGGAACGCCCTGACCGCTCGGCGCCGGCTCGACGCCGAGCTGGTACGGCGCGGATTGGCGGAGTCGGCGGCGGCCGCGCAGCAGTTGGTCGCAGAGCGCGTGGTACGCGTGCAGGGGTCGCTGGCCGACAACCCATCCCGGCTCGTGTCGGCTGCTGACGCGCTGTTGATCGAGGCGGTGCCGTCGCGATTCGTGGGCCGGGGTGGCGAGAAACTCGACTTCGCGTTGGACGCGTTCAGGATCTCCGTGCGCGGCGCGCGTGCCATAGATGTCGGCGCGTCGACGGGGGGATTCACGGACTGCCTCTTGCAGCGCGGCGCGGCGTCCGTCGTGGCTCTCGATGTCGGCCACGGGCAATTAGACAGTCGCCTGCGCGCCGATCCGCGCGTGGTGGTAGTCGAACGCACCCACGTGAACGACGCCGACGCGCCAGGTCTCGGAGCCCCGTTCGAGCTCGTGGTCGCCGACGTGTCGTTCATCTCCCTTACCTCGATCGCAGACACGCTGGTGTCGCGTCTCGCCGCTCCAGGCGGCCCGTTGGTGGTGCTGGTGAAGCCGCAGTTCGAGGTCGATAAAGCGGTGGCGTCACGCGGCAAAGGCGTTGTGCGTGACCCTGCCGAACGCGCCGCGGTGGTCGCCCGCGTGGGGCGCGCCTTCGAAGCGTGTGGAGCGGCGATGATGGGGGTCGTGGAATCACCCATCACCGGGGCCGCCGGAAACGTCGAGTTCCTGATGCATGTCGTGAAGGCGAGCTAGGCGTGGCGACGGTTGCGTTCGTGGTCCACCCGGACCGAGTGGTCGGCCCGCAACTGGCTCACGAGGCGAGCGCGTGGCTCGACACGAACGGACACGCGTCGCTAGTGGTTACGCCGGGCGACGCACTGCCCGACGTCGACTTGGTCGTGAGCCTCGGCGGCGACGGCACGATGTTGCACAGCATCGCGTTGGTGGGCGGCCGGCGGATACCGGTGCTCGGCGTGAACCTGGGTCACCTCGGCTATCTCACGGAGGTCGAGCCCGCCGCGTTGATCGGTGCGCTCGGACGCTTCTTTGCCGGCGAGCACCGTCTCGAGATGCGGATGACGCTCGACGTTTCGTTCGGCGACTCGTCGTACCGCGCGCTGAACGAGGCAGTGCTCGAGAAGCAGACGAGCGGCCATACCGTGCGCCTGGCGCTCACGATCGACGGTGAGCCGTTGGTGACGTACGCGGCCGACGGACTGATTATCGCGACACCGACGGGATCGACGGCCTACAACCTGTCGGTCCGGGGCCCGATCTGTTCGCCGACGCACCGGGCGATCGTGGTGACTCCGGTGTCGGCTCACATGCTGTTCGACCGCTCGTTGGTGCTCGATGCCGAGCAACGCGTCGGGGTCACCGTGCTCGAAGAC
Source organism: Actinomycetota bacterium (assembly GCA_041166225.1). Classification (GTDB taxonomy): domain Bacteria; phylum Actinomycetota; class Acidimicrobiia; order Acidimicrobiales; family JACCXE01; genus JACCXE01. Next base: position 8,453 of record JBEEFT010000170.1, on the reverse strand, counting down.
AACTGCGCCCGACTCGTCGTCGACGGGCAATTCGTCGCCGACGTCGACGCGGGGTGCCCGGTCGAGCTCCGAGCGTCGGAAACAGGCGCGGCGCTGGTGCGCTTCGGCCCCCCGGATTTCCACCGCGTGTTGCGAGCCAAGTTTGGGTTGTCCGACCGCTGATGCTGGTCGAACTTCGCGTCCAGGAGCTAGGCGTGATCGCCGACCTCCACCTTGTGTTCGGGCCCGGCATGACCGCGGTGACGGGCGAGACGGGCGCAGGCAAGACCCTGGTGGTCGATGCGATCGAGTTGCTCGTTGGCGGACGGGCCGACCCCACGCTCGTCCGCGCCGGCGCGCCCGAAGCGATCGTGGAAGGCCGCTTCGAAGTCGACGGCGACGAGGTAGTGCTGCGCCGGGTCGTACCCACTTCGGGTCGGTCGCGCGCCTATATCGACGGCGCCATGGCCACGGTGAGCGAACTAGCGGAGCGTGGTACGACGCTCGTCGACCTGCACGGCCAGCATGCGCACCAGTCGCTTCTCGGCGTCGCCGCCCAGCGCAAGGCGCTCGACGTGTTTGGGGACATCGACCTGAGCGCGTGGCTACGAGCGCGTTCGGAAACTGCGGCGATCGACGCGCAACTGGTGGAACTCGGCGGCGATCCGCGTGAGCGCGCCCGGGAGGTCGACTTGCTCGCGTTCCAAGTCGACGAAATCGCCGCGGCTGGCCTCGCATCGCTCGAAGAGGAAGGCGAACTCGCTTCTCTCGAGGAGCGGCTGGCGAACGCAACGGCCCACCGCGATGCCGCGGCCGCTGGTTACGCAGCATTGAACGACGACGAGGGTGCGACCGACCGTATCCGCACCGCAGTCACCGCGATTGCCGGTCGCAGTCCCTTCGACGAACTCGCGGGCCGGCTTCAAGACGCGTTGGCCGAAGTTGACGACATTGCCCACGACCTGCGCCGCGCCGGCGAGGAGATCGACGAAGATCCCGAACAGCTCGCGAAGGTGCGCGCCCGCCGACAGTTGCTCGTGGAGCTGCGGCGCAAGTACGGCGACACACTCGCTGACGTCATGCGCTACGGCGAGGAAGCACAGGCGCGGCTCGACGTCTTACGCGGCCATGAGCGCGAGGTTGCTCGACTCGTGGCGGCACGGGCCTCCGCTGAGGACGCCGAGCGCGCCGCGGCCGAGGTGATTGCACGGGCGCGGCGCCAGCACGCTCCGGCCGCGAGCGCCGCGGTGCAGGAGCACCTGCGGGAGCTGGCGTTACCCCGGGCAACTGTCGGCATCGACGTTGAGGGCGACCCGCCGGCCGACGACGTCAGCTTCGTGTTCGCCGCGAATCCGGGCGAGCCACCACTGCCGCTGCGCAAAGTTGCGTCGGGCGGTGAGCTGGCGCGGGTGATGCTCGCTCTGCGGTTGGTGTTAACGGGCGGCCCTCCCACGATGGTCTTCGACGAAGTCGACGCGGGTGTCGGCGGCGAGGCCGCGGTCGCCGTCGGTCGCGCGCTGGCCCGGTTGGGTGACGGGCGACAGGTGCTCGTCGTCACGCATCTACCGCAGGTTGCCGCGTTCGCCGACGCGCAGGTACAGGTCGTCAAGGCCGACGCCGGCGATCGCGTGATCGCGCGCGCCGAGCGCCTAACGGATGCGGACAGGGTGGTGGAGTTGTCGCGCATGTTGGCGGGCGACGCCGACAGCGCGGCCGCCCGTCGCCACGCCAAGGAGTTGTTGGACGCCGGACGTAAGCGGCGGGCGGGATGAAAGCACGGACGCCGACGTCGGACGCGGTTGTGCTCGGAGCCGCTCGCGTCGGCACCCGGACGAAGGCATTGACGCCGCAGCTGCATCACGGCGAGATCGCAGTGATCAATCACGAAGACCTCGACCGCGTGGCGGCAGAACGGCTCGTGGAGGCTAAGCCCGCGGCGGTGATTAACGCGGCGCGGTCGATTTCAGGGAAGTACCCGAACGTCGGCCCGCTGTTGGTGGCAGCCGCGGGTATCCCGCTGGTCGACGGCGTCGGCGAAGAAGTGATGAGCCGCATCCACAACGGTGTGGCCGTGCGCGTCGAGAAGGGCGAGGTGTACGTCGGCACCGAACTGATCGCGACCGGCACTCGCCAGACACTGCAAACCCTCGAGGCCGAGTACGAGGCCGCGAAGGTCACCGTGGGTGAAGAGCTCGAACGTTTCGCCGAGAACACGATTGAGTTCATGCGACGCGAACGACATCTGTTGTTCGACGCACCGACGCTGCCTGACGTAGGCGTCGACCTTCGCGGCCGGCAGGCGATTGTGGTCGTGCGCGGTGCCGATTATCGAAGCGATCTTTCGGCCCTGGGTCCCTACGTGCGCGAGATGCGACCCGTGGTGATCGCCGTCGACGGAGGCGCTGACGCGCTGCGCGAGAGGGGACATCGGTGCGACCTGATCGTCGGCGACTTCGACTCGGTTTCCGACGAGGCGTTGCGTTCGGGCGCCCACCTTGTGGTGCACGCGTATCCCGACGGACGGGCACCGGGTGCCGAACGGCTCGAGCGTCTGGGGCTGCCGTATTCGACGATTGCGTTCGCCGGGACCAGCGAAGACATCGCGCTGCTACTTGCCTATGAGAAGGGCGCCGAACTGATCGTGGCGGTCGGCGCGCACGCGTCGATGGTGGACTTTCTCGATAAGGGTCGGCCCGGCATGGCGTCGACATTCCTCGTGCGACTCAAGGTCGGGCCGATCCTCGTCGACGCCAAAGGCGTAAGCCGGCTCTACGAGCGCCGTATCCGCAAGAGAGACCTCGCCCTGCTTCTGGGCGCCGTGATCATCGCGTTCCTTGTCGCAGGGTTTACGGTGCGCGACTTCTTCGTGCAGGCCTTCGGCATCCTCTGGGACTCGATTCGATGATCTCCTTCCGCTTCCATCTGGTTTCGCTGACGGCGGTATTCCTCGCGCTTGCTCTCGGCATCGTGCTGGGCGCGACGGTCGTCAATCAGGCAACGGTGAAGCTGCTCGACGACCGCATTGCAACCGTGCGCCGCGAGGCCGCCGACGCGCGCGGGCAGCTATCGGAGTGGAGTCGATTTGGCGACGACGCCGAGGCCGCGCTGGTCACGGGGCGACTTGAGGGCGTGCGGGTGTTGACCATCGCACCCGAGTCCTTGAGCAGCGACGTGACCGACAAACTCCACTCGGTGTTGGGTGCCGCGGGTGCCGTCGACGCCGGCACCCTGACGCTCGACAACGCGTGGAGCGACGAGTCGCCGCGCACCCTTAGCGACATTGCCGGCGCACTCGGCGTCGTCGGGCCGACCAGCCTCGACGCCGCGGTTGCCACAGCTGCGGCACGACTGGCCCAGGATTTCGTGGCCGGTGGTGGCCCGACGTTGCCGGCGCTCGCAGCGACGAACCTCGTGCATCTCGACTCCGGCGATGGCGCGTCGGCCCCGGGCCCGGAGGCTCGGATCCTGATCGTCGACGACGGTGCGCCCACCGGACTGCTCGAACCGTTGGCGCGTGCGTTGGGCGCCTCCCTGCCGGCGCGGGTCCTCGTCGGCGACGCCGGCCCCGACGACGAAGTCAGCCAGTCGCTCGTGGGGCTGTTGCGCCACAGCCCCGATAACGCGCGATTGAGCACCGTCGACCACATCCGAACGACACAGGGTCGCATCGCGGCCGTGCTCGCATTGCGCGACTTCGACCATCAGGTTACCGGCGACTACGGCAGCGGACCCGGGGCCGACCGCGCCGCGCCCGCGTCTGCCTCCGCGTCCGGGGGATGACCACGCCGGCGCTGACGACTACGCGCGGCGCCGGCCGCGACGCCGCGACCGTGACCACGTGGAACCTGATCTCCCGGCTGACGGGTTTCGCGCGCGTGGTCGTGCTCGGCGGCGCGCTCGGAGCAACGCGACTCGGCGACACGTACCAAGCCTCCAATCAGGTGTCGAACATCCTCTTCGAGTTCCTCGCCGCCGGAACGCTGTCCGCGGTGCTCGTGCCGGGTCTTGTGGCGCGGATCACGGCGGGCGACCGCGACGGCGCGCGCGCGTTCGCGGGAACGCTCTTGGGACGGGCGTTGGTGGTGCTCGCGCCCATCGTCGTGTTCGGGGCGATCTTCGCCCGTCCTGCGATGCATTTGTTCTTCTCGGGCAACGACGCGTCGACGCGTGCCGCGCAGATCCGACTCGGCGCATTCCTGCTCTTATTCGTGTTGCCTCAACTGCTGCTGTACGCGTGGGGTGCGGTGATCACTGCGTTGCTTCACGCCGACGGACGTTTTGCGGCCGCCGCGTTGGCGCCGGTCGCGAACAACGTCGTGGTTACCGCGGCGCTTGGCCTGTTTTGGCTGCGGGGCGCGAGCGGACTGCACCTCGGATTGTCCGACAAGATGCTGCTGGGAGGAGGCGCCCTCGGTGGGGTGTTGTGCATGACCGCGATTCCCGCGATCGCGGCGCGCCGAGCGGGGCTTTCGGTGGCGCCGGTGTGGCGGTCGTCGGTGCACGCAACGACACCGGTCGGCGATGTGCTGTGGGCCTCGCTCGTGGTCGTACCGGCTCAGCTGTTCCTGCTTGGTTCGCTCGTCGTCGCGGGACGCGTCGCTGGCGGGGTGGTCGCCTGTCAGATTGGCTTCACCTTGTTCTTGTTGCCGCATGCGTTGCTCGGCCACCCCATCGCGACCGTCGCATACCCGCGGCTCGCCGCCTCGTGGGCGAACGACGACGCGGCCGAGCTACGGCGCAGCGCGGGACGCGGGCTGACCGCGGCGTTGTTGTTGACGGCACCGGCGGCGGCGTTGCTGGCCGCATTGGCGCCGTGGGTTGTCCGCGTCGTCGCGGTGGGAGCGCTGGCCCATGGCACCGGTGACGCACTGGTCGCGGCGGCGTTGACGGGATACGCAGTCGGACTGTCGGCGTATTCGTGGTCGTTGTTCATGACCCGGGTGTCGTACGCGAGCGGCGACGTACGGGCCCCTGGCGTTGCCGCTGTGATCGGTGGGGCGTGTGGGGCCGTGGTGCTCGTCGCGATGAGCGGCCGCGCCGACACAACTGTGCTGCGGTGGATCGGCCTTGCCCACTCGGCGATGGCGGCGCTGATGGTCGCGGGCCTCGTGGTGGTGCTCGTGCGGCGCGGCGTGCTGGAAATGCAAGTGCGACGTTGGGCAACCGTGGTTATGGCCGCCGTGATCGCCGGTGTGGCCACGCGGTGGCTGGCGGACGCGGTCGGTGGGACGAGCCGTTTCGCGTCGGCGACGACGGTGGGGGCGGCCGCGGTCGCGGGGCTCGCGGTCTACGTCGTCGCGTTGTGGGTGGGCGGAATTCGTCCACGGGCTGCGCTCGACCTTTTCGCTTTATGACAACGGTCGCGCTCGTCGCCGCGAAGGACGCGGCGCAACGAATTGCTCCGACCGTGACGGCATTGGCGGGCCTCGCCGGTATCGACGAGGTGTGGGTGGTAGACGACGGCTCCGTCGACGAGACCGCGGCCGTCGCCGCGGGCGCCGGTGCCCGCGTTGTTCGCCTCGATAGCAACGTCGGAAAGGGAGGAGCCCTTGCCGCCGGAGTGGCCGCCACGCCGCACGCGACCCGTTACCTGTTAGCTGATGCCGACCTGGCCGACACGGCGACGGGATTGCGCGCACTGCTTGACGACGACGCGAGCGCTCTGGTCATTGGCGTGCTGCCCTCGGCCGGGCGCCGGGGCGGGTTCGGTTTTGTAAAGCGCTTCGCGGCGGCGGGAATACGTCGGGCCTGTGGGCTCGTGACCGACGCTCCGTTGTCGGGACAACGGGTAGTGGACGCTGCGTTGTTGCGATCGTTGACGCTCGCGCCCCGCTTCGGCGTCGAGGTCGGCATGACGATTGACGCGGCGCGATCCGGTGTGACCGTGACTGAGCGCCCCGTCGATGTCGACCACGCGCACACCGGCCGATCGTGGCGGGGCTTCGTACACCGGGCGCGGCAGGGTCGCGACATCGCGGCGGCGCTGCTGCCGCGTGTCACTTCGCCGGCGCAGCGCGTAGGGGCCGTCGCGGTGGCGGCCGTCTTGGTGTTCGCCGCGCTAACCGGCCTGAGTTCCGCGACGGCTGCACCGCAAGGCGTTCCGCTGGGCCGAGCGCAGCGCGTGGTGCTGTTCGCGTACGACAACATGTCGCTGCGCGACCTCAGCCGCGCCGATCTGCCCGCGCTGCAATCGCTGCGGAAATCCGGAAGCACCGGCGCGCTCAACGTCCGTACGTCAGACCGCCGCAGCCTTGCTCGCCGACGCGGTTCTGACGCGCCCTCGGCATTCGATGCGTACGCGTCACTGGGCGCGTCTGCGCGCGTCCGCTCTGTCCCCGCGCTTGGCCGCGGCGTTGCCAACGGCGACGGCGCGCGCGTGATCGGCATGATCGCGGCGCGCCGTCTCAGTCGGAACGACCGCGCCGCCAACCCACCAGGCGCGTTGGGTGACGCGCTGCACGCCGCAGGCAAGCGCACCGCGGTGATCGGACCGCAAAGCCTCGCCTCGCCGTCACCCGCGCTGGCTGCACTGGCCGACCACAGAGGCGGCGTCGACGTCGTCACTGCGGACGTGCACACTGCGATGCGGGCCGACGTCGTGCTCGAAGATCCACAATCGGGCGACCTCGCTGCGACCGATGCGAAGCTCGCCGAGGTGGTTGCAGCGCGTCCACCGCACACCACGCTGATCGTCTTCGCGCCCACGCCGCCCGGCACGAAGTGGGAACTGACGCCGGTTGTGATCAACGGTGCCGGCGTAGGGCGCGGCACGATTGCGTCGCCGTCGACGCGGCGCGCGTCGCTCGGGGTGCTCACCGACCTCGCACCAACGACCCTCACTCTGCTCGGCGTCAAACCCCCAATTTCGATGACCGGTGCCGCGCTGCGCAGCACCGGTCATCGCTTCGACCGGGCCAGGCTCGAGCGCCTCGAGGTCGACGGCGCTGTGCGCGCCCGGTTCTTCGAATCGGCGGCGGTCGCGTACACCGTGATCGGCATTGTGTTTTACCTGGGTTTCATCGCGGCGTTGTTCGCACGCGTGCGGGGCCGCGCTCGACGAGCGTTGCGGACGGGTGTGTGTGTAGCGGCAGCGTTCCCGCTTGCAATGCTGGTCACCGCAGCCGGACAGCATTGGCTGCACCGGGGCGGCGAGTCGCCGGCGACGCTCGTCGCGGTGACCGCGGGGCTTGGTCTCGCGGCGAGCCGGCTGCGCAGGCTCAACCCGGTGTACTGGCTGGGCGCATGGAGCGTAGGGATCATCCTCGCTGATGTGGCGGTAACCGGCCCGATTCACACGGCCACCCTGCTGGGTTACTCGATCCAAACCACGGGCCGTTTCTACGGCTTGCCGAACGCGTCGTTCTCGGTCTTCGCGGCTGGCCTGTTGCTGGTGGCGGCGGGCGTTGCCGGCGACGGTGCAACTGCGGCGCGGTCGACGGGCGGCGTCGGTGTACTCGCAATCGGCACCGCCTTTTTGGCCGCGCCGTGGCTCGGTAACGACGTCGGCGGCACGCTTGCGATGGTGCCGGTTGTGCTTGCCTGCGCGTGGGTGTTCTCAGGCCGGGCGATCACCCGACGCGTGGCCGCGATCGGCGCCGCGCTGGTCGTAGCGGCGGTCGCCGGGCTGGTCGCGGCCGAGGCAGTGTTCGGTTCCGGCACCCACCTCGGCCGCGTCGCGACCCGCGGCGTCGAAGACAACGGGTCGTTCACGACGACGTTGTTGCACCGCTTCAATGCGAACTTCGGCCAACTTGTCGACCAGTGGTACGGGTTCGTTGCCATCGCGCTCGTTGCAACCGCGTTGTTCGCACTGTTGGTGCAGCGCCGCTGGCTCACGTATCTGCCCGCGGGATCTCCGCTGCGCGCGGCGATAATCGGGATTCTTGCCGTGAGCCTGCTCGGCTTCCTCGCGAACGACTCCGGGCCGGTCGTCATCGTGCTGTGCTTTGTCGTGCTCGCACCGGCGCTCGCGCTGGTCGCGTTGGAGCCGCCCGTTACGTCGACGCCGCGGGCACTACCTCGAAAATGACCGTGGTGCGGTCTTCGACGCGCACGGTGTGCAGCGTCTTGAATCCTTCGCTCGAATGGTCGCGCCCGTCCAACAGGGACGCGAGGTCGGGTCGCCACAACTGTGTCGGCGGGTCGAAGATGAGGTACTTCGCGTGATGAAAGCGTGCGTAGCGGTAGAGGTGCGCGACGTCGGTGACCGGCGGAACCAGCAACCGGTTCGTCGGCAAGTAGTACGGCAGCGCGGTGCTACGCGTCATCACCGTTGCGTTGGGATCGATCCGGCCCCGCATCCAGCGTGCCGCCACCTGGAGGTCGGGGCGCTCCCGCACGAACGACGGGCCGTGCGGTCCCTCGAAATACGTCAGCAGAGAACAGACCGAGGCGACCAAGCCGATGGCAACCCACCACCGCCGCGGCTTGGGCGACAGGCGCGCGAGGCCGATGCCTGCGAGTACCGCCAACGC
>JBEEFT010000169.1:0-3890 GCA_041166225.1 Actinomycetota bacterium | reverse complement strand
CGCTCGGCCGCCTTCTTCAGTAGATGATCAGGAATGTCAGCCACGACGCACTACCTCCTTACAGCGGTCCACTGATGCCGCCGTCCTTGCGGACGCGCCAGAAGTGGATAGCCATGAAGATCACGATCACAAAGGGCAACATCAGCACGTGGAGCACGTACCACCGGAGCAACGTCTCCGTCCCGATCTCGACCGAGCCAAGAAGTGCGAATCTCACTTGGCTTCCTAAGACGGGTGAGTACCCCATCATGTTTGTACCAACGGTGACGGCCCACAGCGCCAGCTGGTCCCACGGCAACAGGTAGCCGGTGAAGGACAGCATGAGCGTAAGCAGCAACAGCACGACGCCGATGACCCAGTTGAACTCTCGGGGTGCCTTGTACGCGCCGTGGTAGAAGACGCGGCTCATATGGAGGAACACCGAGATCACCATGAGGTGAGCGGCCCACCGGTGCATGTTCCTGACTAAGAGCCCGAACGCGACCGACGTTTGCAGCGTCTTGATGTCGCTCCACGCCGACACCGAAGTGGGGCGATAGAAGAACATCAGGAAGATGCCCGTGACCGTCAGCATGATGAAGAGGAAAAACGACAGGCCGCCGAGGCACAGCGTGTAGCTGACCTTGACCGCGTGACGCTTCACCTTCACCGGGTGCAGGTGGTACAGCACCGAGTTCATGATCACGTAGGACCGGTTGCGCGGACTGTCGGTGTAGCCCTTCCGGAAGATCGAGCCGGGACGGAAGATGGAAGTCCAAAGGGCGCCGCCCTTCATCTTGTCCATGGCCTCGGTCATGCGTTCGCCGGGCGTGATTCTTGTCGCCATGTCCTCTCCTACCTAGAACCGCATCCCATAGCCGTAGCCATGGTTGTTGTCGCGTTGATGACGGTCGCCATCGCGTGGAGCGAGGCCCGTCTTGCCAAGGATGATTACGCCGGTCGGACAGCGGTCGACGCAGAGCGCGCACCGCGTGCACACGTCTTCGTCGACGACGAACACCACGTGGTCAGCCGGGTCGTCGCCGGGCTGGTCGGTGTTCAGGGCGTCAGCCACAGTTTCGGGGCTGAGCATGTGGATGCACTTCCACGGACAGATGTCGACGCAGCCCTCGCACATGATGCATTCGGACTGGTCGATGTGCAGGAACTGCTTGGGCTTGACCGCAGACGCGAGCTCGTCGGGCGACACCTCACGCAGGGTGTAGTCGCCCGAGAAAACAGGAAGCGGCGGGTTCGCGTCGGTACGGGCCAAGGGTCTTAAGCCTTCCGCACCAGGGGACGGCCGTAGGGCGACACGGGTACCACTTCGGCACCCTTCTGCCCGCGCGTCTGCGCCTTCACCCACAGCGTGCCGTGGGCGACGAGGCCGACGATATAGATGCCCGACACCATGATGTCGCGCACGGTCTGCTGGTTCACGAGCAGCCGACCCTTGCCCATGAAGGTGACCCCGTTCGCCCACAGGTTGTGGCGGCGAATGCCGGGCAGATTCCAGAACGGTCCGGTGGGGATGCCGAACGTGTCGGAACGCCAGCCGAAGTCTTTGTCGCACATGGTGATGAACTGGTGGGGCACGATCGCGTACGTCAGCAGCAGGATCGCCCAGACGAAGGTGGCGCCACCGAACGCCTCGCCCCACGTGAGCTTTTGGTCATGCGGGCGGCGCCGGAGATACGCGAACGTGAGCACGATGAGGCCGACATCGACGATTACCGATGCAAGAAAGGCAATCACGGCGTGGCGTCCTCCTCGGCAAGATCTTTCTTCGTGAATCCGTTCACAATGGTACTCCGCGCAGGTGTAAACGCCGTAGTCAGCGCACGGCGTGTTTAGCACGGCGCTCAGCGCAACAGCATCTTCATGAAGGGGCCTCGGCGCGGGTACCGGACCATGTTGGTGGACGGCCGATTTGGGACATACATTGCGCTGTTCGCCTGAGTAAGTAGTCGCCTGCGGAGGCATACGTGGCCGAAGTACCTGAACACCTTCTCCAACGATCAGCGGCGCGACGCGCCGCGCTGTCCGGCGGAGAAGCACCGAGCACCGACGTCGCGCCGGCGGCCTCGTCGGGTGGCAGCGCTCCCGCGGCGGCGTCGCCCGCGGCGGCGGCACCGGCGAAGGTCACACCGACCCAGCCCGCCTTCACCGAACCCGTCAACAAGGACGCCTTCGAGCGGATCGCTGCGGTGCGGCGCCGCCGGATCCCGGCGTGGGCCATGGGCGTGCTGGCGGTGTTGCCCCTGTGGGGGATCTTGTACGTGGGTGCGTTCGGCACGCGGGGCGGCGAAGCAGCCGCGCCCGACGGGTCGATCATCTTTGGCAACAACTGCGCGGCCTGCCACGGCGCGACGGGCGGCGGCGGCGTCGGACCGAAGTTGGCCGGCGGCGAGGCGAAACTGACGTTCTCCGACACGGGCGGCGGCGGCCGTGACGCCCACATCCAATGGGTTACCAACGGCTCGGCCGGCGTGAAGGGCAAGGGCTACGGCGACCCGAACCGGCCCGGTGGTCAGCACATCGCACAATCGGGTGGCATGCCTGCGTTCGGCGGCAGGCTTTCGCAGCAAGAGATCGAAGCCGTCGTCGACTACGAACGCGACGGGTTGTAATCCCGTGGACGCCGACGTTCTTATTGTCGGTGGGGGACCTTCAGGTGCGGCCGCCGCGTATTGGCTGGCCGAGGCGGGCCACGACGTCGTCATGGTCGAGCGCAAGCAGTACCCGCGTGAAAAGACGTGCGGCGACGGGCTGACGCCCCGGTCCGTCCGCCAACTCAACGACATGGGCTTGGCCGAGGCGCTCACGAAGCACCATCGCTTCGACGGTCTGCGGTCGCTCGCGTTCGGCCACACGCTCGAGATGCGCTGGCCCGACCACCCCGACTTCCCGCCCTACGGCTATGTCGTCACCCGGCACGACCTCGATCACCTCGTCGCCCAGCGCGCCGAGAAGGCGGGCGCGCGCGTGCTCGACCAAACGGAAGCCACGGCGCCGATCGTCGAGGCGGGCCTCGTGCGCGGCGCGATTGTGAAGCGCAAGGAGACGGGCGCCGTGGAAGAGATCCGGGCGCGGTATGTGGTGGTGGCCGACGGATCGCTGTCGCGCTTCGGACGGGCGCTCGGCGTGTCGCGGAACAAGTCGTACCCGCAGGGCATGGCGATTCGGGGTTACTTCGAGAGCGATCGCCATGCCGAGCCGTGGATCGAGAGCCACCTCGACATTCGTGACGCGCAGGGCAACGTGTTGCCCGGCTACGGGTGGATCTTTCCCGTGGGCGACGGGCGCATCAATGTCGGCATCGGCCTGTTGTCCACGTTCCATCAGTGGAAAGCGATCAACACCACCCACCTGATGAACGAGTTCGTCGGTCATCTGCAGCGCACGTCGACGTGGGGTGCGTCACCGGAGACGTCTTGTGGTCCGGCGACGGGTGGGCGGCTGCCGATGGCGTTCTCGGTCGGCCCGCAGGCCGGGCCCACTTGGTTGATCACCGGCGACGCCGGCGGCGCGATCAACCCGTTCAACGGCGAAGGCATCGCGTACGCGTACGAGACCGGGCGCATCGCGGCCGAGGTGCTCGACGAGGCGTTGACGTCGGGTTCGGGTCTGGTGTTGAGCGACTACGACCGTCGCCTGCAGGACACGTACGGGCTGTATTACAAGGTCGCGCGCGCCTTCGTGCACATCATCGGCCGCCCCGAGTTGATGCGGCTGCTGGTCGGCACCGGCATCCGCTCGCAACCGCTTATGGAGTGGGTGCTGCGCATCATGGCCAACCTGCTGCGCCCCGACGAGCTCGGCCCCGCCGAAGCCGCCTACAAGGCTATCGCCGCGATCGCCCGCCTGTCCCCCGCCGCCTAAGTCTTCCTTCTCGACTTTTGGCGTGTTGG
>JBEEFT010000168.1:0-24056 GCA_041166225.1 Actinomycetota bacterium | reverse complement strand
GATCGCTGCGGTGCCTGCCGCCAACCCGATCCCTGCGGTTGCGAACTCGAGCACCATCAGCAACAACCCGAACATGAGCAGCGCATACGCGGGGCCGGGACTCGTGACGCCGTGAATTGTTCTGGCCGTGAGCGTCGGCTTGGCGAAGCGCACGTCCACGAGCGGCTCGCGCCGCGGCGTGTCGCCCTTGCTGCGGATGACCTTGGTCGGGATCGAAACACCGCGGACGCCATCGAGGTCGACGAGAAAGTCACCGAGGGTGGGCGAGCGGACGTCGATGCCGACGCGCTTCGTGTCCACCGACGCGCCCGGCGCCAGACCGACGACATCGGCGACACCGAGCAACGTCGAGACTTGCCCGCCCACGTGACCGCTGCGGGCCGGACCAACCCACATTCCTACCGGCGTCGCGGCGCGGCGGATAGTGCTTCGCAACGCCGCGAGCCGTTTCTGTGGCAACACGGAACGCGACGAATCGAGCTGCACCACGAGTGCAGCTGCGTGGGTTGCGTCAGCGTCGTGCACTGCGTGCGTGAAGAAATCGGCCTGCACACGATCGAGCAGGCCGCCGATCTGAATCACGTCGACGACGGGCCGCGACGAATCTGCGCGCGCCGCCCCGGGTACGAGCACGAGGACACAGAGACACGCAAGGCCTGCGGCTAGCTTGCGCATGCGTTCTCCTTGGTTTGGAAGGGTCTCAATAGATGGACACTGCCGGGTTCTGCACCCAGGCCCGAGTGCTCATCGTCGCCGGGAAAGGCGGCGTCGGCAAAACGACGGTGGCGGCAACCATCGCGCAGATGGCGGCCACGGCCGGTTTGCGCGCGCTCGTCGTCGAGATCGAGGGCAAGAGCGGGCTCGGCGCCGCGTTCGGCGAGACCGAGAAATTGAACTACGACGAGCGTGAGTTGGCGCCGAACATCCGCGCTCGCACCGTCACGCCGGACTTCGCGCTCGTCGAGTACCTCGAGGACCACGGGTTGCGACGCGTGTCGAAACGCCTTTCGAAGTCCGGCGCGCTCGACGTGGTGTCGTCGGCCATCCCCGGAATCAAAGACATTCTCGTCCTGGGCAAGGTCAAGGCGTTGGCCCGGGAAGACCCCGCTGATTTGATCGTGGTCGACGCGCCTGCGGCTGGTCACGCGATCACGTTCCTGGCGTCGGCACGCGGTTTGCTCGACGCCGTTCGGGTCGGGCCGATCGTCGAACAAGCGCGTGACGTCGACGAGATGTTGCGCGACGCGGCGCGCTGCCAGGTAGTGCTCGTCACGCTGCCCGAAGAAACTCCAGTCAATGAGGCAATCGAAACTGCGTTCGGGCTCGAAGACCGCGTCGGCATCCAACTCGGCCCGCTCGTGGTCAACGGCGTTTACCCGCCGCTCGACCTCGACGTCGGCGCGCTCGACGACGCGGGCCTCAGCGCTCGCGACGCAGACGCGCTGCGCGCGGCCGCGGAGTTCCGTCTGCACCGTCAAGAGCTACAGGCGGCGCAGCTGAAGCGCCTCGCCGACCGCTTGCCCCTGCCCCAAATTGTGTTGCCGCAGCTGTTCACGTCGGCGATCGGTGCCGCGGAAATCAAGCAACTGGCGGAAGCGATGGAACGACGCGTGGCGGAGTTGCCCACGGTGTCGGTGTGAGCGCCATACGCGAGCTCGCGGCGCGACGCAGCGTGGTGGTCTGTTGCGGCTCGGGCGGTGTCGGCAAAACCACCAGCGCCGCCGCGTTGGCCGTGGAGGCGGCCGCGCTCGGGCGGCGCGCCTGCGTGGTCACGATCGATCCGGCCCGGCGGCTGGCCGACGCGCTCGGCCTTGGTGAGTTGACGAACGAGCCGCGGCAGGTCGAGGGCGCGTGGAGTGGTGAGCTGTGGGCGTTGATGCTCGACACCAAGACCACCTTCGACGCGCTCGTGGTGAAGTACGCGTCGGACCCCGCGCAGGCCGAGCGCATCATCTCGAACCGGCTTTACCGCAACGTGTCGGGTGCTCTGTCGGGCACGCAGGAGTACATGGCGATGGAGAAGCTGCATGAGTTGCACACGACGGGCCGCTTCGACCTAATCGTGATCGACACACCGCCCACCCGCAACGCGCTCGACTTCCTCGACGCGCCTCGGCGGCTCACGAAGCTGCTCGACAACCGCATCTTCCGGCTGCTGATCATGCCGACGTCGTCGTACCTGCGCGCGGTAAGTGCGGCCACCCAGCGCGTGCTGCGCACCATCGCGCGTGTGGTCGGCGCGGAAGTGGTCGACGACGCCGTCGCGTTCTTTGAAGCGTTCGAAGGAATGGAGCAAGGCTTCCGCGAGCGGGCGCAGGCCGTAACCGCGTTGTTGGCCGACGATGCGACCGCGTTCGTGGTGGTGGCCTCGCCCCGCCGCGACGCTACGGCGGAGGCGGTGTTCTTCGCCGACAAGTTGGTCGAGGCCGGCCTCGGCGTCGATGGCGTGATCATCAACCGGATGCAGCCGACCTACGGCGACGGCGACATCACGGTGCCCGCAAACGCCACGTCGGCGCTGCGCACGCTCGTCGAGAACCGCAATGCATTCGACGCATTGGCCCAGAGCGAGCACGCCCAACTCAACGGCCTGCGCGGTGCCGCAGGCGACGCTGCGATCGCCTACGTCCCGATGCTGCTCGACGACGTCCACGACCTGAGCGGCCTCGATCTGGTGCGCGCCCACCTATAGCGGTTCCGCGGGACCGGCTGACTACGATCGGACGCCGTGGCCCCGCTGATCCTCGTAGCTGCCGACGCCGACTTCGTGCGTGACGACGTGGTCGCCGCGCTCGCCGGTGACTACGACATCCTCACCGTCACCGGTGGCCGCGAAATCCGCCGGGCCGTGAGCGAACACAACGTGCATGCGGCTGTGATCGACATGCAGATGGGTTCGATGGGCGGCATCGCGGCCACGATGGACCTGCGTCTCGAGGAAAGCGGTGGACGCATCGGCCATGTCCCGGTGCTTCTGCTGCTCGACCGGCGACCCGATGTGTTCCTGGCCCGCCGCGCCGGCGCCGAAGGCTTCTTGATCAAGCCGATCTCGCCGCTCAAGCTGCGCCGTGCCATCACGGCGCTCCTCGCCGACCAGCCGTACGAAGATACGGCACGCACCCCAAACCCCGTCGTCGCCACCTGACCGACTGTGAGGCCGCCGCGGGTCGGCGACTATTCTGTGCGGCCTACCGGGAAGTAGCGCAGCTTGGTTAGCGCGCAGCGTTCGGGACGCTGAGGCCGGGGGTTCAAATCCCCCCTTCCCGACCAAGGTTTTTTCCACGTCGCCAAGGCGCCGTGGTCGTTGTGACCAACGTACCGCGACGTAGGGGGCTTGCCGCAAGGACCCTCGGTGTGCTGACCATGGCTGTGTGACCGAACACGCCGCGGTAATTGCAGGAGGCGGCCCAACCGGTTTGATGCTGGCGGCCGAGTTGAGGTTGGCGGGCATTGACGTCGCCATCGTCGAACGGCGCGCCAATCAAGATCTCGACGGATCGCGGGCCGGCGGCCTGTTGTCGCGCACACTCGAAGTGCTCGATCAGCGCGGTGTTGTCGAACGATTCGTCGACGCGGGGAAAACGCATCCGGTCCACGGTTTCGCCGGGATCCTCATGGACCTCACCGACTTCCCCACGCGGCACAACTACACGCTTGGGCTGTGGCAACGCGACATCGAACGCATCCTTGCTGACTGGGTTATCGGTGACCTGAGAGTTCCGATTTACCGCAAGCGTGAGGTGACCGGATTTACGCAGGACGACGGAGGCGTCGACGTCGCGCTGTCCGACGGCTCGACTGTGCGTGCGCAGTATCTGGTGGGGTGCGACGGTGGGCGCAGTGTGGTCCGCAAGGCGGCCGGCATCGACTTCGCCGGATGGGACGCTTCGACCAGTTTCATGATCGCCGAAGTCGAGATGGCCGAGCAGCCCCAGGTCGGCATGCGGCCCGAGGGTGGCGGCATCGGTCCCGTGGATCCGGCGTCGGGCGGCGGGCCCTATCGCGCCGTGCTCGTGGAGCTTGAAGTCGAACACGGGACCGACCCGACGATGGAGGATCTCAGGGCGTTGCTGGTCGCCCGTTGCGGAACCGACTACGGCGCGCACAGTCCGACGTGGATCTCACGATTTACCGACGCCACGCGGCAGGCGACGCAGTACCGAGCGGGACGCGTGTTGCTCGCCGGCGACGCCGCGCATGTGCATTCGCCCCACGGCGGACAGGGTCTGAACACCGGCGTGCAGGACGCGGTGAACCTGGGATGGAAGCTCGCTCAGGTGATCAACCAAACGTCGCCCGACACGCTGCTGGACACGTACCACGCCGAACGGCACCCGGTCGCAGCTCGCGTCCTGCAGAACACGATGGCCGCGGTGGCCTTGAGCCAGAGCGACGATCGGCACCTGGCGCTGAAGTCGATGGTGACGCAGCTGTTGGCGATGGACGAGCCGCGGCGCCACGTCGCGGCGATGCTGTGCGCCCTCGACGTTCATTACGACCTCGGCGACGGCCACCCGCTCGTCGGACGCCGCATGCCCGATCTGGAGGTGCGGACCGACCAGGGCGACATCCGCGTGTTCGCGTTGCTGCACGAGGCGCGTCCCGTCCTCCTCAATTTGGGATCGACGGGCGCGTTCGACCGCTCGCCTTGGGTCGACAGAGTCCGGTTCGTCGACGCGCACTACGACGGCGGGTGGGAACTCCCGGTTCTCGGTGAGGTGCCGGCGCTTGACGCGGTGCTGATCCGCCCCGATGGTCACGTGGCCTGGACGGGCGACCTTGCCGATCCGACACTGTCGGACGCGCTCACCTACTGGTTCGCGTAGCGCGCAGATCGCGTACGCCCGAGGTATGACACAGATCGATCCCTTTGGCCGACGACTGACGGGCGCCGCGCTGTCACGGTGGCCGGCATGGAGGCAAACGCGCCGGTCGAGGTGATCGGCCTGACAAAGGTCTACGGAAGCCAACGCGTCGTTGACGACCTCACGTTTTCGATCACGCCGGGACGCGTCACCGGCTTCCTCGGCCCGAACGGCGCCGGGAAAACGACCACGCTGCGCATGGTGCTCGGACTCGCGGCGCCTACTAGCGGCGAGGCGCTCGTATTCGGTGAGCGCTACGAGCACCTCGCCGAGCCGTCGCACGTCGTCGGTTCGCTCATCGACGCATCCGCGTTCCACCCCGGCCGACGGGCCCGGCACGAGTTGCTGATCAACGCGGCCGCAGCTGGCATCGACAACGGGCGTGTCGACGAAGTCCTCGACGAAGTCGGCCTGGCGGCGGCGGCCGACAAACGCGTCGCGCAGTTATCGCTCGGGATGCGCCAGCGACTCGGGCTCGCTGCCGCATTGCTCGGCGAGCCTCGTCTCTTAATTCTCGACGAGCCCGCGAACGGGCTCGACCCTGCCGGCATGCACTGGCTACGCGAGCTTCTTGTCGCGTACGCAGCACGCGGCGCCGCCGTGCTGGTTTCGAGTCACGTGTTGGCGGAACTCGCGTTGTTCGCCGAAGACGTCGTGGTGCTCGACCACGGCCGTCTCGTCGTGGAGTCGTCGGTGTCTGAACTGATCGCCGGCGGGACCGAACGCGTCGTCGTGCAGTCGCCGCAGCTTGCGGCGCTACGCAACTTGGTGACGCGCCGCGCCGCGCAGGTGACAGCGACCGACGATGGGATTGAGATCGTGGGGCTTGCGGCGCAAGACATCGGCGCGCTCGCGGCCGAGCACGGCATCGTGCTCTATCAACTCCGCACCGAGATTCAGAGTCTCGAAGACATCTTCCTCGACCTCACCGGCGACGCGGGAGGAATTCGATGACGGCAGCCCTTCGCTCCGAGCTCCGCAAGGCGCGCTTCACCCGGAGCCTGTGGGCGCTCCCCGCCGCAGGCCTGGCCGTAGCCATCATCGGCTCGTTGCTGCTCGTCACCGCCGGCAAGGCGAGCGAGATGCCAACGCGGCTTTCGCAGTTCGGCCCCCTCCGATTTGGACCAACGAACTTCGGGTTGCTGCTCCTCGTTGTCGGCGTACGCGTGTTTGCAGACGAGACGCAGCACCACACGCTGAGTTCGACGTTCATTCGAACTCCGAACCGCCAACGCGTTACTGCGGCGAAGGCGGTGGTTGCGGCGGGCATTGCTTTGCTGTTCTGCGTCGTGACAGACATCGCGACGATCGCAATCACCGCGGCGGGCCTGTCGGCGCGGAACTTGCCGATGGTTTATGACACCGGCGCCTCAGCGCTGATGCTGGCGCGGGTTCTGGTCGCGATGGTGCTGCTCGCGCTGATCGGCCTCGGGGTGGGCGCGGGCCTGCGAAACCGCAGCGTCGCGATGGTCGCGACGATTCTGTGGTTCGCGCTCGGCGAGAGCCTGGTGGGCGGGCTGTTGCACATCACGCGTTACCTCCCCGGCCCGGCCGTCAGCGGCCTGGTCAGCAATACCGCGACACCCGACCACCTCGCCGCGGCCGCGTCCGCACTTCTACTCGTTGCCTACGCGCTCGCCGCAGGCGCAACGGCCTACGTCGCCGTGCGCCACGACGTCTAACCCGATTCCGTCCAATCCAGGAGACCTCATGCACCCACTGCTTCTTGCCGCTGCGAAATCAACCGAAGGCGGTGGCGTCAACGTGCTGCCGATCGCGCTGGTACTCATCGCGATCGTGATCGGTTTCGTCGTGTGGAAACGACGCAGTGCTCGTTAGCGTCGTGAGGTGACTCGACGGGCGCTCGCGGTTGATGCGTTGCTCGCCGGCGCGTTCGCGGCGCTCGGCGTCGCAATCGCGCTGAGCCTCGACCTCACCGGTGCCGAGCGAATTGTGGCGGTCGTCTTGGTGGTGGCGCATGTCGCGCCGCTCGCAGCGCGTCGCCGGTGGCCACTCGCCGTGTTGGCCGCGATGGCCATAACCGCATTGCTCGCCCCGGTGTTTGGCATCCCGGTAGTCGCGCTCGGCCCGGCCGCGCTCGTGGCGATCTACTCCGTGGGCGCCGCATACGCGCCTCCCCGATCCACCGCGGTCGTGGGTGTCGCGTCGGTTGTGATGGCGGTGACGATCGTCGCGAGCGGCATGGACCCCGAAACGGTCGCGACGAACGTCGTGGCATTCGTGGTCGCGTGGTGGCTGGGTGATCGCCACCGTCGCGCCGGCGCGGCGGCCGAGGCCGAACGCGACGCGGCCGCCGACCTTGCGACGCGGGCCGTCGTCGCCGAACGACTCCGCATCGCTCGCGAACTCCACGACATCGTCGCCCATGCGATGAGCCTGATCGCCGTGCAGGCGGGTTCGGGTCGGTTGGTCATCGACGAGTCGCCGGAGGTCGCGCGTCAAGCGCTGGCGACGATCGAGACCACCAGCCGCGGCGCGCTCCAGGAGATGCGGCGTCTGCTGTCGGTGTTGCGCGACGACTCAGATCCCACGTCGGCGCTCGCGCCCTCGCCCAGCGTCGACGACATCGACGGCCTCGTGTCCGCGGCGCGTGCGTCCGGGCTCGACGTTCGCTTCCACACCGAGGGCGACGCGGTGGCATTGCCGGCCGGCTCCGGACTCTGCGTTTACCGGATCGTCCAGGAGGCCCTTACAAACGTTCGCAAGCACGCCGACGCGCAGTCGGTCGACGTCACGTTGCGCTTTGGGCCCGCCGCGCTCGAAGTCGAAGTCGTCGATGACGGCCTCGGCACACGCGCCGTGAGGTCGAACGGCGCTGGGCATGGTCTGGTCGGACTGCGCGAACGGGCCGAGCTTTACGGCGGCACGCTCGAAACCACTGCGCAACCGAACAGCTTTCGCGTACACGCCTGTATCCCACTGGCCGACGCCCCGTGATCCGCGTCGTGGTCGCCGACGACCAGCCGCTCGTGCGCGCCGGGTTCGCCGCCGTACTCGCGCACCCCGACGACATCGAATCCGTCGGAGAGGCCGCCGACGGCGAGGAGGCGGTGAGCGTCGTGATACGCGAGCGGCCCGACGTCGTGTTGATGGACGTGCGCATGCCGAAAGTCGACGGTATCGAGGCCACGCGCCGCATCGCCGCCGACGACCGCTGCGCCGACGTCAAGGTCATAATCCTCACGACCTTCGACCTCGACGAGTACGTGTACGGCGCGCTGCAGGCGGGTGCGAGCGCGTTCCTACTCAAAGATGTTGCGCCCGAGCAGCTACTCGACGCGATCCGCGTGATTGCCCGCGGCGACGCGCTGCTTGCCCCGTCGGTGACCAAGCGACTCATCGCGCGGTTCGCCGACGGCGCGCCCCTCGACGATCGCGCGCTGGTGGGCCTCACCGAACGCGAGCTTGACGTGCTCGCCCACGTCGCCCGCGGCTTGAGCAACGCGGAGCTCGCCGATCAGCTCAACATCAGCGTGCCGACAGCCAAGACCCACGTGAGCCGCGTCCTCACCAAGCTCGGCGCCCGCGACCGCGCTCAGCTGGTAGCGATCGCGTACGAGACAGGACTGGTGCGCCCCGGTTACGAGCCCTGAGGTTAGGTACGGCCGAAGTCGTCTTCGAGGCGTTCGATGTCGTCCTCACCGCGTACGTGCCCGTTTGGATTTCGACGAACACGAGGGGCTCGCGTCCAGGATTCGCAACACGGTGCGCGGCGCCGAGCGGTATGTCGATCGCGTCGCCCGGTCCCAGACGACGAATGTCACCATCGAGGGTGACCTCCGCGGTGCCCGCAACCACGAACCAGTGCTCGGAACGATGCGCGTGGCGCTGATAACTGAGCCGCTTGCCCGGCCCCACGTCGATGCGCTTGATCTTGTGCGTCGCCGCGTCGTCGAGCACCGTGTAGGAGCCCCACGGGCGCTCGTCATGGTCGTGCATCGATGCATCACAGCACGTCAGCGGTAGCGGGCCGCGCCAAAGGTCTTCGCTAGAGTCCCGGCGCTGCCGCCGTGAAGGGGAACCATGGACACCACTCAGTTGCGATCGAACGCGGTGCGCGTGGCGCGCAAGGCGTTGCCGCCGCGGGCTCGGCGCGCGGTGCGGGGCGCGCTCACGGCGTGGCGTTACGGCGACGCCGTAGCGCCGACGAACTCCGGTGACCGGTACGAGCGGCTGTACGAGGAGCACGCTCGGTCGCTGCCGCGTGAGTCGTCGATTGGCGACGGAGATTTCGACCAAATCGGCAAGCTCGAACTCACCGTGTTGAAAATGGCCGGGCTCAGGCCTGATAGCTCGCTGCTCGACTTCGGTTGCGGGACCGGCCGCCTTGCCGTGCAAGCGATCCCGTTCTTGGTCGGCGGCACGTACGTCGGCACCGACATCGCCGAGACGATGCTCGTGCACGCGCGTGAACTCACCGCGTCGTTGACCGGCCCGCAGTCGGTGCAGTTCGTGCATCAGACCGACGAGAACTTTCCGGTGCCCGACCACAGCGTGGACGTAATTTGCGCGTTCTCTGTCTTCACGCACATGGAACACGAAGACTCACTTCGGTACCTGCGCGCCGCTCACCGCGTGCTGCGTCCCGGGGGCGCGTTCGTGTTGAGCTGCCTACCGATTCACCTCGAAGCAGCGAGGAACATTTTCGAGGCGTCGGCCGCGTTCGATCCCGAAAGCCGATGGAAGCAGGTGCGCAACGTCGTGACGTCAGTCGAGCTTTTCGAGACGGTGAGCGCCATGGCGGGTTGGGACGCTGAAAGGTGGATCGACGGCGCCGCCGAACAGCTGCCCCAACCGGGCACCGACGAGACGGCCACGTTCGGCCAGTCGGTGCTGATCCTTCGCCGCGCCGCGTCGTAAACCGAGCGCAGCCGCGCTAACGCAGGATGCCGGTGTGGCCGAGGCTGTAGCGCCCTGGTTGTGGCCACACGCACAGACCGTGTGGCCCCGCGCCTACCGCGATGCGAGCGCGCAGATGACCGTTGCTCGTGTCGATCGCATAGACCTCGCCGTTCTGTCGCCCGGACAGCCATAGCGTCGTGCCGTCGGCGGAGACGCCGCCCATGTCCGGGCTGCCGCCGCCGGGCAGTTCCCACCGGGCGCGCACCGTGCCCGTCGCCATGTCGATCACCGACACGCTGCCCTCGCCGCGGTTCGACACGTACATCGACTTCGAATCACGGCTCATGTACAAACCGTGCGCGCCCTTGCCGGTGTCGATGAAACGCTCTACCCGGAACTTGTTCGCGTCGACGACCCACACGCCGTTACTCGCCATGTCGGCGACGTAATAAACCGAGCCGTCGGGCGACAGCTTCACGTCTTGCGGCATGCCCCCCTTCTTGAGGAGCAACGGATCGCCGTCGACTGCGGGAGCGCCCGGTCCGTCGAGGCGGATGCGCACGACCGTGCCCGAGAACTCACAACTCGCGAGCAGGCTGTGTTCGTCGGCGCTGAAGTCGAGATGGTCGACGCCCTTGCACGGCACGGTCAGCGACGTCTTCAACGCGAAGGTATGCGGATCACGAAAGTCGATGCGCGCGAGTCGTTCGGCCACCACCATGGCCGACGAGCCGTCGGGCGTGAAGTAGAGGTTGTAGGGGTCTTCGACCGCGATGGGCGCGCCAGCCTTGCCGGTGCGCGGGTCTATGGGCGTGAGGCTGTTGCCCATGTCGTTGGCGACGTAGAGCGTGCGGAGATCCCATGCGGGCACGACGTGCTGGGGCAATTGTCCGACGGGAAAATGATCGACAATCTTGAATGTCGACGGGTCGATTACGTCGACCGTGTCGGACTTGCTGTTCGGCACGTACACCAACGACCTAGCCATCGCTGCCTCAGGCGACAACATCCCCGGCCGGTCCGCCGCGTAGACGTCGACTTTGCCGGGCGGCGACTCGACGGTGACGCGCGTGGTTGCGGTTGCGCTCGGGACGTCGGCGCCCGCGCAACCCCCGACGGCCGCCGCCACTACGACGGCGCCCAACGCGCGGACAAGGCGACTCCGCAACGAGTTGCGCATCAGCTGTCGAAGAGTTGCGACACGGTGAGCGGACGCAACCGGGCGTTACGGATCGCGGTGATCATCTCGCCGAACGCGGCGACGGTGCCGGCGTGCGCGGTGTGCAAGCTCACGATCGACCCTGCGTGCACGCCGTTGCGAACGCGCTCGACCACGGAGGCCGCGCCCGGGTCTTGGTAGTCGTGAGGATCAAGGTTGTAGCCCACGACGGTGTCGTACCCGGCTGCGCCTGCGGCCGCGAGCACCAACGGCGTGGGCACTTCCATCGCCGACGGCCGAAACCACCGGCCGCCGCCGCCCGTCTCGGCGCGGATCACATCGCGACACCCCGCGATCTCAGCCTCTACAGCAGCGGGGCCGAGCCGGCCCAGCGTGGGGTGCGTCATCGTGTGGTTCGCCAGTTCGTGACCGTCCGTGATTAGCCGCTTCACCTGCGCCGGATTGTCCTTGGCCCAGGTGCCGACGAGAAACAGCGTCAGCGGCACGCGGAGTTGCTGCGCTTCGTCGAAGAGTTGCCCGCAGACAGACGGGTCGCCACTTACGTGGAAGGTCAAGGCAACACCGCTGCCGGCGGCGGGCCCGTGATCAACGAACCGCGCTGGCCCCGTTGGCGTGGTCGTTGCTGGCGGCGCGGTGCTCGACGTCGTCGGGCGCGCGACGCGGTTGTGGGGATTGGCCGGGCGGGCGCACGCCGCCGCAGCCGCGAGGCCCAGTCCCGCGACCACCGCGCGACGCGACAACGGCGCGGGCGTGTCCTCAGCCGGGATGTTTGTCACACGGAAAACCTAGAACGGACGCGAAGCGACCCCGCCGCGGGGGCGGGGCCGCTTTCGAATTTGCGCTGGTTACCGGTCGACGACGACGTCGCGTCCGCGTCGCTCGCCACCACCGATGCCACCCCACGAGCTCCAGAACAGAAGTGACAGAAGAGCGCCTACAACGCCCACGATCATGAGGATGTTGCCGACCATGTGAATGTCAAGCCCGTTCGGGTTGTTCACGGTCACGGCAAAGCGGAGAATCGCTCCGATTGCGAAGAGAACGATGCTGGTTCCAATACCCATTGGTGTTGCCTCCTGTTGGAAGGGGTTGCACAGGCTGTACCCGGTAGCGCGCGCGGCGAACCTCACAGCCGGTGTCTGGTTCGCGCGCTGCGTGGGTAGTCAACGCCTGGCATTCGACAGGAGACAGCGGTGGTTCGGCGTACGGCAATAGCGGTGGCGGCAATGGCGGCGGTGTCTTTGACCGCATGCGGCAACGGCACCAACTCAGCGCAACGCTCGGTGAAGACGCGCACGAACGCGGTGCCGATCGCGGCCGTGCACACGCCCGTCAAAACCAAGGCACTCGACCCTGCGGCGTCGGACCGAATGTTCAACCTCGCCGACGCCTTCGAAAGCGTCGCGTACCAACTCTCCTTCAGCGCCGACGCGCGGAACCCCACCGCCCTCACCACTGCATGCGCCGCGTTTCTGAATACGCACAAGCAGGTCGAGCAGAGCCTCGCCGGCCTCACTGGTGACGCCGGCGACCTGGGCGCTCGGATGCTGCAAACGGCAGCGTCGGCTACGAACGCATGCCAAAACCCGGCCGCAGTGAGCGACGACGTGGCCGAAGCGGTCCAGCTTGACTTTGGCGCGTTTCGCGAGATGACCTTCGATTTCTCGCAGCTCGTAAGCGGCTAGCGCCTGACGGTCAGCCTGCGTTTAGGCGTGGACCCAGATTGGCGAGCCGAGCGGAGCCAGCCCGGCGTCCCAGATGTAGTCGATGGCCGCATTGCTCAAACGCACGCACCCGTGTGACGCCGGATACGGCGGGATCGACGGCGACCCGTGAATCGCGTGGCCGGCCGACGTGAAGTACTTCGGGCGATACAACTCTCCCAAGTGCGACACGCGCGTTCCGTCGATCTGACGGTCGAACGTGAAGCGCCCCTCGGGCGTGTGCGCGACGTAGGTATGGCCGTCGTAGGTGTAGTTCTTCTCCGAGCCGGTCGACGTATTGAACACCCACTGCGCGCCGCCGTTGCGAACCACGAACAGCAGTTGCCGCGCCTTGTCGACCTCGACGAGGTTGCCCGACGAGCTGATCGGCGACGGCCGATTACCTGCGTTCAGCGCGGGCTGGTCTTCAGGACCGATCTTGCCGTCACGGGGCAGACCGTTCGCCTTTTGGAATGCGTAGATGGCCTGAGTCGTGTTCGAGTCGAGGCTGCCGTTGACCGAAGGAAGCCAGAAGCCCATCGAGAGCAGGCGCTGCTGCACGCTGGCCACATCGAGCACTTCGACCACCCGCGCCACGCCGGCGCCGGTCACGACGTGGCCATCTCCAGCGGCAACGTTCACGCCGCCGGCGTAACTCGTGTCGTAGGCGAAGAAGCCCGAGCGCTCGTTGCCTGACGGAGTGAACACTCGTACGTGCGGGCCGCCACCGGGCCCGGCGCCTGTGACGATCGCGTCGGCACCGTCGACCGTGCCCGCGGCCACTTGCACGCCGCCGCTGAAGCTCGGGTCATATGCCATCCATTCGGCCGTGACACCGCCGCTGCCGTTGAAGACGCGTACGTGCGGACCACCGTGGCTCGCCGGGGCAGTAACCACGTGACCGCCCCCCGCACCGACATTGACACCGCCGTTGAAGGCAGGGTCATACGCCATCCATTCGGCGGTAACGCCGCCGTCGCCATTGAACACGCGCACATGCGGACCGCCGAGGGACAAGGGCGCGGTGACGACGCGATCACCGCCCGAGGTGTCGACCGCGCCAGCCGCAACCCGCACGCCGCCGGTGAAGGCTGGGTCGTACGCCATCCATTCGCGTTGCACGCTGCCGTTGGCGTCGAACACACGCACGTGGGGGCCGCCACCGAAGCCGGCACCGGTGACGATCTCCTTCTTGCCGCCAGCCACCACGTCGGCCACCGCCACCGACACGCCGCCGGCAAAGTCGGCGCCATATGCGTTCCACGACGCGAGCTGGTCACCCGCAAGCGAATAGACCTTCACGACGGGCGCACCACTCGGTCCCGCGCCGGTGACGACCTCGGGCTGCGCGTCACCCGTAACGTCGCCGATCGCAACGGTGACCCCGCCGCCGAAGGTCGGTTCGTAAGCGAAGAACCCGCCGGTAGCGGTTCCGTCGCCGTTGAAGATGCGGACGTGGGGACCGCCGCCGGGTGGGACAACCGTGTACGACGCCCGCACCAGCGGAGCTACGGCCAGCAGGGCAAGAACGGCGACGGAGATGATCAGTTTGCGCATGTGGGCCTCAATGTAGGTTCCGGCGCGGCCCGAAAGCGCCGCTATCCGGTGACGTTGTACAGGATCGCCCGCTCGATTTCCTCAAGCATGTGCTTGTCGTCGATTTTTTCTCCGGCCCGCGTGCGCACATAGAAGGCGTCGACCACGCGTACGCCGAGGGTCTGGACCTTGGCCGAACGCACGTCGAGGTCCATCTCGGAAAGGGCTCGCGCGATCGCGTACAGCACCCCGATCCGGTCGGGTGTCTCGACGTCGATCACCGTGGAGTCGGCCGAGGCGTTGTTGTCGATCGTGACGGTGCTCTTGCGTGACCCGGCGATGTAGGGCGACGGGCGACCGTACGTGCGGGCCCGTTCCGCGACGCGCGCGTTCACCGCGAGGCGACCTTCGAGGGCGCGCTCGATGTCGGCAATGACGCGCGGCCACGGCGTCTCGTCGCGATACGGGTCGCTCACACGGAACTCTTCGAGGGCGCGCCCGTCGTCGCTTGAATACACGCCGGCCGTGAGGATGTCGAGGCCGTGCATCGCGAGGACCCCCGTGACCCGCGCGAACAGGCCCGGACGGTCGTCGGTCATGATCGTGAGCAGGTCGTCGCGCCCTTCGATGCGCTGTCCGGGCATCTTCAGTGTCTCGAGTTGCGCGTCGGTCGGGAACGAGCCCGCGGTCGCCGCGGTGGCCTCGCCACCTGCAAGCACTTGACCGACCCGGTCGACAAGTTGCGCGAGCAGGTGCGCCTTCCACGGACTCCAGGCCGACGGGCCGGTGGCCAACGAGTCGGCTTCCGTGAGTGCAGCCAACAGTTCCAGCCGCTCGGCGCTTCCGACTTGTCGCGCGACGCGTTCGATGGTCGACGGGTCGTCGAGATCGCGCCGCGTGGCAACGTCGGGCAACAGCAGGTGGTGTTCGACCATCGCCACGAGCACCGCGACATCGTCGTCGGGAAATCCCATACGACTGGCGAGGTCACCCACGAGCGTCATGCCAACCTCGGTGTGGTCGCCGGTGTGGCCTTTGCCGAGATCGTGCATGAGCGCGCCGATCACGAGCAGATCGGGTCGCTTGACGTGTTCGGCCAACGCAGCTGCGTTCGCAGTTGCCTCCAGCAAGTGCCGGTCGACGGTGAAGCGGTGGTACACGTTGTGTTGGGGCTTGGCCCGCACCGGAAGCCACTCGGGCAACATGCGCGTCCACACGCCGCGTTGATCGAACGCCTCCACGACGCGGATGGCCGGCCGGCCTGCGAGGAACAGATCGACGAAGAGGTCTCGGATTTCTTGCGTCCATTGTTCGGGCAGGGTCGGCGTGGTAGCGAGCAATTCGAGCGACGCTCGCTCGATCGCGACGTCGTCGCGCGCGGCTGCGACCGCGACGCGTAGCGCCATCAAGGGATCGTCCCGCGCGACCGTGGCGTCGACGTGCAACTCGTCGTCTCGCAACGTGATGCCCGGCGCGATTTCCTTCGCTCGTCGGCCCACGCGGCCGAACGACGTCTTCAGGTTGGAACGCACACGTCGCCAGGTGTCGTCGCTTGTCCACGCGATCGTGCGCGCCGCTTCGGCGATGCCTTTCATGAGCTCGTCGCTGGTGGCACACCCGAGCGCTTTCGCGACCGGGTTCTGGTCCTGCAGGGTCAACAAGTTGCTGTTGCGGCCTGTGATGCGATGCAGTTCGACGCGCGCGTCGAGGAGCACGCCGTATGCCGCGACGAGCGCAGCGTCGTCGTGCTCGGCCAGCACGCGGTCTGCGAACTCGGCCCACCGCAGCGCGTGCACGTCACGCAAGCCGCCACGCCCGTCTTTGAGATCGGGCTCGAGACGGAACGCGACCTCACCGGCGCCGGCGTGACGCTCGTCGACGCGATCGGCCAACTGTTGCAGCCACCGCTTTGAGCGTTTCGTCCATCCCGCGTGCGCTGCACCGCCGAGTTCGGCCGCCAAACGCGAGTCGCCGGCGACGTGGCGCGCGCTGAGCAACGCGGTTGCGGTGTCGAGGTCGTCGCTGGCAAGCGCGAGCGCCTGCTTCGGCGTCTGCACGCTGTGGCCGAGGTGCAGCCCGCTGTCCCAAATCGGATACCAGACCCGATTCGCGATCGCTTCGACGTCGCTGCGGCCCGTATGCACAAGCATCAAATCGATGTCGCTGCCAGGCGCCAACTCGGCCCGGCCGTACCCGCCGACCGCCACAAGGGCCACGCCCGACTCGTTGCCGTCTGTCGCACTGGCGAAGAGCGCCGCGAGCCATGCGTCGACCGCTTCGCTGTACGCGAGGCACCAAGCCGCACCCGTACGCGACGTGTCCGCGAGCAACGCGGGCCGGTTCAACTCCATGGCGCCAGCGTACGGAAGCGTCAGATCATCTGACGTAAGTGTTCTGTCAGTTCACATTCTTGAAACGTCAAGGGAACGACCGCGTAATTCCGGCTCCGTACCTTGCTCGACCATGATCCGAACACGCTTAGAGCGACTCAAGAACAAGGAGACGCGCAAGCTCATCGCGATTTACCTCGGGGCGAAGATGCTCGGGGTTCTCGCGTTGATCGGCGCGATAAAAGGGCTGACGTGGTTCCTGCCACAGATCGCCGTCGCCGAAGACCTCAAGGGTCTTCACGACGCGACCAAGTCCATCAACACCAACATCAGCGCCATCAACACGGCGTGGACGTTGCTGACTGCGTTCCTCGTCTTCTTCATGCAGGCCGGCTTCATGGGTCTGGAGATCGGCTTCGCCCGGTCGAAGGAAACGGTGAACATCCTTATGGAGTGCGTGTTCGACACGTGCCTATGCGGGATCCTGTACTGGGCCTTCGGGTTCGCGTTCCAGTTCGGCCACGGGAACGCGTTCATCGGCCACAGCTACTTCTTCCTGCACGGCGCGCCCGATGTGTACAACTACGGCGGCGTTTCCGGCGGGCTGGCTTACAACACTGGCGTGGCCTTCCTGGCCTTCTTCCTGTTCCAGTTCGCCTTTGCCGACACGGCTTCGACGATTACGTCGGGCGCCATGGTCGGACGCACCAGTTTCAAGGGCGACATCTTGTACTCGGCGGCGGTATCGGGCTTCTTCTATCCGATCTTCGGCCACTGGGCCTGGGGCCCCGGCGGGTGGCTCCAGAACATGGACACGGGCGGCATCTTCAAGGGGATCGTGAAGGACGGTGTGTTCTTCCGAGACTTCGCAGGCTCGACCGTGGTGCACACGGTCGGCGGCGTGATCGCCTTAATGGGTGCGATCGTGCTGGGGCCTCGCCTCGGGCGAAAGTTCAAGCGGGACGGCGGCGGACCAACACCACCGAGCGACCTCACGTGGGGCGCCATTGGCGGTGTGATCCTGTGGTTCGGCTGGTACGGGTTCAACCCCGGCTCGACGCTGTCCGCTATCGACTTCGTTGGCATCGGTCGCGTCGCCGCGAACACCACGCTGGCCGCCGCGGCCGGCGGCATGGTCGCCGTGATGTTCGTCTATCCCCGCACCAAGAAGTGGGACCTCGGAATTTCGGTCAACGGGTTCCTGGGCGGCCTCGTGGCAATCACGGCGCCGTGCTACTTCGTCAGCCCCGGATACGCGGTACTCATCGGCGCAATCGCCGGGCTCCTCGTGCCGCTCGCCATCGACGCAATGGAATACTCACGCATCGACGACCCGATTGGCGCGGTCGCCGTGCACATGGTGTGCGGAATCTGGGGCACGCTGAGCGTCGGGCTGTTCGCCGACAGCGACTATCTCGACGGGGTGAAGGGTCTGTTCAACGGCGGTGGTACGTCACAGCTGGTTGCGCAGGTCATCGGCAGCGCCGCTTGCGTGATCATCATCGGCGGTGCGTCGTTCATCGTGTTCAAGATCATCCGCATGCTCCCCGGTGATTGGAACTTGCGGCTCGAACAAGATCTCGAACTCGAAGGTATCGACATCACCGAGCACGGCACGCCGGCGTACCACGTCGAGTTCGGGCAAGGTATGACGTATTCGACGCCGAGCGGTTTGCCGCCTCGCGCAACGACGTCGGTGACTCCTGGAGTCGCCCCCGTTTCGAGCGACGTTTAAGGAGAGATTGATGCCCTACTTGGTTACTGCGATCATCAAGCCCTTCAAGCTCGAAGAGGTGAAGGAGAACCTGCGGGCGGCCGGCATGCTCGGACTCACCGTTTCTGAGGTGAGCGGGTACGGCCGCCAAGGCGGTAAGACCGAGAGCTTCCGCGGCTCGGAATACAAGATGGAGTTCGTTCCGAAGGTCAAGATCGAAGTCCTGTGCGAGAAGGCTGAGTTGAACAAGGTCGTCGACCTGATCGCCTCGTCCGCGCACACCGGCAAAGTCGGCGACGGCAAGATCTGGAGCTACGAACTCGCTTCGCTCATGCGCATCCGCACTTCGGAGCAGGGTGACGACGCGATCTAACGCTTCGCAAGTCCATTAATCGCTAGGAAGTGCCCGATCATGTCGTTGACTTGGTCGGGCACTTCCAGTTGGTTGAAGTGGCCGGCGCCGAGGGTCTGACCGACCAAAAGTCGTGGGTTGGCCTTCTTCATCAGCCGCGCATCATCGACCGGTCCGTTCGCACTAATCGACGCGATCGGACACTGCACACTGGCGAGCGCCCTAGGACCGTCGAAGGTGAGGAGACCACCGATCGACGGTGCAGCAATTTCCTGTGGCACCTGCGCCATCGTGTTGACAATCCAAGCCTTGCGCTCGGCGTCGTCGGTCGCCAAGAACATCCCGCCGACCATGCGCGCCCTTGCGGCTTCGCCGTCTTTCGAGGCGATCTCCTTGAACAGAGCATCGATTACGGGCCGTAGTTCGTCGCGAATAACGAACGGAGCGGGGTCGACCATCACGGCCGCGGCGACGAGGTCGGGGCGCGCCGCGCTCACCGCGCAGGTGATCACACCGCCGAGCGAGTGACCCACCACGACGGCAGGCGCGATGTCCAAATGCTCGATCAGGGCGGCGACATCGGCGGCGAAGGTCGCAACCGCGTAGTCGCCGTTTTTGGCCGGCGTACTTTCGCCGTGGCCCCGCAGATCCATAGCCACGGCGCGGTGCGCTCGGCCGAAGTGGTCGAACTGGGGAGCGAAGAAGCTGCGATTGCACGTCCAACCGTGGACGAATACGAACGCCGGGGTGCCGCTGGCACCGTTGTCGTCGAATGCGAGCGTTACACCGTCGTTCTCAAAAGTGGCCACGCCGCATTACAGCGCGTCGGCCCCCGCTTCGCCCGTGCGGATGCGGTACACCGACTCGACCGGCATCACCCACACCTTGCCGTCGCCGATCTGACCCGTACGAGCGACCTCGAGGATCTTGTCGACCACTCGGTGTTCGTCGCCGTCCTCCACGAGCACTTCGATACGAACCTTGGGCACGAAGTCGATCTCGTACTCCTTGCCCCGGTACACCTCGGTGTGGCCGCGCTGACGCCCGAACCCCTGCGCCTCGGACACGGTCATGCCGTGGATGCCGAGGTTCAACAGGTCGTTCTTTACTTCGTCGAGCTTGAACGGCTTCACGATTGCGATGACGACTTTCATTGCGCTCCTTTCAAGCCCGATCGAATGAGTAGGCGGCTTCCGCGTGTTGCGTGAGGTCGAGGCCGGTGGCCTCTTCCTCTTCGCTTACCCGGATGCCCTTGGGCAGCAAAGCCTTCAGGCCGAGGCCGAGCAGACCCGACACCACGAACGAGAACGCGAACACCACGGCGACGGTGAGCACCTGTTCGCCGAACAGATGCCAGCCGCCACCGAAGAACACGCCGTCTTTGCCGGCGGGGTTCACCGACGCGTCGGCGAACAACCCGAGCACGATGGATCCGAAGATGCCGCCGACGAGGTGAACGGCGACAACGTCGAGCGCGTCGTCGTAGCCGAAGCGGAACTTGAGCCCGATGGCAAGGAAGCAGATCGCTCCCGTGAGCAGGCCGATGATCACTGCTGCCAGACCGCCGACATACCCCGCGCACGGCGTGATCGCGACCAGCCCGGCCACCGCGCCGGACGCGGCGCCGAGTGTGGTGGCGTGGCCGTCTTTCAACCGCTCGACGATGAGCCATCCGAGCATTGCGGCGCCGGCGGCGACGAACGTGTTGAGGAACGCTTGCGCTGCGACGCCGTTGGCGGCGAGCGCCGAGCCCGCGTTGAAGCCGAACCAACCGAACCACAAGATGCCGGTGCCGAGCAGCGTGAAGGGCAGGTTGTGCGGAGGCATCGGTTCGCGGGGCCACCCGCGCCGTTTGCCCAGCAGGAACACCAACGCCAGCGCGCCGGCGCCCGCGTTCACGTGCACCACGGTGCCGCCGGCGAAGTCGAGCGCGCCGCGCTCGGCGAGCCAACCTCCGGCGAACACCCAATGGGCGACGGGCAGGTACACAAGGATCGACCACAGCGTGATGAACAAGGCCCACGCCACCCAGCGCATGCGGTCGGCAATCGCGCCGGTGATCAGCGCGGGCGTGATAACGGCGAAGGTCAACTGGAACGCCACGAACGCGAGCGTGGGGATCGACCCCGTCACCGACTGGGGCGTGATGTTGTGAAGCCCCGCGAACTTGAAGTTCCCGATCCAGCCCCCGTTACCGGTGTCGCCGAACGCAAGCGAGTAACCGAACAACACCCACAGCACGGTGACGACGCCCATCGCAAAGAAGTTCTGCATGAGCATGGCGAGCATGTTCTTGGCCCGAACCATCCCGCCGTAGAACAGCGCCAAGCCGGGCGTCATGAACAACACCAGAGCTGCAGAGACAAGCACCCAGGCGGTATCGCCGGCGTTGATTCTCACCCGGACCTCCCCGATCGTCGGAATCGGGCGGAATTATGGTGTTCAGACTTCCGTCAGCGACGGGAAATGTTGTGACAGTTTTGTTAAGTCTCGTCAGCGCGCCGCGAGGAGTTCGGCGATCTGCACGGCGTTGAGCGCGGCGCCCTTGCGCAAATTGTCGTTCGACAAGAACAGCGCGATCCCGTTCTTGCCGCCGGGGTCGCGCCGGATGCGCCCGACGAACGTCGGGTTCTTGCCCGCAGCTTCGAGCGGTGTGGGCATGTCGACAACCTCGACCGCGACAGCGTTGCGCAACACTGCAATGGCCCGCTCGGGTGTGAGCGCGCGCGCGAACTCGGCATTTATCGACATCGAATGTCCGGTGAACACCGGCACCCGCACGCACGTGCAGCTCACCAGCAGCTCGGGCAGCTCGAGGATCTTCTGGCTCTCGTCGCGGAACTTCTTCTCTTCGTTCGTCTCGTCGTCGACAAGCGCGCCCGCGATCGGCAACACGTTGAACGCGATCGGTCCCGGGAACGCGGCGTGGGCCGGGAACTCGACCGACGAACCGTCGAACGCGAGGCTCGACGCGTCGGGGCCGACCTTGGCGATCTGCTCGTCGAGTTCGGCCACGCCTTTGCCGCCGGCGCCCGACACGGCCTGATACGTCGACACCACGAAGCGCGTGAGGCCGGCCTCGGTATCGAGCACCTTTAACACCGGCATCGCCGCCATCGTGGTGCAGTTCGGATTGGCCACGATGTTCTTCGGGATCGACGCGAGCGCGTGGTCGTTGACGTCGGCGACCACAAGCGGCACGTCTGGGTCCATGCGCCACGCCGACGAGTTGTCGACCACGATCGCACCGGCTTCGGCGATGCGCGGCGCCAACGCCTTCGACGCGGTCGCGCCGGCCGACGCGATCACGATGTCGAGGCCGGCGTAGTCGGCGGTGTCGGCGTCTTCGACTTCGTATTCAGCGTTGCCCACGCCGAGACGACGACCGGCGGAGCGTGCAGATGCGAAGAGTCTGATTTCGTCTGCGGGGAACGAACGCTCCGCCAGGATCGACCGCACGACAGCGCCGACTTGCCCGGTCGCACCGAGCACACCGAGGCGAACGCTCATCGTTTACGCACCGCCTTCGGCGGTGCCGATGAGCCGGCCCGCAGTGTTGATGGACTCGCTCGCCTTCAGCTCGCTCGTCATACGACGTCCAGCTTGAAGGCTTCGTGCAGTTTCACCACTGCATTCTCCACTTGATCCTCGTTCACCACACACGAAATACGAATCGACGACGTGGAGATCATTTCGATGTTGATGCTGTTCGCCGCGAGCGTCTCGAACATCGTGGCGGCGACTCCGGGGTGCGTCTTCATGCCGGCGCCGATGAGCGAGACCCGGCCGATGTGCGTGTCGGCCGCGACTTCGCCCGCGCCGATGTCGTTCGCGAGCGCGTTGGCGATCCCGAGCGCGGCGTCGACGTGTTCGAGCGGCGTGGTGAAGGAGATGTCGGTGGTGCCGTCGTGCGACACGTCTTGCACGATCATGTCGACGTTGACCGACGAGTCGGCCAGCGCGCGGAACAACCGTGCTGCGATGCCAGGCGAGTCGGGTACGGAGTTGACCGTGATCTTGGCCTCCGACAGGTCGTGGGTGACCGCGGTGATGATGGCCTGTTCCATGGTGGGGTCCTCCTCGGTGACCCAGGTGCCCGGCTCCCAGGTGAAGCTTGAGCGAACGTGCAGCCGCACGTGGTGGTTGCGTGCGAACTCGACCGAACGCATCTCGGGTTTCGGGCACCCGGTCGCGGACATCTCGAGCATCTCGTCGAAGTTCAAACGGCTAAGCCGACGGGCCGACGACACCACGCGGGGATCGGCGTTGAACACACCCGATACGTCGGTGTAGAGCTCGCACGCGTCGGCGTCGAGGGTGGCCGCGAGTGCAACCGCGGTGGTGTCGGATCCGCCCCGTCCGAGGAAGGTGACGTCGTTTTCGGTGGACACGCCCTGCGCGCCGCCGACCACCGCGACCTTGCCTTGCGCGATCGCGTTCTTGATGCGGTCGGGCCGCACCTCGAGGATCTTGGCGTTGCGGTGTTCGGTATCGGTGAGGAAGCCAGCCTGGCTGCCGGTGAAGCTGGCCGCGGGGCATCCCATTTCCACGAGCGCCATCACCACCAGCGCGGTGGCCTTGCGCTCGCCGGCGGTGATCAACATGTCCATCTCGCGCCCGGGCGGGTTCTTCGACACCTGATTCGCGAGGTGGATCAGCTCGTCGGTTTCCTTGCCCATCGCCGAAACGACAACGACGACGTCGTTGTTGCGGCGGGTACGAACGATGTTCTCTGCGACGGCCCGGATGCGTTCCGGATCCGCGACCGAGGTACCGCCGTACTTCTGGACGACCAAACTCACGGCGTCAAGGGTACTGGCGCGATACGCCCGCGCTTGCAGTCGTACGCGCCGCCTGCAGGGTGCCGAAGACCCTGGACTAGCTTTCCGCGCCGTGCCGAGCGACAAAAGACAGCGTCAGAGGGAAAACAGCCGGGCCCGCCAGGAGGCTTTGATCGCGGCCCAGGCGAGGCGCAAGCGCCGCAACCAGATCGCAGCGGTTGTGGCGGCGATCGCAGTAGTCGCAGCGGTCCTGTTTTACGTTTCGCGCGGCAACGACGACAACACCAAGGTCAGCGCCGGGAAGTCCACCACCACCGCCGTCAAGAAGAAGAGCAGCACGACGACTGCCGCGGCGGGCGTCGGTGACCCGAACACGTGCCCACCGGCCGATGGAACGTCGAAGCAGTTCCGCTCGTTCCCGTCGGCGCCGAAGATGTGCATCGACACGGCCAAGAAGTACACGGCCGACGTCAAGACCGACATCGGCAACTTCACCATCACCTTCGACGCCAAAGAAGCGCCGAAGACGGTGAACAATTTCGTGTTCCTGGCCCGCAACCGCTTCTACGACAACACGATCTTCCACCGCGTGATCCCCGACTTCGTCGACCAGGGCGGTTCACCCGACGGCACCGGCGGCGGCGGCCCGGGCTACCAGTTCGAAGACGAGATCCCCGCGGGCTACAAGTACCAAATCGGCGACATCGCCATGGCGAACTCGGGCGCGAACAC
>JBEEFT010000167.1:0-5194 GCA_041166225.1 Actinomycetota bacterium | reverse complement strand
CGGGGCGGCCGACTTCGATTTCGCGGGTGCCGTCGGCGATGGCGGTGCAGTGAAACGGATAGGCCGTGCCGTCGTCACCGGTGATCTCGCCGAGGCCCGCCGGAGAGTTGAACTGTGTGACCGTGCCGGTGGTGGTGCCGAACGTAGGCGTGCGCAGCACGGCCTCAGTGGACGATCTTGGACAGCGGCAGTTCGATGATGTCGCTCGCGCCCGCGTCCTTCAGTTCGGGGATGAGCGTGTTGATCACGTTCTTGGGCACGACGGTCTCGACGGCATAAGCGTCGTCGCCGAACAGTTTCGAGACCGTCGGCGACTTCATCGACGGCAGCTTGGCGATCACCGCGTCGAGCTGCGCGGCGCCGACGTTCAGCTTCACGAGCACCTTGCCGCGGGCTTCGAGCGTTCCCTGGAGCAGCGTGAGGAGCTGGTCCATCGCATGGGCCTTTTCGGGGTCCGCGTAAGCCTCTTTGTTCGCCATCAGTTCGGTGTGGCTCACCAACAGCTCGTCGATGATCTTGAGACCCGCGGCCCGCAGCGCGGAGCCCGTCTCGGTGAGCTCGACCACGGCATCGACGATGTCGGGCACCTTGGCCTCGGTCGCCCCATGACTGTGCTGAACCTTGGCGTCGACACCTTTGGCCGACAGGAACCGTTCCGTGAGGCCGACGTACTCGGTGGCCACGCGCACGCCGTTCGGCAAGTCTTTCGCCGACTGCCACGGCGAGTCATTCGCGACGCACAACACGATGCGCACGGGGCGCGCGCTCACCTTCGAATACAACAACTCGCCCAAGCTCACGACGTCGCTCGCCGTCTCTTCGATCCAGTCGCGCCCAGCGATGCCGAGGTCGAACAACCCGTCGGCGACGTAGCGCGGGATCTCCTGCGGGCGCAGGATCCGCACCTCCGAGATGCGGGGGTCGTCGATCGTCGCCTTGTAGTTGACGGCCGAATCCCGGCTGATCGCAAGGTCGGCGTCGGCGAACAACTCGAAGGTCATCTTCTCGAGAGAGCCCTTGGGCACGACAAGTCGCAACATTTAGGAAGTGACCGGTTTCGCGTAGGCGGCGATGCCGCGGAGTGTGTGCACCATTTCGACCGCAGTGTCGACCGCCTCACCACCTTTGTCCATTTGGCGGACCGACGCACGCGCAATTGCCTGGTCGAGGTTCTCGGTGGTGAGGACCCCGAAGACAACCGGAGCGCCGCAGTCGAGCTGCACGCGCTGGAGGCCCGACGCGCACTCGCCCGCCACGAAGTCGTAATGACTCGTGTCGCCGCGAATCACGCAACCGAGCGCGACGACGGCGTGACAACCGCCGTCGATCAACATCGCTTGGGCGGCCAAGGGCAACTCGAATGCGCCCGGCACCCAGCGCTCGAGCACGTCGGTGACGCCGTGACGTTCGAGCGCGGCGAGCGCGCCGGTGCGCAGGCGCACGGTGATCGCGTCGTTGAAGCGGGCGACGGCGAGCCCTACCCGCAGGTCGCCGCCGTCAAGGTTGGTCATTCGGCGTCTTGGTCACCGACGAAGTGGCCCATGCGTTCTTGCTTGGTGCGCATGTAGTCGGCGTTGTGCGGGTTGGGCTCGATCTCCAGTGGGACCCGTTCGACAATCTCGAGGCCGTAGCCCTCGAGTCCGCCGCGTTTCGCCGGGTTGTTCGTCATGAGGCGCATCGTGGTGATGCCGAGGTCAACCAGGATCTGCGCGCCAATGCCGTACTCACGGCTGTCGACGGGCAAGCCGAGTTCGAGGTTCGCGTCGACCGTGTCGCGGCCCTGGTCCTGAAGCGCGTACGCCTGCAGCTTGTGGGTGAGACCGATGCCTCTCCCCTCGTGGCCGCGGAGGTAGACCACGACCCCACTGCCCTCTTCGCCGATGCGCCGCAGCGCGGCGTCGAGTTGCGGCCCGCAGTCACAACGCAGCGACCCGAACACGTCACCGGTGAGGCATTCGGAGTGCACACGCACCAACACGTTGTCTGCACCCTGCGGTGCACCGGCGACAAACGCGAGGTGCTCCTCACCGTCGATGAGGCTGCGATACGAGTAACAGGTGAACTCACCGTATTCAGTAGGAATGCGCGCCTCTGCGATCCGCGTCACCAGCTTTTCGCTCTGGCGGCGGTAGCGAATGAGGTCAGCGATTGAGATCAACAGCAGGCCGTGTTCGGCGGCGAACTCTTCGAGTTCTTCGAGACGCGCCATGTCGCTTTTGTCGCTGGTGACGACTTCGCAAAGGATGCCGGAGGGATATAGGCCGGCCATGCGGGCCAAGTCGAGCGCGGCCTCGGTGTGGCCGGCGCGGTTCAGCACGCCGCCCTCGCGGTAGCGAAGCGGGAAGATGTGGCCGGGCCTGGCCAGATCGGCTGGACGGGTGTCGGGGTGGATCAGCGCTTGGATGGTGGCCGCGCGATCGGCGGAGCTGATGCCGGTAGTAGTGCCGTTGCGGGCGTCGACCGACACCGTGAAGGCGGTGCGGTTCGACTCGGTGTTCACTGCGACCATCAGCGGCAGGTCGAGTTCGTCGAGCCGTTCACCGAGCAAGGGCTGGCAGATAACTCCCGAGGTGTGCTTCAGGAAGAACGAGATCGCCTCCGGCGTAGCGAACTCGGCGGCCATGATCAGGTCGCCTTCGTTTTCACGGTCTTCGTCGTCGACGACGACCACGATCTCGCCCCGACCGATCGCCGCTACGGCCTTTTCGATGTCTGCAAACGGCATAACCGACTCCTCGCGCGGCCCGAGTTTTAGGGAGGCCTAAGGAATAGTTTGCCCTGTCAGCAGCCGTTCGACGTATTTAGCGAGCACGTCGACTTCGAGATTCACCTTGTCGCCTGCACCGCGACGGCCCATGGTGGTCACTTCCAACGTGTGCGGAATGACCGCGACGGTAAACCCGGCGTCGTCGACGGTGACGATCGTGAGGCTGATGCCGTCGATCGTCACCGAACCCTTCTCGACCATGTACTTCAGCAAGGACGCATCGCAGCCGACCGAAAGGTCGGGCGCGGCACGCCGCACGACGCCCACGCCGTCGACGTGACCCTGCACGATGTGTCCCCCGAGGCGGTCTTGCAGACGCACGGGCCGCTCGAGGTTGACGGGGTCGCCGACGCCAAGACCTCCGAGCGCGCTGCGCGCGAGCGTTTCGCCTACGGCGTCGACCGCAAACCAGTCCTCACCGTAGGCAGTGACCGTGAGACAAACGCCGTTGACCGCTATCGAGTCGCCGAGCCCCGCGTCTTCGACCACGGTCTTGGCGTGAAACTCGAACTTGCCGCCGTCGCGGGCGCGCACGGACCCGAGTTCTTCGACGATGCCGGTGAACACGACTAGTCCTGCGCCTTCGGAGCGAGCGTCACCCGCACATCGTTACCGATCTGCACGACGTCGACGACGTCAGCGCCCCAACGCCGGCCCATCGCGTCGGCGGCCGTGACCGGATCGGTGTTCGCCACGTACATGACGTACTCGTCTACGAGCCGCGCCTCGTGGAACTCATCGGCGACGTGCGGACCGCCTTCGACGAGCAGCGTGGTGACTCCCGACGCCGCCAAGTTGTGCAGCACGTCGGTGAGTGACCCTGAGACCTCTACGCATGGATGCACCGCCGCGCCCGGCGGCGCGTGGCCGAGCACCACGCGCGTCGGGTCGGGCCCGTCAGCGTCGCGCGTGGTGAGCCGCGGGTTGTCGGCGCGCACCGTTCCGGCACCCACGAGGATGGCGTCGGACGCGGCTCGCAGGCGATGGCCGTCGGCGCGGGCTTCGGGACCCGTGATCCATTGGGTCGCGGGGTCGTCACTCACGGCGCGGCCCTCGGGTGTGAGCGCGAGCTTCAGCGTGACGTACGGGCGCCCGAGGCGGCGGTGCAGCAGGTAGGCCGCCAAATCGCGTTCGATCTCCGACGCGTCGACACCGATCTCGACTTCGAGGCCCGCGGCGCGTAGACGCGCGGCGCCGGCGCCCGCGACGTGCGGGTCGGGGTCTTCGATGCCGACCACTACCCGGGCGACACCGGCCGCGATGATCGCGTCGGCGCACGGCCCGGTGCGGCCGTGGTGCGAGCACGGCTCCAGCGTCACCCACATGTCGGCGCCGGCAAGGTCGGCCCCCGCGTCACGCGCAGCAGTCAACGCGGCGATCTCAGCGTGCGCCCCGCCCGGCGGGTGCGTCGCACCTTCGAACACCTCGCCCGCGGTGGTCACGACGACGCATCCGACGCCCGGGTTGGGCGACACCGCGCGTCGCACGGCGCGGCCGAGTTCTGCGGCGCGGGTCATCCGCGCCAGGTCTGTGCGCGACAGGATCAGCTGCCGACTGCGCCTTGCGCCGCGGCCTGCAGCGCGGTGACCGCGGCGGCAGGGTCCGGTTGACCGAACACGGCGGTGCCCGCGACGAAGTTCGTCGCGCCAGCGATGGCGGCCGATCCGATCGTGTGGGCATCGATGCCACCGTCGATCTGGATCACGACTCCCACTCCGGTGCGGTCGATCTCGGCGCGGGCCGCCTTGACCGTATCGAGCACGTCCGGGATGAACGACTGACCGCCGAAGCCGGGGAACACGCTCATCACGAGCAGCATGTCGATGTCGGCCAAGAACGGCGCAACGTCGGCGAAGGTGCGGTCGGGATTCAACGCGAGGCCAACCCCGAGACCAAGCTCGCGCATCTGGTTGATGAGTTCGTGAGTGGCGCCGATCTCGACGTGCACCGTGCAGCTGTCCGCGCCAGCCTTTTTGAATGCCTCGAGATACTGGCCTGGGTTTGTCATCATGAGATGGCAGTCGAGGTGCAGCGCCGTGACCCCCCGCAGTGCCTTCACTACCGGCGGGCCGATGCTGAGGTTGGGTACGAAGTGGCCGTCCATCACGTCGACGTGGAGCGTGTCGGTGACCCCGGCTACTGCGCCGACC
The DNA here is from genome assembly GCA_041166225.1 of Actinomycetota bacterium. Classification (GTDB taxonomy): domain Bacteria; phylum Actinomycetota; class Acidimicrobiia; order Acidimicrobiales; family JACCXE01; genus JACCXE01. The sequence continues at coordinate 277 of JBEEFT010000167.1, read as the reverse complement.
GCGTCAGCGAGGTTGGCGAAATCGGCTGCGAGAATTGACGGGGCAATCTGCAGGCGGGTCACCCGGGTCATCGTATTGGCGCCGCGGTTACGCGCGGCGCAGCCTCAGCACGAACATGCCGTCGGTACCCGCGACCTGGGGCAGCAACAGTGCCCCGTGGCCGTGCGGGTGCCACGGGCCGCCTGGCGGCGGCAACGCGGTGAATTCGGTCAGGTGCTCGACTGCCCACGCGCCGACGTCGACGGTCTCCTCCGACGTCACAGTGCACACCGAATAG
>JBEEFT010000166.1:0-24566 GCA_041166225.1 Actinomycetota bacterium | reverse complement strand
CCACCGGTAGCGCAGTGCGTCAAGCAAACCCAGTCCCCGCATAACCCGTCCCGCTTCTCTGGGTTTCGGTGATGTTTGGTTCGCTTGAGCGAACCAAACATCACCAAAAGCGGGGGTTCAGGCCGGGGTTTTAGCGGCGGCTACTTCGGCGACGAGGGCGTCGAGTGCGGGCCAGGTGAGGTCGTCGGCGTTCCACAGCGTTTCGAAAGCCGCGTCGGCGACGTCGCTGAAGCCGTGGCGGTTGCGAAAGTGGTACAGCCGGCGTGGCTTCGACACCTGGATGCCGGCGCGCGCGGCGCGGCCCACCGCGTAGACGTCCCACGCCACGTTGTGCGCCAGCGGCACGTCGGCGTCTGCAGGAGCGTCGTCGAAGCGCCCCGAAAGCCGATCGACGACCCGGAACAACAGCCGCGACGTGACGTCGCGCACGCTGCGGTCGCTCAACTGACGCGGCGCCTTCGCATTTTCGAACGCGCCGCCCTCGACCGCCAGCGTGATCGGGTCGAGCGACATGACCTGGGACCGGCCGAGTGGGGTGGCCTCGTCGACGTTGACCACGATCTCGGTGTCGGCGGGGAGACCGACGAGATCGGCGACCTCAGCGGTGAGCGTTGCGATGGTGCCGGCGTCGAAGTTGACGAAATGGAACTCGGTCGGAGTGACCGTGACTTTCGCCATCCGTTATGAAGCTTGGCGAGCCGCGAGTTCCTCGGCCGCTTCCTTGGAGAGCCCGGCAATCTCGTCGACCTCTTCGTTGGTGAAGCCAGCTAGCTCGCGGAAGCGCCGCGCCAGCTTGATCGGGCTGTCGTCGCTTTCACCGCGGGCGCCCCCCAGCGAGAACAACTTGTCGACAACACGCTGGAACTCGAGCGCGCGCTCGCGTCGCTCGGGGTTGTTCTCGGTGAGACGGCGCAACCAGTCTGAGCCCATCTTCACGTGGGTGACTTCGTCGGCGAGCATCCAGTCTTCGCAGAACTCGAGAACCGGATCGCCGGCAACCTTGCCGAACTCGCGCATTGTGTTGAACACGTCGATCGCAAGACCCTCGAGGGCGCGGTTCACGCCGGTAAGGCGCAGCACCGGGTCGGCATTGCAAGCGGCCTGGAACAAGAAGGCGGACTCGCCGAACTCACCGAGCTCGGTACCCATCCATTCCGACAGCTTGATGCTGATCTCGCAGTGACGGCTCTCGTCCCAGCACTGACGGGCCATGTCGAGCTTCAACTCGAACGGCACCTTGTCGTCGCCGGGGCCCACTTCAAAGTCCCAGCAGGTGCGCCCAGCGCCTTCGAGCGCTTGGATCTCGCCCACGAAAATGCCGTGCATCAACGAGCGAGCGGCGTCGGACGCGCCGGGCGTCTCGGGCGTAAGCCGCCGCTGGTTACGCGAGCTGACCCCGGGCTCACCGTCGATGTCGCGGTTGGCGACGCGCTTGTCGTTGAACCGCTCACCCATGTCGACGCGGGTGAAGCGAGCGTCGCGAGCCAACTCGTCGGGCTGTAGGAGCTTCTTCATCAACCTTCTCCAATGTCGTACGCGTCGCCGATAGAACCGGGACCCGTGATACCCCCGGCGGCCATGATCAACGTTTCCAGCTTGGCTTGATGCTCAGCAGCGCGCTTCACGTCGGCCTCGTCGCGCAGCATCGACTGCAACATCATCTCGCCGTCACGCCAGTCTTCGATCTCGTCGGCAATCGCGAACCTCAGCGACCGCATCGTGGGCGCATCGGTGATCGACGACGTGTTGTTCAGGTGATACGTGTACGCGGCGATCTTGTGCGGAATGAGCACGCGGTAGACGCCGACGAGCTTCTCGATGGTCTGCTCTAGGTCGCCGGGCTCTGTGACGGCGTCCATGAAGGTGACCACGCCGTCGTTCGCAGGAAGCGTCAGGCGATCCTGGTTCATCTCACGCAGTTCGGGCAGACGCTTGTGCCACAGCTCGGCGTGCCACGCGTGGTGGTAGCAGTGTGTGCCGAGGCGGAGCTTCACGTCGAGTTCCGGCACAGTGGCGACCCAGCCGCCCAACGCCTCGAACAAGCGCATCTCGATCCACTTGTAGTTACCTACGCGACGCGCCGTTTCCTCGACGTCGAACTTGCCCGGCAACTCGCGCCGGTCCCACGGCGCAAACGGTGCGCGTGGTGCTCGCGGATCCCCCACTAGATGACTCCTTCTCGAATGGCCCCGAGACCTTAGCCCTTGACCGCTCGGTCAAGTAGGCCAGTGAATGGACGCGAAGAGGCCCGCCACGGTGGTGGCGGGCCTCTTCCTACGTTCTGCGCGCCTCGCCTCGGTTGACCAGGCGGGGCACGACTGCGGTGTTACTTCTTCTTGGGCTTGGCGGCGAGCACCGCGTCTTTGAAGCCCTTTAGCGCGGTGATCTTGGCGGTCGTTTTCGCCGCGATCTTGATCGGTTCGCCGGTTGCCGGGTTGCGGCCCATGCGCGCAGCGCGGTCGATCTTGGCGAACTTGGCGAAACCTGAGATGACGACGGGATCGCCGCTGCCCACGGTCTCAGTGATGACATCGGTGGTGGCCTTGAGCATCGAGTCGACCAGCTTCTTGTCTTCACCGGTGGCTTCTGCAATTGCGGCGACGAGATCGCGACGGTTCACGGTGTTTCCTCCCTGTATGGGTGTGTGTGTAAGCCACTATGCCTTGTATTCATTGGGTTTTCGCGCATGGTGACGCTTTTCAGTTCTGCGAGGACGACCCCAGCGAGGATGAGTACGGCCCCGACGGCACCTCCGACACCGAGCCGCTCGCCAATCGCGAACCCGATAACGGCCGCGCTCACCGGCTCGATCATGAGCAGCAGCGCCGTGCGCGTCGGCCCCAGCACGCGTTGGCCGTACACCTGCAAGCCAAGCGCGACGGCCGACGCGCCGACGCCCGTAAGCAGCGCACCGCGCCACGCGACCCACCCGAACCCGTAGCCGCCTTGTGCGAGGCCCGGCACGAAGCACCCGACGCTGACGACCGCGAGTTGGAGACCGGTGAACCACGCGGCGCCGAAGCGGTTCGCCCAGTGCCCTACGAACAAAATGTGCAACGCGAACGCAGCTGCGCACCCCAGCGTCAGCGCTTCACCCTTGCCCAGTCCGCCGACACCACCGGTCAAGAACCAGAGGCCGGTGGTGGTCACTGCGACGGCGACGATCACGTGCAGCGCCGGGAGTGCGCGGTGCTGGACCGCGGCGAACACCGGCACGAGCACCACGAGTAGGTACGTGATGAACGCGGAGGTAGACGTGCGCGTGTACTGAAGTCCGACGGTTTGCAGGATGTAGCCCGCGAGCAACGCAGCGCCCGTGATCAGCGCGGGACGCATCACGCCGGCCGGCATCGGACCGTCGCGGCGCGCGAACACAAGCAACGCCACCGCGCCGAACGCGAATCGCGCCGACAGGAATGCCGTCGGGCTCGCGGCGTCGACGGAGTCGCGCATGATCACGAACGTCGAGCCGAATAGCAACGCGGCGACCGCAACGCCGATCGCGGCGCGACGTTCGGTCAATACCCGCGGCGCGGGCGCCGACACGTCCGTCACCTCGCGCCTATCCGAAGAAGCGGTTCGTGATCGGCACGCGGCGATCGCGCCCGAAGGCCTTGTCGGTGATGCGCGGCCCGAGCGGCGTTTGGCGGCGCTTGTATTCGGCGCGGTCGACGAGCGACGCGATGCGCTTGACGACGGCCTCGTCGAAGCCTTGCGCCACGATTGCCGATACAGGGAGGTCTTCTTCGACGAACTTCTCGAGGATTGGATCGAGGATCTCGTAGGGCGGCAGGCTCTGGTCGTCGCGCTGGTCGGGACGCAGCTCGGCCGACGGCGCTTTGTCGAGCACATCGGACGGAATTACGTCGCGCCCAGCGCGTTCGTTGCGGCGACGCGCCAGCGCATACACGAGCAGTTTTGGCACGTCGCGGATCACGGCGAAGCCGCCCGCGGTATCGCCGTAGAGCGTTGAATACCCCACGGCCGATTCGCTCTTGTTGCCGCAGCTAAGAATCGGCGCCCACCCCAATTTGTTCGACAGCGCCATCATCACGACGCCGCGGATGCGGCTTTGCAGGTTCTCCTCGGCGAGGTCCGGTGGACGGCCCTCGAAATGCGGCTCGAGCATGTCGAGAAACGCTGCGTGCGCCGGCTCGATCGGAATGACCCGGAAGTCGATGCCGAAGTTGCGCGCCAGCTTCTCAGCGTCGTCGACAGACCCTTGGCTCGAATAACGCGACGGCAGCGCGACCACGTGTACCCGCTCGGGCCCGAGCGCGTCGACGGCGATAGCGGACACGAGCGACGAGTCGATGCCACCCGACAGCGACACGGCGACCTCACCGAAACCGTTCTTGTCGACGTAGTCGCGCGTGGCGAGCACGAGGGCGTCGTAAACCTCGTCAAGATCGTCGAGCCGCTCCGCGAAGTCGCCGTTCAGCACGCCGTTGTCGAACGCGATCTGCGTCGAGCACTCGACCATCTGCGGTGCTTGCGCTGCGAGTGCGCCGTCGGCCTGGAGCGCAAAGGACCCGCCGTCGAAGATGAGTTCGTCTTGTCCACCGACCTGGTTCACGTAGACCATCGGCAGGTGTGCTTCGGCGACGCGGGCGCGAGCGATCTCGATGCGGTCGTCGAGGCGGCCGCGGGCATAGGGCGAGCCGTTGACCACTACGAGCAACTCGGCGCCACCGGCCGCGGCTTCCGCCACAGGCCCCTCGGCGAACCACAGGTCTTCGCACACGACCGCCGCCACCGCGGTGCCCGCCACATCGACAACCGGCACCGGGCTGTCGCCCTCCTCAAACCACCGGTGCTCGTCGAACACCGCATAGTTCGGCAACAAGCGCTTGCGATGACGGCCAACGATGTCGCCGTCGCGGCAGAACACGGCGGTGTTGTAGCGGACTAACTCGTCGACGTGCTCGGCCGCACCGACCACCGCCGTGACGCCCGGCACGTCGCGCGTTGCGGCAACGATGCGGGCCAACGCCGCGTCAGACGCGAGCGCGAACGCGGGCTTCAGCAGCAGGTCTTCAGGCGGGTAGCCGGTGATCGCCAACTCACCGAACACCACGAGTTGCGCGCCAGTCGCGGCTTGCGTCCGCAGGCATTCGATGATGGCGTCGACGTTGGCATCGATCGCGCCGACAGTCGGATTCAGCTGGCAGGCAGCGATGCGAAGAGCGGCCATCGGTCCAGCGTAGGGGCACCGCTACGCTCGCTTGGCATGTCGAGCGGGCCCAGCTTTACGCCCGTGTACATGTATCCCGACGACCCCGCGCGCCGAGCGCGCCGACGCCGGATCACGATTGCGTTGGCGCTCGCGGTGCTCCTCGCGGCGTTCATAGTGACCCGAAGCACGACCACGAAGCCGTCGGCGATGCCGCGCGCCGCGGTGCTCGTGCGCGAGGCACAGAACGCGTACGCCGACGGCGATTACGCGACAGCGCGTACCCGGTTGACGCAGGCGCAGCGGTTGGACCCGAGGAACCCCTCAGCGCACTTCTATCTCGGACTCATCATGCAGATCGTCGACAACAACGCGGCGGGGGCCGAGGCGCAGTACCGCGAAGCCATCACGGAAAAGCCGCAGTTCGCTCGGGCGCTGTTCAACCTCGGTGTGCTGCGGGCGAAAGCGGGGGCGACCGCTGAAGCCCTCGACCTCTACCGCCGCGCGGTGGCGGCCGACGACCGCTTGGCGGCCGCACACTTCAACCTGGGATTGCTGTTGCGCGCAGGCGACCCGAACTCACAAGAAGCGGTGAGCGAACTGCAGCGTGCCGTCGTACTCGACCCGTCGCTCGCCAAACGCATACCCGACGACACCACCACGACGACGTCGACAACGGTCAACCGGCGATAGCGCGCCGGGCGCGAAGAAGGGCGCCCGGTTCCCCGAGCGCCCTTCCGAATTCGTTGCGCTCGGCTAGACGAGCGCGGCGCAGCAAGTGTCGGTGATCAGTCGCGTGACGATGTACGGGTCGCAGTTCGCGTTGGGGCGACGGTCTTCGATGTAGCCCTTCTTCTCGATCGCAACCTGCCACGGGATGCGGATCGAGGCACCGCGGTTGGACACGCCGTAGGAGAACTCGTCGTAAGGAGCGGTTTCGTGCGCGCCGGTAAGGCGATGCTCGATGCCCACGCCATAACCGGCGATGTGCTCGTCGACCTTCTTACCGAGCGCTTCGCACGCCGCGATGATCGGGTCGTACCCCTCGCGCATCGCTGTGGTGGAGAAGTTGGTGTGCGCGCCGGCGCCGTTCCAGTCGCCGCGAGCAGGCTTGGGATCGAGGGTGGCGGAAATGCCGAAGTCCTCACCGATGCGGTGCAACAACCAGCGACCGATCCAAAGGTGGTCGGAGACATCGAGCGGGTTGCCCGGGCCGATCTGGAATTCCCACTGACCGGGCATGACCTCGGCGTTGATGCCCGACAGCAGCAAGCCCGCTTCGAGGCACGCGTCCATGTGGGCTTCGACGAGGGGACGACCGTAGATGTCGTCGGCGCCGGCGCCGCAGTAATACGGGCCCTGCGGACCGGGGTATCCGCCGCTTTCGGGGAAGCCGAGCGGGCGGGCACCCTTGAACAGGGTGTACTCCTGCTCGATGCCGAACCAGGGGTCCTGCTCCTTGTACTTTTCGTAAACCTCGCGCAGTTGGGCGCGGGTGTTGGTGCTGTGCGGCGTCATGTCGATGTGCAACACCTCGCACAGGACGAGCTTGTTGTCGCCCTTGCGGATGGGGTCGTTGACGACACAAACCGGCTGCAACACGCAGTCCGAGGACGAGCCCTCGGCCTGGTTCGTGCTCGAGCCGTCGAAGCCCCAGATATCGGGCTCTTTGCCGTCAGCGAGGATCTTGGTCTTGGAGCGAAGCAGGGGCGTTGGCTCCGTGCCGTCGATCCAGATGTACTCGGCTTTATAGGACATGCGGAAAAAGGTACCTAAGCCGTTGTTCTTTGGCCTAGCCCTGCGTGTGAACGCTATGTGAACGAGTGCCGCTCGGCTGGACGGTGCGCCGGCTCCGGATGGGAGACTTGAGCATGGAGCGCCAGCAGGATTACGTCCTCCGCACGGTTGAAGAACGCGGTATCCGATTCATCCAGCTGTGGTTCACGGATGTCTTGGGAACGGCCAAGTCGTTCAACATCACCCCCGCCGAGTTGGAGAACGCGCTCGAAGAGGGCATGACGTTCGACGGCTCGGCCATCGACGGCTTCAGCCGCGTGCAGGAATCCGACGTCCTCGCGAAGCCCGACCCCCGCACGTTCCAGATCTTGCCGCTGCGCCGCGACCCCGCCGTCGCCCGAGTGTTCTGCGACATCCTCAACCTCGACGGCACGCCGTTCGAGGGCGACCCGCGCCACGTGCTGCGTCGCACGCTGGAAAAGGCGCGCGAGTCGAATTTCACCTTCTATGCCGCCCCCGAGCTCGAGTGGTTTTACTTCAACGACGCGAACGCCTTCGGCCCCGACGGCCCGCGCCCGCTCGACCGCGGTTCGTACTTCGAGCTGACGGTTGCCGACAAGGCGAGCGAGCTGCGCCAACGCACGGTGCTCACGCTCGAGGAGATGGGGATCCCCGTCGAATACAGCCAGCACGAAGACAGTCCGTCACAGCACGAGATCGACTTGCGCCACACCGACGCGTTGTCAATGGCCGACGCAGTAATGACGACGCGGTTGATCGTGAAAGAGATCGCCACGCAGTCGGGCGCCCACGCCACGTTCATGCCAAAACCGATCTCCGGTATGCAGGGCTCGGGCATGCATACGCATTTCTCCCTGTTCAACGACGACACGAACGCCTTCTACGACGAAGACGACGAGTTCCACCTCTCGGCGGTCGGCCGCGGCTTTATTGCCGGCGTGCTCACCCATGCCCGCGAGATCACGGCGGTTACGAACCAGTGGGTCAACAGTTACAAGCGGCTCGTGGCCGGATACGAGGCGCCCGTCTACGTGAGCTGGGCCCGCAACAACCGCTCTGCGCTCGTGCGGGTGCCACCGGCCAAGGAAGGCCGATCCGATCCCACTCGCATCGAGTACCGCTCGCCCGACCCCGCCTGCAACCCGTACCTAATGTTCGCGGTGGTGTTAGGGGCGGGCCTGCGCGGCATTGAGAAGGGCTACGAGTTGCCGGCCGAGTCCGAGACGAACCTGTTCAGCCTGAGCGACAACGAGCGCGCCGATCGCGGGATCACCGCGCTGCCCGGTTCGCTCGCCGAGGCGCTCGACGAGATGGAGGGTTCCTCCTTGCTCGTCGACACGCTCGGCGACCACGTCTTCGAGTGGTTCCTGCGCAACAAACGGGCCGAGTGGGCCGACTACAAGACTCAGGTCACGCCGTTCGAACTCGAGCGCTACTTCACGGCGCTTTAGGTCTGCGGCAAATGGAACCGCTACTGATCTACCCCGATCCCGCGCCGCCGGAATTGGTGCAGGCGCTCGACTTGGCCGGCTACCCATGGAAGGGCATTGCCAGCGCCGACGCAGCGGTGCGAGACGAGCCCGACGACGGCTGGGCCGGAGCGATCATCGTGGCCGCGGCGGATCCCGACGGCGCGTTTGCGCTGTGCCGTGCGCTGCGCAAACGCGACCAGCCGCTCGAACCGCTGCTCGTGTTGGTCGGCGCCCAGCACCTCGACGGCTTGGAGTTGCGCGAAGACCTCTTCGACGACTTCTGCATGTGGCCGTTCCAGCCTCGCGAACTCGAGGCGCGACTCAAGCACCTGTTCTGGCGAACCGGGCGGGGTACGCGTCCGGAGTTGGTGGAATACGGACCGCTCGTGCTCAACACCGAGACCTATCAGGCCGCGGTGAACGGCCGCCCACTCGACTTGACGTTCCTCGAATACGAACTGCTGAAGTTCCTGGCCACGCACCCCGGCAAAGTGTTCAGCCGCCAGACGCTGCTGTCACGGGTGTGGGGCTACGAGTATTACGGCGGCGCCCGCACCGTCGACGTCCACATCCGACGCCTGCGCGCCAAGCTCGACGACGAAGCCAACCTCATCCAAACCGTCAGGTCAGTCGGTTACCGCTTCGGCCAGTCCCGCTGGGGATGAAGCCGGCGTTTGGGCACGATCACGGACGCCTTGAAGCCCCCATCGTGCCCAAAACGTGTGTGGGGTCAGTAATTGGTGTCGATTAACTCGGAATCGGGGTGGTCGGCCTCCGCGGTACTTGTGGCGGTCCAGCCGAAGACGAAGGACACGATCGCTCCCATGAGCATGAAGGCCACGGGGATGCCGATCGTGATGATGAGGGCGATGATGATTGCGCCGAGCACGGTCTGATTCTTACGCGATCCGCGCCCAGGCTTCGATTTCTACGACCGCGCCCGCCAACGGTAAGGCCGCGACGCCGATCGTCGAGCGGGCCGGGCGATGGTCGGCGAAACCGGCGACGTAGGCCTCGTTCATCGCGGCGAAGTCGTCCATGTTGGTGAGGAACACCGTCGTCTTGACGACGTGGTCAAGCGACGCGCCCTCGCTTTCGAGTACCGATTTGAGGTTGGCGACGACCTGCGTTGTTTGTGTCGCCGCGTCGGTGCCGACAAGGGCGCCGTCCTTCACACCGAGCTGACCCGACACCACGAGCCAGTCGCCCGAGCGCACGATCGGCGAGTAGGGACCGAGGGGTTTCGCCATGGCCGTCACCCTAGGTGCGCCGCGTCGGCCAGCTCGCCGGCAATCCTTCGGCCTCCCACGCTGCGGCGGCGACAGCAGCGAACACCGCGTCTGAGCCGTTGACCGGCGGTGCATCGCTGGACTCGATCGTGACCTGGATCGGCGGCGTGTCGACGGCGCGCAAGATCCCGAAGCTGCGAATCGTCAGGTCGTGCACCACGCCGGCTTCGTCGACGGCTAGCCCCTCGCTGCGCACCCACCCCAGCGCCATCTGCGCGGCACCAATGCAATACGACCGCAGAACGACCTCGTCGAGCGGGGCGCCCGCGTTCACCGAGACGTGCAACGCGCCGGCATCGTCGAACTGGGCACTGGAGCGCGCCGCATTCGGCGCTTCCACGTACCCGGTTCGCGTCAAAGCGGCTCTGAGCACGGCGGCCTCGGCCCACCCGGCGGCGCGTACGTCGCACGACGTGGGCGGACCGTTCACGTCGAGTTCCTCGACGACGACGTCGGGCAATACCGAGCGGATCGCGTCGGTGATGCCAGGCGTACGCGCGACGCGAATGATGCCGGTGCCGTCGGCGTTCAAGCCCGCCGCGATCGGCGGTCGCTTGGGTCCGAGGCGCACGACGTCTTCGCGCGAAAGCACCACCCGCACGGGGCGGCCTTGTTCGTCGGCGAGGCGACGCGCCGCCGCGCCCACCGGCGACGTGCGTTTGCCACCGAACGCGCCGCCATTCGCCAGCGGCGTGTACGGCTCGCCGCCCGGCGCGCACCACGACGCGTCGGGTTCGAGGTAGCCCGGCTCGACCCAAGTAGTGCGCAACGCGATGTCCCAATCACCGGGGGGAAGGTCGAGCGGGTGGCGAAGCGGGATCGTGGTGCGACGGCCCTGCACCTTGCCGGCAATCGCGCGCGCCGCGCTCAACGTCTCGGCTACGACCCAGCCGTCTCCGCCATCTGAAACGCCGACGAGCGCGTCGAGCGGTGCCTCGTCGTCGGCGAAGCCTCCGTGGCCGAAGACGACGTCGGCGCCAACCCGCTGCGCAGCGCCGCCTTCGATCGTCGCCCGCTGCGACGCGGCGTCGAGGTCGCGCGTGACGAATGCGCCGGTTCGGCGCGCGCCGACGGCCTCGACAATTGTCTGCCAGCCGGTGCAGCGACAGAGGTGCGCGAGCAGCGCGCGCTCGACGTCGTCGGCGTTCGCCGTGGGCTCAAGCGCGGCGAGCCGCATCACGATGCCGGGCGTGCAGAAACCACACTGACTGCCGCCAGTGGCGCAGAACGCGTCGCCCCATGCATCGCGCACAGCAGGATCGAGACCGTCAACGGTCGTGACGACGCGCCCGGCGACGCGGCGCGCCGGTGTGACACAGGCAACGCGAGGCGCGCCGTCGACCCACACCGTGCAACACCCGCACTGTCCCTGCGGCGCACAGCCATCTTTCGGGGTACGCACGCCGAGCCGGTCGCGAAGACACTCGAGCAAACTGGCGCCGTCGTCGGGCACCTCGACATCGCGCCCGTCGAGCCGAAACGAAATGGGCACCGGCGAACACTACGTTTCGACGGATGCCTCAGCCGTTGTCACGCCGCTCGCTCTTGATCGGGACGGGCGCGCTCGCGTTCATGGCCGCGTGTGGCAAGAAGAACAACAACGACGCGATCAACGTTAAGGACCACACCGAGACCACCACCAGGGGCCAGAAGGACGTTCTGTCGACGGTGATGGCCGGCACGATGTTCCAAACCGGCATCGACGAGCGGGTGACGTTCGCGCTGTTCCAGGGCGTTCCCGCGTCGCTGGTCGGCGCCGACACCGTGGTGAAGGTTGCGTTTCAAAAACCCGGCACGCGCGTCCTTACCGATCCCGTTCTGGCCGAGCGCAAGAGCGAGGGCATCGAAGACCGGCCGTACTACGTCGTGCGCCACAACTTCGACGTTCCCGGCGACTGGGGGCTGCAGGCACAAGTCGACGGCAACAAGCCGGGCAACGCCGTGATCACGATCAACGACCCCGCAAAGGTGGCGTGGGCCACGCCGGGCAAGGCGCTGCCCAAACCGCAGACGCCCACGCCGGCGAACACACTCGAAGTGAACCCGATCTGCACGCGCACGCCGTCGCCATGCCCGTGGCACGACAAGAGCCTCGAGACGCTGGTCGGCAACGGCAAACCGAGCATCGTCCTGCTTGCTACCCCGGCTCTATGTCAGAGCGCCACGTGCGGCCCCGTGCTTGACATCCTCTTGAACGAGGCCGGCAACATCGGCGAGCGCGCCAACCTCGTGCACGTCGAGGTCTACAAGGACACGAGCGGCAAAACGCTGAGTCCCGCGTTCGCCGCGTTCCAGACCGAGAGCGAGCCCGTCTGCTACTTCGTGGACAAGAGCGGCGTGATCGTGGACCGGTTCAACGGACCCTTCGACGCCACCGAAGCGCGCGCTGCAATCGCGTCGCTACTCGCTTAACGCCGCGAAGACCGACGGCGCGGCCACCGCAATCGCCGGCTGCGCCTCGGCGAGCGCGTTGGTGACCGATTCGAGGTGCTCACGCCCGAAAGCGAGCAGGCGACGCGTGCTCAGCACCCGCAGCAGCAACTCGGCCACGCGGGCGGGGTCGCCGTAGAAGCGCGGTACGCCTCGCTCGATCCGTCGGCGTAACGCGTGTTGCCAGGCGGGATCCGACGCCGGCTCCGCCATCGCCGCGGCGTACGCGCCCGTCACCGCCTCGTCGTCAATCAACGTGCCGTCGAGCAACAATTCCCAGCCCGCATGACCGATCGCTCGTGCCGCGCCGCGCGGCACCCCGGCTGTGAGCAACGAGCGCGTAAGCGCGCCGGACTGGTCGCGAAACACGGGTAGGTCATGGAAGACGGCGTCAGCAGCGCGGTGGGAAGCCACGCCGGCAAGAACCGAGACGGGCCAATCGTCGCCGACTGCGACGCCTGCCTCGCGCTGAAGGTCGGGCAGCGCCGCGCCTAACCAGAACGAAGGATCAGAAGATTGCGCGGTGGCCACGCGAATGTGGCCCAAAAAATTCAGGGACTAGCTGAACGACGACCCGCAGCCACACGTCTTGGTGGCGTTGGGGTTGTTGATGCTGAAGCCGGCGCCCTGCAGGCCGTCTTTGTAGTCGAGCGTGGCGCCCACAAGCAGCTGCGCCGAGGTGGTGTCGACGACGACGCGCACGCCCGCGAAGTCGGAACGCATGTCTTGGTCGTCGGTCTCGGTGTCGAAGAACATCTCGTAGGAGAAGCCCGAACACCCGCCGGGACGGACCGCGACGCGCAGCGCAAGGCGCTCGTCGCCTTCCTGCTTCAACAGTTCAGCGACCTTGGCCGCCGCAGCGTCGGTCAACGTGATGCCTGCGCCTTGGGTGGTTTCGGTAACGCTCATGGTGAATCTCCTCTTACAAAACGGATGTCTAAGGCTACAGCTACCGCACGGCCAACTCGACCCGGCACGGATCGCGGTCGGCGAGCGTATGGAACGCGGTTACCCGCACTCCTTCAGGAACGTTTACGAACCCCTCGATCATTCCCCGATGGAGGTGACAAACCAGATCGGGATAGACCTCGGCGAGCTCGAGGAACGGGCACCGGGTGAACGCGATAGCCGTCGTCGCTCCGTCGTCGCCCGCTGCGGGGTCAAAGCCGAGCGCGCTGAGTTCCTCGGTGAGGGCGCTCACGCACCGTGCCGCGCTCGTGCGCTTTTGCATGCCCGCGGCTTCACCGGCGTCGATGCCCTGCACGAAGCCGGCGTCGGCCGCCGCCTCAGGATCGACACCGCCGATGGCTGCGGCCGCGGCAAGCATGCTCGCCAGCATCCGCATCGACGAAGGCTCGAGACCGAGCGACGGAGCATCGGCGGCCAGCCGATAGCGGTTCTGGGGACGGCCGACGGTGCCGCGGTTGTCTGCGGCCGCTTCCAGCAGCCCGACCTCGCGCATGCGCTCGAGATGAGGACGGACGGTGTTCGGGTGCAAGTCGAGCAACTCGGCGACTTCGGCGGTGGCTAGCGCGACTTCGCTGCGCGCCAATTCCAGATAGATCGCATACCTCGTGTTGTCACCGAGCGCCTTGAAGACGCCGAGCCGATCCATGCAGGGAATATTACTGCTTAAAACCGGTAGAATTACTTCGTGACAACCGAAGTCGACGTACGCGGTGCCTTGGCGGGGGTAATCGACCCCGAGCTGGGCGACAGCGTCATCGACCTCGGCATGGTGCGTGCGATTGATATCGATCAGAGCACCGTCACCGTCACCGTCGCCCTCACCACGGCCGGCTGCCCGCTCCGCGCGCAGTTCATGAAAGACGTCCGGGCCCGGGTCGGATCACTCGTCGGCGTCGACAAGGTCAACGTGAAGTTCGGCGAGATGACCGCGGAGCAAAAGCGCGGTCTGATGGACCGAGCCCGCTTCAAGGCGCAGGAACGCTCGACACTGGCGATGGACCTGTCGCCCTCGGCTCGAGTGGCGGCGATCGCGTCGGGCAAGGGCGGCGTGGGCAAGAGCACCGTCACTGCGAATATTGCCGTGGGTCTCGCGGTACGAGGGTTCAAGGTTGGCGTACTCGACGCTGATATCGGCGGCTTTTCGATGCCGCGATTGCTGGGCGTCGAGGCAAAGGTCGAGGCCGAGAAGGTCGACGGCGATCGCGTGCGGATCACTCCAGTGGAGAAACACCTCGGTCCGGGGTTGCTGCGCGTGGTTTCGATGGGGTCGATCGAGGGCGCGGCCGAAGACGAAGCGGTGATGCTGCGCGGCCTCATGTTGAATCGTGCGCTCCAGCACTTTCTGGAAGACGTCGCGTGGGGCGACGTCGATTACCTCCTCATCGACATGCCACCGGGTACCAGCGACATCCAAATGGGCTTGGCGCGGATGCTGCCGCGCACCGAGGTGGTAATCGTCACGACGCCTGCGATTGCGGCGCAGCAGGTCGCCGCGCGCGCGGCCGACATGGCGCGCAAGGGCTACCTGCGCGTGGTGGGCGTGATCGAAAACATGAGCGCGTTCGTTGCGCCCGATGGCGAGGCGTATCCGTTGTTCGGTGAGGGCGGCGGTAAGCGCTTGGCCAAGAAGCTCGGCGTGCCCCTGCTCGGCCAGCTTCCGATCGACGCGGCCGTGTCGCGCGGCGGTGACGCCGGCGTGCCCGCGGTGCTCGGCGATGGGCCGGCGGCAAACGCATACAAGGAGTTGCTCGACGTGCTCGTAGACGACGCGCTACCGCCGATCGACGCCGGGTGCAGCGCGATCGACGCGCTGGAGAAACTCGGTCTTTAACGCCTAGTCAGCAATCCGCAGAGCGACAGCGGGCTTGATGCGCGAGGCCTGACCGGCAGGGAGCGCGCTCGCGAGCAGCGAACCGAACAGCGCCACCACGAGCACCAGAAGGATGTTCGGCCACGGGATCTCGAAGTGGAGGTTCTGGCCTCCGAACGTGTCGGAATGGACGAGCAGGTTGTAGCTCGTAACGAGTGCGAGCACCGTGCCCAGCACGATGCCTTGGAGCGCGAGGAACGTCGCTTCGATAAGGAAGGCTTGGCGCACGACGCGGCTGGGAAAGCCCATCGCCCGCAACATGCCGATCTGCCTGCGCCGTTCGCGCACGGCGCGCACCATCACCACGCCCAGGCCGGCGATCCCGATCACGAGCCCGAGCGCGAGGTAGCCCTGCATCAAATGCAAGAACCCGCTCTGCTGGCTGAGCCGTTCGGAAATGAGACCTTCGAACGTGTCGGCTTTCACGCCGTAGTTGATGAGGCTCACCTTGAGACCCTCGGCGGCGCGCTCGGGAGCAATGCCCTGCACCGCGACGTAGTGCCGGCTCGGTGTGACCTGCGAGGTGAATGAATGCAGGAACGTCTTGCTCACCATGGGGCCGTTGAACAAGAAGTCACCCTCGATGATGCCCGCAACTTTCAACGACGTCTTGCCGCCGCTGAACCTGTCGTAGGCCGTGAAGCGCTGGCCCGGGCTGAGGCTGCCCTGCGGCGGCCCGCCCCGCTGCAAGAAGAAGTCCGGCAGCATCGCAAGCGACGGGTCGTGAAGCACGGCCAGCCATGCGTCGCGGTCGGTTTTGTACTGCGGGGCGCGATGGCTCAGCACCGGTGTGCCCCGCTTCAACAACGCGTCGTCGAATCCCGAAATCTCCCACTCGGTGCGCTTTGTTTCGTACGGCGTGGTGAAGTCGAGAGACGATTCGTCGAGCGTGTTGTCGGCGACGACGTGGGGCTGGCCCAAGAGCACGCTCGACGGCACCGGGTTGGCGTAATTCGAGTCGACGAGGAGGTCGTAGCCCGCGGACGCTTCACGCGCGAATCGTGGCGCCTGCGCGCTGAACAAGTGGCTGAACACCGACAGAAACGTCAGCGTGAACACCACGATCGAGAACATGCCGAGCAGCATCGACGTGCGGAACACCCGCGCCAGTGGATACGCGAATCCGAGCCGGGCCGCGAGCGTCCGGCGCGAGACACCGAGCTTCGACACGAACCACGTGGCGACGTCGTCGTTCGTGGCGACGATCGCAACCGCGGCACCGACGAGGATCACGCCTTGCACCACGAACGCCTGCACGTCGGTCTTCGACGTGGCGTTGGGCAAGATTGAGAAGACCGCGATCGCCCACACCAAGGCCGTGCCAGCGCCCACGCAAATAGCAACGCGGCGCGACAGGAACGCTCGCAACAGCGTGATCGCCGACACGGACGCAAGCGGCACACCAGCCAGCGCGCCGAACCAGTTGTCGTTACTGATGCCGAGGCGCAGCAGCACGAGACCGATCAGAATTCCGACGGCGGACAGGACGTAGGAGCGCAGGCGTCCCGTGCGGTTGCGCGGCGCTTCGGCGATGTCTCGGATTGCGCGAATCACATTGAGGCGGCCGACGCGGACGCTGGCGCCCCAGACGGTGACAAGGGCAATCGACGCGCCGAGAACAAACCCGAGCAGAAGGCTGCGCGGCTCAATCGACAAGCGAATCGTGAGACCGCCACCGAATGCGTCGCCGCCAAAAATGCCCGACGCGATCCTCGCCACCGCGCCTCCGACACCGATGCCGACGACGACGCCCAAGACCGACGAGACGAGCGCGTACACCGCGCCTTCCATGCCAAAGGCGCGCACCAGTTGATTTCGTTTCATGCCGATGGCGCGCAGCATGCCGAGCTCGCTCTTCCGATCGTCGGCGAGCATCACGAAGATGTTCACGAGCAACAAGATGCCCGCGATCACGCTGAAGGTGCCGATCGTTCCGAACAGTGTGGTGAATTGCTTCGCGGCTGCATCGGCGTCGTCGAGCAGCAGCTGCTTGGTCTTTAGTACTTCGGCGCCGTCGCTGGTGTCGAAGCGCGTGCGCAACTGTTTCGTGACCGATCCCGAGTACTTCGCGCCGTCGAACACCCCGCCGCGGTTCGACACCAGTACCTGCGAATACGTGGCAATGCCCGACACCGGCGATGCGTTCGCGCCCATCAGCGCGGTGATCGTGCCGGGCGCCGCGAACAAGGCCCGCCCGTTGTAACCAGCGACACCAACTGCGGGCAGCACGTGGCGCACCGTCATGTCGACGGCGTGCGCGTAGCCAAAGACGTGGATCGCGTCGCCGGCCTTGGCGTGCAATTTCTTCGCGAGTTCTTTGCTGATATCGGCTTCGAGATTCTTGGGCGTGGCGCCTGCGTTTGCGAAGCCGGTCGCGTTCGCGTTGCCGCCGAACGCCCGCGCGCTGTCGTAGTCGACCTCGTTGATGCCTGCGAAGGGTTCGGCGTATGGCGCTCGACCACTGGTCTTTACCGAGATGCCGCCGATCGTGATCGCGAGCGCGCCGTCGGTGTTGGGCACTGGCCGAGCAGCAAGGTCTTTCACGATCGACGACGTGTCGTGCAACCCGGAAACGCGGATGGTCTCGTCGATCGGACCCAACGCAGTTCGCGCGTTGTCGCGTACGGACGCGCCCAGCGTGTCACCCACGATGAACGCGGCTGTGATGATCGCAGTGCCAAGCAATGAGCCGAGCACCACCAGCACTGCTTCACCGCGACGGCGAGTGAGATTGCGCATCGCCAGACGGCGAATCGTGGGATTGCGAACGGCGTCGACCGCGCTGACGCCGAGCAGCGCCACGATCAAGACGACCAGCGGCACGGTTAGCGCGCCTTCTTCGCCGCGGGCGCCTTTTTTCTGACGGTGCGCGTGCGGGTACCCGGCGCGGCCACACCGTCGTCGTTGCCCAACAATGACCGCGTGTCGCCGTCGGCCACGATCCTGCCGTCGGCCATGCGAACGAGGCGCCGGGCGCGTGCCGCGATGCCGTCATCGTGGGTCACGACGAGAATCGTTTGCCCGGCGTCGTTGACTTCTTGCAACAGGTCGAGCACCGCAATGGCCATGTGCGAGTCGAGGTTGCCGGTGGGCTCGTCGGCCCAGACGATCGCCGGGTTCGTTACGAGCGCCCGGGCGACGGCCACGCGCTGTTGCTCTCCGCCCGACAGTTCATTGGGCTTGTGTTTGGGCCGATGCGCGAGGCCGACGCGCTCGAGCATGGCCATTGAACGACTGCGCGCCTCAGACGACTTCACGCCGCTGAGCAACAGCGGCAGTTCGACGTTCTCGACAGCCGACAGCACAGGGATGAGATTGAAGCTTTGAAAGATGAAGCCCATTCGCCCGGCCCGGTGTTCGGTGCGGGCGCCGTCGGCCATCTCGTGAATGTTCGAGCCGTCGATGAACACGTCGCCGTCGTCGATGTCGTCGAGTCCGGAAAGACAGTTCAGCAGCGTGGTCTTGCCTGACCCCGATGG
The DNA here is from genome assembly GCA_041166225.1 of Actinomycetota bacterium. Lineage (GTDB taxonomy): Bacteria > Actinomycetota > Acidimicrobiia > Acidimicrobiales > JACCXE01 > JACCXE01. The sequence continues at coordinate 6,126 of JBEEFT010000166.1, read as the reverse complement.
CCCCATCACCGCGACGAAGTCACCCGGCTCGATGCTCAGATTGACGGAGTGCAGCGCGGGGACCTCGACGGCGCCCGTGCGGTACACCTTGTTGACGCCGCGGGCGTCGACGATCGGCGACATGGCGGGCGAGGCTATTCGTGCGACGGCTTTAGTCCCTAACTGTTTTGCGGTCTTGTTGGCGCCGCGCAGACGGCGCGTTGGCGACCACGACGCAGTGATGTCGTCGGGTCGCGCGGACTTCGCGAGTCCGTCGGCGCGCATCTTGCGCAGGTGCGCCCAAAGCGAGAATTGCGCGATCGGATAACGGTCTTCAGGGACGTCGGTGTAGACGTCGCGCACCAACGCCTGAATGCTCGCGGTTCGGCGCGTCGCCAGCGCGTTTGCCACCAACTGCTCGCGCGCCTCGCGATGCGCGATGTAGCCCGCGATCACCGTGTCGGGGTCAGTCAACAGTGGCCCGTGCGCAGGAGCGATCGCGGCCACCTTCATCCGGCGGACCCGGGCGAGAGAGTCCAGATACAAACGCATGTCGCCGTCGGGCGGAGAGATCACCACGGTCGACCCCGCCATCACGTGGTCACCCGAGAACAACAGGTTCTCCTCTTCGAGCAACCAGCACAGATGATTGCTCGCGTGCCCGGGCGTGTGGACGGCCCGGAGAGTGAAGTCGCCGTGCTCCACGACGTAACCGTCGCGGGCGTCGACGTCAGTGGTGAGTTCGTCACGCGAGTCGAACCCGACCACTTCGGCCCCGGTGAGCGCTTTCAACGGAGCCACGCCGGGCGCGTGATCTGGGTGGGTGTGGGTGACGACGATGGTCTTGATCGCACGGCGGGGTCCCGTGCGCGCGATCCGCCTTATGTGCGCGAGATCGTCGGGCCCGGGGTCGAGCACCACGACGTGCCCCGACGCGGGATCGCCGATGAGATAGGTGTTCGTTCCGGGACCGGTGAACACGCTCGGGTTGGGGCACGTGAGCCGACGCACGAGCGGGCTAAGGCGAACGACCTTGCCCGCGACGACCGGCGCATCAGGCGTCGGCGTCGCGGCGGTTGTCATCGCGCGATTTCGCGCGGGTCGACGGGCGTGCCGCCTTCACCCTTGCCGTCGACGATCTCGTCGTAGCCCGGGTCGCCGGGCAACAAGATCCGCATGCCTGATGCGTCGCTCACGACCTTCGGCAGGATCGTGACCACTTCGTCGATGGCCGCAGCCGCGGCGAGCAGATCGCCCGCCGTGTCAAACCGGCTAATCGCTTCGAGGTTCCTGATCGTCGGGAAGATCAGCTCCATCTCGTGGTTCTGCTGGCGGCGCAACGCTTCAGCGGGGTTCACCCAGATCGTGGCAATGGTTTCGCGGTCGTCGTGGACGGGCCGCTGTTCGGGCGGCGCCGCTGCGACGAAGAACCGCGTGTCGTAGCGACGCGACGGGCCCACCGGCGTGATCCAGTGCGCGAAGTAGTAAATGTCGGCGGCCATGATGCGCAGCCGTTCCGCCGCACACACCTGCACCAACCCCGTCTCGCCGTGGTCGACACGATGACGCCACAGCGCGAAGCGCTCCGCCGTTTCCTCGTCAGCGAGCGAAACGACGGCGTCGTTCTGGTCGATCGCCAACAGCACGCCCGCTTCTTCGAAGCATTCGCGCACCGCGGCGACCCAGAACGCGAGACCACCGCGCTCGATTCCGAGTTGACTCGACGCGTCGGCGTCGGTGCGTCCGGCACACACGGCTTCTACCGCCGGTCCGCTGTCTGCAGGGTCCACGGCACCGCCGGGGAACACGTAGGCGCCGCCAACGAAGTCCGAGTTCAGGTTGCGCCGCAGCATGCAAACCTCAAGACCGGTCTGCCCGTCGCGCACCAACATCACAGTCGCGGCGTCGCGGGGCACGAGCGGTGCGGCGTCGGTCATCGCCATCGACGCTAACTTGCCGTCATGGCTGACGGCGACGGGGGCGGCGCGAGCAATCTGCACGTCGCGGCGCAGTCTGCGGCCCGCTTCGTGCCTCGCAGTGTGAAGGGCATCGTGGCGGTGCTGGTTGCCTTCGCCGTGGGTGCGTCTCTGTCAGGTGCCGTGCTCTTCAGTTACTACGACTACCGCAAGACCGAAGCTGAGCGACGAGCGAATTCGTTCGTAAAGAACTTCCAGAAGCGGTTCGATGCCGCCACGAAAACGATCGAGGCCGAGAGCAATAACGCCAAAGCACAGATCCAAGCGCAGATCGAACCGTTGAAGAAGATCCGCGCCGAAGGCGACACCCTCGACGCTCTCGTGAAGAAGGCGGCTCCGTCGCTGTTCTTCGTGCGGTCGTTGGACGAGTCGGGCGCGCCGTCAGTCGGGACCGGTTTTGCAGTGGCGTCTGACGACAACCAAACGTTCGTTCTTACGAGCTTCGCTACGGTGCGCGCCGCCACCGCTCGGCCCGGGCCGGCGATCGAGGTGCGCCAAGGTGACACCGTGATCAAGTCCACGTTGTGGACCTGGGACGAGAGCAAAGACCTTGCGCTGCTCATCTTGCAGAAGGGCAAGGTCGACACGTTGAGCTTTGCCGACAAAAGCTCGGTGAAAACTGGCGAGCGCGTGTTCGCGCTCTCAGGCTTGGGCGCACTCGGTGGAGCCGCGACCCAGGGCTTCGTGGCCGACGTGTCGAGTTCGGGCATCCAGCACGACGCTTCGATAGGTCAGGCGTTCCAAGGAGGCCCGCTCGTCGACTCCGACGGCAAGGTCGTCGCGATCAGTTCGCGTGCGTTCGCGCCACTTGGCTTCAGCAGTGACGGCGTGTGGTGGGCTCCCCCGGTCCGCGCCGCGTGCGACAAAGTGCTGCGCTGCCCGGGCGACAACCCCTCAGGCGCCGGCGACAAAAGGTAGGCCCGCGGGCGACGAATTGGTCGTTTACGGGAAGTGGATTCCGCCCCCGCCACCGCCGCCTTCGGTCGGTTCGGTGGTCGAGGTCGTCGACGTCGAGGTCGTGGTGGGTTCTTCGGCGACCGGTGGCGCGACGTCGAACTCGAACTTCTCTCCCGACGTGACGTCTTTGGGCTCGCGGTGTGCGCCCGGGTCGAAGCCCTTGCGCGCGTTGGTGCTGAGCCGGTCGGACACCGACGTGATCGGCGCGGGCTGGTTGAAATCTGTCACCGGCACGTTCTCGAGCGCCTTGCTCATGAAGGCCTTCCACGCGCGCGCCGGGATGGTGCCGCCGTACACCCGCGGTACGCCCTTGATGTGCACCAGCGGAACGTTGCCCGTGGTCTTACCCATCCAAACTGCGGTGGACAGGGTCGGCGTGTAACCCACGAACCACGCGTTGCCGTAGTTCTGCGACGTGCCCGTCTTGCCCGCCGCCGGTCGACCGATATTGGCCGCGGTACCCGTGCCGTGGTCGATGACGCCGCGCAGGATGTCGGTGACGTTGTCCGCCACGACCTCTTCGATGGCACGCGTGGCCTTGCGCTGCGTGTTGTCGATCAACACCTTGTTGGCGCTATCGGTGACCTTCACGATCGGTGTGGGCTCTTGGCGTTCGCCGCGGTTGGCGAACACCGAGTACGCCGAAGCCATGTCGAGCGGCGCGGTGTCAAGCGCCCCGAGCACGAGCGGGAACCCCGACCCGTGCTTGGCCGGGCTGAGATATGCACTGCCCACGCCGAGCTTCTTTGCCATTTCGATCACGTTGGGCATGCCCACGTCGCGTGCGATCTGAATGAACACGGTGTTGGTCGACGCGGCGGTGGCCTCGCGGATCGTTTCGGCTCCGCCGCCTTCGCCTTCGGCGTTGCCGAACTTGCAGTCGAAGGTCGGCGTGGGTTTACAACCCGGCAATGTGTATACGCGCGGCGCGGCGTACGTCTTGTTGGGCGAGAAGCCCTGCTCGAGCGCAGCGGCGAGCGTGAACGCCTTAAATGATGAACCGGTCTGGCGGCCGGGGCCGCCACCAGGAATCTCGGCTGTGGGGTCGGTCCAACACGTCGGGGCAACCGTGACTTTGACGGTGTCGGGCAAGCGCGCCGGACACCCGCCAAGCGCCAGGTTCACGTTGGCCGAGGTGCCGGAATAGAAGTCGCGCCCGCCCACCATTGCCTTCACGAATCCTGTCGGTGGCTCAACCGACGCCAACGCCATCTCGAGAGGCGGCGCCGTGCCACTGAGCGCCTCCTTGACCGAGTCCTCGGCGTCGGCCTGCACTTTGGGGTCGAGCGTGGTCTGGATCTTCAGCCCGGCCCGGTCAGGGTCAAAACCGCGGGCGCGCAGGTACTTCTCCACGTAGTCCACGAAGTAGGGGAACTTGCGGTATTCCTTCACGGGCGGCTGCACGAGGGTGGCTGGTCCGGGCGCCTTGCCTCTGATGGTGGGCCAAACAGTCTGCGCGGCGGCCTCGTCGTACTGCTGCTGGTCGATGTAGTGCTGGTCGAGCATCTTGTTGAGCACCGTGAGGCGACGGGCATTGGCGCCCTCGGGATTGCCGCGTGGCTCGTAGACGCTCGGAGCCGGGATCACGCCGGCGATCAGCGCCGCTTCGGAGACGGTGAGGTCGTTGACCGGCTTGCGGAAGTAAGTCTCGGAAGCCGCGCCGACGCCATACGCGCCGTCGCCCAGGTAAATGGTGTTGAGGTAGCGGAACAGGATTTCGGCTTTGGACAACTTGCGATCTACGCGGTTGGCGAGGATCGCTTCTTTGACCTTGCGCGAGACGCTGCGCTTGTTCCCCGTGTACACGTTCTTGACGTATTGCTGGGTAATCGTCGAGCCGCCCTGCACCACTTTGCCCCCGCGCAGGTCGGCGACGAAGGCGCGAACACTGCCCCGAACGTCAACACCCGAGTGGTGGTAAAAGTTGCGGTCCTCCGACGCGATTACCGCGTTCTTGAGCACCGCCGGGATGTCGGTCGGCTTCACGGGGATGTTCTGGTCGAACTCGCGGAACACCGCGATCTCGTTGCCGTCGATGTCGAACACGTGGCTGACGCGACTGGTTGCACTGGCACGCTCACGCGGCAGGCTCACCGGCAACGGCAAGAAGATCATCGAGGCCACGAACGTGCCGAGGGCTGCGACGGGCACGCTGAACGCGGCGAGTATGACGACCTTGATCAGCGTGAAAATCCGGTGCATCAGGCGGTCAGCATCGCAGAGTGGCGATGCCGTGCCGGGTCGGCGCTACAAACCGCCGAAGGTCTTGCGTTCGAGCTCGTTCAAGCCGCCCCAGATGCCGTGCTGCTCACGGATTCTGATGGCCATCTCGAGGCACGGTTGCTTGACGGAACACTGCGCGCAGATTGCCTTGGCGCGCATTTCGCGATGTTCCTTCTGTTCCTTGCGCTCGAAAGTGTCGGGCGGAAAGAACACCGTGGCGTGGGGCCCGCGACACGCGGCCTTTTCCTGCCACGTGTCGTCGATGCGTGTGACTGTGCTCACTGTTGAACCCCCCTGGGCTGTGCAACATTGAAGAAGCTAGGACTCAGATACCGTCGTTACAAGAGCTCATGTCGACGGTTTTGAACGCTCTCTATAGTCTTTCGCTCCGCCCTCCTCCGGTTCGACCTCGAGAACCAGCCCATCGATGCCTGTCACGCGGATCGCGGCGGCGTCGTGAATCGGGGTGGCGCGGTTGGTGCGAGCGCGCCACGTCGCACCGCGAATCGTCACCAACCCCTCGGGGCGCAGTTCGCCCGCGGCGACACCGACCTCGCCCACAAAGCCGTCGCGGCCGATCGTCGGGCTCGAAAAACGGGCTCTGATCAGCGACGGAAGGCCGGTCAACACGAACGCGGCCGTGAGGCCGAACACGCCGATGAGCCAGATGATCGGCACCGTCATGCCGTCGCGAAACAGCGTGAACGACCCGAGCACCATCGCAGCAGTGCCGATCGCCGTCCACGCCCGGGGAGCGCCGGCCTGGAGGTCGACGCTGAAGCCGAGCACCGCAATCAGTAGCGCGACAACGCCAACGGGGTTGACGGGCAACGCCCCGAGGCCGAGCGCGGCGAGGGCAAGCAGGATCGCTGCGGTGCCTGCCGCCAACCCGATCCCTGCGGTTGCGAACTCGAGCACCATCAGCAACAACCCGAACATGAGCAGCGCATACGCGGGGCCGGGACTCGTGACGCCGTGAATTGTTCTGGCC
>JBEEFT010000165.1:0-29367 GCA_041166225.1 Actinomycetota bacterium | reverse complement strand
CCCGACGTCACCTCGAGCGGCGATCCGAACACCTGCACGACGGCGGCGTCGTCGTGCTCGACCATTTCTGCGACGGCCGCCGCCAGGCGCGACTTGCCGATGCCTGCTTCGCCTACGAGCGTGACGCACTCGCCGGGGCGGCGCTCGCCGGAGCGCGCCGCGTCCCACGCGCCGCGGAGCCGTTCGAGTTGTTCGTCGCGTCCGATGATCGGCCCAGTGCGCCGGGGGCCGTCACCCGCGCGCTCCCCGAGCACGGTGTAGCTCGCCAACGGTGCCGTGACACCTTTCACGGCACGTGCATCATTCGCTCGCAACTCGAACCGCTCGCCGATTAACCGCTTCACTTCTTCGGAGATGAGCAAGGTGTTCGGCTCGGCCAGGCCCTCGAGGCGCGCCGCCACATTCACCGCGAACCCGTAGAGGTCGCGCTCATTGAGGTCGAGAAACACGAGCCCCTTGTGCAACGCGATGCGCACGGTGATGTGTTCGCCGTACAACCGCGCGACCTCATCGGTGATCTCGCCGACCGCGCGCAAGATGTCGAGTCCGGCCCGCACGCCGCGCTCGGCGTCGTTCTCGTGCGCGATGGGGAACCCGAACGCGGCGAGGATGCCGTCGCCCTTCTGCGACATTATCGAGCCCTCGTACCGCCGCTCGATCACGCCGCGGCACGCGGCTTGGTAACGGGCGACGATCGTGCGGTACGTCTCGGGCTCTAGCCGCTCCGACATTTCCGTCGACCCTGCGAGGTCGCAGAACATCACGGTGAGCCGGCGGATCTCGCCCGCGGGTTCGACGGCTAGGAGATCGTTGGCGTCGACGTTGCGCTCGTCGGCGGCGAGGACTTCACCGGCCAAGGTATGCGCGCGCTCCACCTCACCGCGGTTGAACGCCGCGATGGCGCGGTCGAGTAGCTCATCGATTGAGTTCGCCACGGCACGAATAGCCTAGATACATGGCCGACGAAGTATTCGCTCGCGCGATCGACGCGATGACCGACGTACAGCGCCGCAGCATCGAAGCCGCGGGGGCACTCGTCGATCGGCTGATCGCGACCGTCGACGGCACCGCATCGTCGGCGCCGCCCGATGGAGACGCCGACGCGGGTGGCGCGGCGCCCGACGCAAACGACGCGATCGCCGGGTTCGCTCGCCTCTGGCGCGACTCGATCAGCAGCCTCGCCGGCGTCGTGCCGGGCGTCGCCGGCGCACCGTCGCTCGACGTGAGCGCAGGGGGCCCGCCCCCCTCACTTCGGGTCGTCCTCGACGCAACCACCCGGCGCGGCTCCACCGAGTTGTGGGTACACAACCCCTCGGCCGAGGCCTTCGACAAGTTGCGCGTGCACTGCGGCGCTGCGCATGCCGCCGACGGAACGACCTTGGGCGCAATGGCCGTAACCGCCGAACCGCATTCATTCGACCTGCCCGCGCGCGCGAGCCGCGGCGTGGTGTTGTCAGTCGACGCCGCCGACGCCCGGGCCGGGGTGTACCGCGCGATCGTGCTCGTCGACGGTGTCGCCGATCAGTGGATGCCGATCGAGATCGTCGTGCCGGACACCGCGGCGTGACAACGCTGGATTCCCCTGTCGAGTCCGTCGAGGCGGTTCTGCGCGACACCGGGCGCGCGGTACGCCGGGCGATGCTCGACGCCATTCCCGACGGCGAGCCTCACGACTGGCTGTACGGGCCCGTGCGCGACTACCCGATGCGCGCCGGCAAGGCGATCCGTCCGGCGCTGTGCATCGCCGCGTGCTGCAGTTTCGGCGGCGAGCAGAGCGACGCGCTGCCGCTCGCCGTGAGCATCGAATTGATGCACAACGCCTTCTTGATTCACGACGACATCGCCGACGGCAGCGAACAACGCCGGGGAAAGCCGACGTTGCCCGAAACCGCGGGCACCGCAATTGCGCTGAACGCGGGCGACGCGTTGGCGGTGGTATCGCAGCAGGTCTTGCGCCGGCACCTGCGCACCCTCGACCGCGACTTGGCCGAACGGGTGCACGCTGAGTTCGACACGATGGCGATGCGAACCCTCGAAGGCCAGGCGACCGAACTCGGCTGGCGGCGCGACCACACGGGGGATCTCACGCCCGAGGACTACCTCGACCTCATCATGCACAAGACGTGTTGGTACACGACGATTCACCCGCTGCGCGTTGGCGCGTTAATCGGCGCACGCGGTGACGTCGATCTGCGGCCGATGGTGCGCTTCGGCTTTCACCTCGGCGCCGCGTTTCAAATTCAAGATGACGTGCTCAACCTCACGGGCGACGAGGAGCAATACGGCAAGGAGATCAACGGCGACCTGTACGAGGGCAAGCGCACGCTGCCGCTGATTCACCTCATGGCGAATGCAACGGGCGCCGACCGCGCCACGGTCGACTCCTATATCGCGATGGACCGCGAACAGCGCTCGGCCGACATCGTTGGCGCGATGCGCTCGATGATGGACGCGTACGGCAGCATCGACTTCACGCTGGAATACGCGCGTGGGATAGCCAGCGAGGCGTACGACGCGTTCGACGCTGCCTTCGCGTCTGCGGCGCCGAGCGCGCATCGCGACTTCGTGCGCGACCTCATCCCCTACATGCTGAACCGGCGCGGTTAGGCGACGCCGACGCGCAGGGTCCGCAGCACCCGCGTACCGGCGTAGGCGGCGGCGGCCAACGCCACGACGGCAGCCGAAAGCCACTGCCCGGCGCCATGCTGCGTACCTTCGGCGAGCATCGAGACGCCCTGGGCCAGACACGCAAGCCCGCCGAGGCCGAACGCGACGCCAGCGATCGTGTGGTCGAGTTCGATAGGAAGACGGTCGGCGTCGCGCCGCAACTTCCAGCGCCACAACCCGAACCCGACGACACCGAGGATGCCTGCGAGCACGCGGTACTCCTCGATCTCGTCGGCGTGATGCGCGCTGGCCGCCGCCGCGCACGTCGACGCGCCGGGGTGGTACTCGCGGTAGTCGGCGCATCGCGCGGCCGTGTAGGTGACGCCGACCGGGTCGCCGGCGACGAAGGCCGACCCCCACGCCGCGCGCATGCCGAGCGACAGAACACCGCTGAGGCCGATCGCGATCAGACCGACCGCCCCGAGTTTCCACGCCAGGCGACACAGGTCGGGCACGATCGGAGCGTCGACGGCGTCGAAGCGACGCGCCACAGCTCGGGGCGAGCCGAACGAGGCGATCGCATCGTGGGGCGACATGCCTTCCGCGATGGCTTCGTGCAGGTGGTCGTCGACTTCGACCAGGATGCGACGAACGTCGGGCACCCGGCCCCGCAACTCCACCAGCAAACGGTCGAGATACTGCTCGACGGGATCCCGGTCGGAGCTCACGACAGCACCATCCGCACGCTCGCCGCGAACACGTCAAACTCGGCCCGCTGCTCGGCCAAGACGTTCGCTCCTGCACCGGTGATCGAATACACCCGGCGCCGACGCCCGTCGACCACCTCCCAATGGCTGTCGACCAAGCCTTGCTTTTCCAACCGGTGCAACGCGGGATAGACGGTGCCTTCGGGCAGGTCGAACTCACCGCCGCTGCGCTCGCGCAGCCCGGCGATCACGGCGTAACCGTGGGCGGGCTTGCGTTTGAGCACGCCCAACAGCAGGGGTTCAAGGTGACCTTTGAGTCGTTCGCTGCTCATACCTAGTAATGCTAGGTATCGCGCGTCGCTATGTCAACGCGTCACCGAAGTACGCGGCGGCGACGGACTTCGGCACCACCATCGTCCACGCGTCTTCGAGCAGCTCGCGCAGCTCGGCGGCGTCGATCGCATCGAGGCGCACCCCGATCCAGTTGTAGCGAAGGTCGCTCGCTCGCGGCATCACGAACTTGTCGGGCTCACCGCTCACAATCCCCTCTCGCATCCCCTTGGGGAAGGCAATGCCCATCGCCGACTCGTCGCGCCCGAAGCCGGCGTAGACAATGCGCCCGACGCGGAACCGGGCGCATCCGCGAACCTCGGCTTCATAGCTACGGGGGAAGGTCGACGTAGTCGCGCGCACGTCGTCGATTGTTACGGGCACGACTAGAAGGTGGGCGACCCGATGAAGCGTTGTTGCTTGCGCATGCCGCGCAGCCACCGTTCGCGGTCGCCGGCGCGACGCCGCTCGTACTCCTCGACTTCGGGGTGCGGCAGGATCAGGAACCGCTCGTCGCGCAGGCCTTCGATCACAACGCGCGCGACGTCTTCGGGCTCGAGCACGCCGTCGTTCGACGCGTGCGATACGTCGCCGTCGGTCGAACCATCGGGCTGCGCCGCGACACCGAGGAACGCGGCAATCTCGGTGCGCACCGCTTGGGGGCACAAGCAGCTGACCTTCACACCGGTGTCGCCGTACGTGATCGAAATCCACTCGGCGATCGACACGGCCGCGTGCTTCGACATCGAATACGGCGCCGCGCCGATCTGGGTTAAGAGCCCCGCCGCCGACGCGGTGTGCAGCAGGTAGCCCTCGCCCCGGCCGACCATGCTCGGGAGCACCGCGCGCGCGGCATAGACGTGGCTCATCACGTTGATGTCGAAGGCGCGCCGCCACTCGTCGTCGGGGGTGTGAATGCCACCGAGCACGAGCACGCCCGCGTTGGCGCAGAAAAGATCCACCGGGCCGAACGCGTCTTCGGTGGCCTTCACCAGTGCGTGCACGCTGTCTTGATTCGACACGTCGGTGGTGACGGCGAGCGCGGTGGCACCGTTGGCGTTGATCGCGTCGGCGGTGTGTTGCGCCCGCTCGCCGTTGATGTCGGCCACGACAACCGCACGCGCCCCCTCGTTGGCAAACGCCACGGCCAGCCCGCGACCGATGCCGGTAGCGGCACCCGTGACCACGGCGACTTTGTCCTTCAGTTCCATGCGCTGAACCTAGGTCGCGTCGGTGCTACTCGCCGGCGACGGACGCCCCGTCGATCTTGAAGAGGTCGCGGCAGTTGTCACCGAGAAACTTGCGCCGTTCGCCCTCGGGGAACATCGACGCGAGCTCGTCGAGATCGAAGATGTACTCGGGGGTGTGATCGGCGTGCGGGAAGTCGCTCGCCCACATGAACCGGTCGAAGCCGTAACGAGCGCCGAGGGCGGGGATCATGCGCTCGTCGGGATCGCAACTCACCCAGCACTGCGTGCGGAAGTAGTCCGACGGCTTGTGCTTCAACGGTGCGTTCTGGCCCATCACGGTGTGGCCGTACACGCCGTCCATCCGATCGAGCCAGTAGCCGACCCACCCGCCGCCGCTTTCGAGCACGAGCACCTTGAGACGCGGGAACTTGTCGAACACCGCGTAGTCGAACAGCGTCGCGAACTGTTGCCGCACGCCGTCGCTCGCCGCGACCGACGCCGTGAGGCGCAGTTGCTTCACGTGTTCCCACGTGCCGTTGCGCTCGCCTTTGGTCCATTGCGGCTCGAACGTTGGATGGATCGCGAACGGGACGTCGAGGTCTTGCGCGGCGGCGAATACCGGGTCGTGGTCGGGGTGGCCGAGCGGCTTACGCGTATGCGTGAACGGCGCGACGTAGGCGCCGCGCGCGCCTTCGCCGACCGCGCGCTCCAACTCTTTCGCCGCGGCAACGGGGTCGGTCAAGGAAAGGTGGGCGGTCGGAATCAGCCGGCCACCGCTGTCGCTGCACCACTCGCAGATCCAGCGGTTGTACGCCTTCGTGTACGCCTGCGACACCGCCGCATCTTCAAGCTCGGCCTCCCACAACAAACCCGTTGTGGTGTAGATCACCGCCGCGTCGATGTGCTCGGCGTCGAGGTACCGCAACCGCTCTTTGGCGTCGGTGGCCGCGATCGGCGCGTGGTTGTCGTAGGTCACGTCGGGGTCGAACATCATCTGGCCCAGGTCGGGTCGGCCCATCGCCGCGAGCGTCGACGGGAACCCTTTGCGCGACAGCCGCGACCGCTGGCCGTTGATGAGGAGTTCGTCGAGACCGTTCTCGTCTTTGACAACGCGCAGCGCGACGTCACGAAATCCCGGATCGATGTAGTTCTCCCAGAGATCTGACGGTTCCAGGATGTGGCCGTCGGCGTCGACGGCCCCGTCCCACGACAGGCGATGGGTCTCGTGCATGTACGTCCCCCTTATTCGGGGCCAATCGTGCCATCCGGCACCGGCGCGGCGCGCACCCCCGGCGCACAGATCGGTGCGATGCGCAGACCGCGCGCCTCGATGCCTTCGATGATCGCGGGCAGGGCGGCGACCGTGTGCGACATGTCGGGTCCACTGTCGTGGAACAGGATCACCGCGCCCGGCGCGGCACCGGCCAGCGCCCGCTGCACGATCGTGTTCGTCGGCGGCTCCTTCCAGTCCTCGGTGTCCTTCGTCCACTTTGCGATCGTGAGGCCGCGGGCCCGCAGTTGGTCGCGCACGTATTGGTTGGTGCGTCCGAACGGAGGCCGCACGCAGTTCACCGATCCACCCACCAGGGTGCCGAGTTGCTCCTGCGTGCGGTCGATCTGATCGCGGAAACCTTGGTCGTCAAGCGTCGTGAGGTCGACGTGGTCCCACGTGTGGTCACCCACCGCGTTGCCTTCGTCGACCACGCGGTGCGCCAGCGCCGGCAACGCGGCGACCTCGGAACCGACCATGAAGAACGTGGCGTGCACGCCGTATTGGGCGAGGATGTCGAGCACTTGCGGCGTGTACGTCTCGTTCGGGCCGTCGTCGAAGGTGAGCGCGACCGGAGCCGCGTTCGCACCCCACGTCGTGGGCGTGGAGGCGCGGTGGTGGACCGTGGTCGACGGCGGGCGCGACGTCGAGGTATCAGGTGGAGTGGTCGTCGCCGTGGTTGTGGGCGCAGCGGTCGTCGGTTCGGCGGTGGTCGAAGTGGTCGACGACGACGTCGGCGCGAGCATGTGTGTGGCGAGCACACGCGTCTGACGCGACGACGCGCCGGTGGGCTGGGCGATCAGAAACGCGGGCACCGCCACGCCGACCGCGACGCGCACCAGCACAAGCCTCCGTGGCGCGCGTGCGCGCCGGTGCTTGCCCCGCATGCGTCACAGGTTAGGGGTGAGCGGCGCCGGCCTGCCCGCGGGCTACGCGCAGGCGGTGACGGTGAGCGCGTGGCTGGCGCTGGTCGTGCCCGAGCCGTACGCCGCTGTGGAGGGGTCCGTCGACACCCACCACGACCCCTGCCCCGCGCTGCCCACCGAGAGTTGAGCCGCCCAACCGCTTCCGGCTGGCTGCATGTTGCGCGATCCGGTACTGCCCCCGACGTTGTAGTGGAGGTACAGCGGGCGGGTCGGACCGCCCGTCGTCGAGGCGCTCACCGACGCAGGCGAACAGGTCGTCATCGAGCTCGGGCCTGCGGCACTAATTCGTAGAGCGCCTGAAGTGGTGGTGGTCGCCGGCCGCGGTGCGGTCGGCGCAACTCCGCCGCTACCCGGCCGCACGGTCGCCGCCGCACCGGCACGCGGGCGCACGGTCGGCGCGGTGCGGCCGCGTCCCGCGGTTGTCGCGGTGGCCCCGCCGTCAACGGGCACCACGCTCGTCGTGGGGGTGGTGGTCGTCGTCGACTCGTCGACCACGGTGGTGGTGGGGTCGCGGTCGCGGGCCACGAGGTGCTGCGTGTTGTTGTCCGACGCGAGGACGAGGCCGACGGCGACGCCGAGCAACAACACCGCGGCAGCGAGCGCGGCGTAAACGCGGCGGCGCGGACGTTCCTCGGGAGGCGGGAACCCGTCGCGCTGCCAGCCCCGTCCACCTAGTGGTCGCGACGTCGAGATCAGACGAGGGTCGTCCAACACCTTCGCTTTGAGCGCGGCGGGCGCGCCCAGCAGCGGAGCCGCAGCAAGCACGCCGAGCGCGTCGGGCGACGCGTTCCACTTCGGCTCACAATTTTCGCAACTCTGCGCGTGACGCGCGACGCGTTTGCGGGTGACGCCGTCGAGCGCGTGATGCGCGTGCGGCACGATCGAAGAGAGTTCGGGACACCCGCGGCGTCCGTCGCGGATCAACAACGCGGTGCGCACCGCGATCGCGAGTTGCGACTTGGCTCGGCTCGACATCACCGACACCTGCGGCGACGACATCCCCGCCGCGTCGGCCAAATCGGCGCCTTCGAAGCCTTGCCGCACGTTCAGCACGACCAGCGCGCGCTCGCGCTCGGTGAGCGACGCCGCCGCGTCCCACACGAGGTTCACAGCGTCGTTGCCAATGAGGCCGTCGGCCGAATCGTCGATCACCGGGACAGCGAGCGCCTCGACCTGCGACGGGCGGTTGCGAGCGCGCTTGCTGGACCGGCGGATGGCCTCGCGCCGCGCGATTGCGCACAGCCACGGCTTGAGGCGATCCGGATCGCGCAGCCCGCCAAGACGCGTGGCCGCGATCACGAAGGTGGCCTGCACGACGTCGCTGGCTTCGTGCTCGTCGCGCAGCACCGCCCAGCACAACTCGTAGACCGTGTCGGCATACCGGTCGTAGATGCTGGCGAGGGAGTCACGGTCTCCCCCGGCCGCTGCGATAGCGAGTTCGGCGTCACCGACCACAATCCGACCGTACCCGTCGGACGCAACAAAGCCCGGGACGGTGGTCAGCGCACAGACGGTGGGGTCAGCGCAGGGACGGGGGTTTGCCGACGCGGGCGTTGCGCGCGGCGGGGCGCGCGGTGGCCGGCTCGGCGCCGAGCGCGCCGTCGTAGAGCGTCCGGTAGGGACGCCCGTGACGCGCGCCGATGGGCGCCGCGTTGCGGTTCGCCACGTACCACGCCCACATGCACAACATCACGAAGGCGCCCGCCGCGATGGTGCGGTCGCTGCGATCGGTCGCTGCCTTCACTGCGCCGAGTTGCCGGCCAACTTGTCGACCGAACCGCACCGCGGGCGGCCGCGCCCGCGTCGCTGGAGCAGCAACCGGAGCGAAGTCGACCGTAGGACTCGGCCCGAACGCCACCGGGGCGTCGTCGACGACCGCAGCGTCGTCCGCGGCCGGCTCATCGACGACGGGGTCGGCGCTGAGCACCTCGACCGCGGCCGGCGTAACCGGCTTGAACGACACGTCGAAGGTCGACGGCAACAGAAGTTGCGGCAACGCGATAGGCACGGGAACGGGCAAGGCGGGAATCGGCGGCGGCGCCGACCCGGGCACAAACACCACGCTGACCGTGCGGCTGGAGTCGGTGACGAACTGGCTCAAGTCGAACACCACGAACTTGTTGTCGAGCGACAGCTGACCGAGCACCTGGCCCTTGCCGCAGTCGTAAGCGGGCGCCTGCGACAACGCGCCGAACTTGCCCGGGGCCGGCGGCGTCCACGCGCCCGTGGCGCGGCACGCCAGCATCCGCAACGCGAGGTCGATCCCCGTCGCGGCCAACGCGTTCGGTGGATTGGTCAGTCGCGCGATCGGCATCGACAGGATCGGTTGCCGATCCGTGACGGGCACGGTGAAGCGCAACGCCGATACCGCGACGGTTCCCGCCGCCGTCGACGACACCCACAAGCCACCAGCGGGCACCTGGGGCGGAGGCGGCAGCACCGGGAACGCCTTCTGTTGACCGATCCACCACACGCCGCTCGTCATCGCCGTGACCGACGACGTGTGCACGCGGGCCGGGTCGCGCCCGTAGCCGGGCACCAACGACAGCAGCGTCGCCATCACAAACGCGGCGACTGAACTCACGTTCACCGGCGCGCGACGGCCTTGCGCCGAGCGCCGTTCGCCTTCGCTTTCGGCTTGGTCACCGCCGGCGCGACGAGGCTGCCCGAACGGGCGATGATCGCGTCGTCGGTGCCGAGATACGACGCGACGACTTCGGGGTGGTTGACCACTTCGTCGGGTGGACCGGATGTGATCACGCGACCGAGTTCGAGCGCGAGCATCGTGTCGGAGATCGACGTAATGAGCGGCATGTCGTGTTCGATCACGAGCAGGCTGCAGCCCGCCTCGGCTTTGATGCGCTGTAGCAGCGGCCCGAGCGCCTCGGTCTCGCGCTGGGCGATCCCTGAACTCGGCTCGTCGAGGATGAGAATCGACGGCCGGTGCGCCATAGTCATCGCCAGGTCGACCACGCGGCGGCTGCCGGTCGACAACTCGCTCACGAACTTGTTGCGGAAAGCGCCGAGGCCCAGCAACTCGATGAGCTCGTGAACCTCCCACGCCACCTCGACCTCGGCCTCGGCCACTGCGGGCAGGCCCATCGCGCTGGCCAGCGGGTCGCGGAACTCGAGGTGGCGTTCGAGCGCGACCGCGATCGCCTCGGCCACCGTGAGCGACGGGAACAGACGCGCGTCTTGGAAGCTGCGCCCTAACCCGACCTGGGCGCGACGGTCGGGCGCCCAGTCGCCGATCTCGTCGTCGTGCATGCGGATGACGCCGCCGTCGGGAATGAGAAAGCCCGAGATCAAGTCGAACACCGTTGTCTTGCCGGCGCCGTTCGGACCGATGAGGCCGAGGATCTCGTTCGCGTGCAGATCAAACGACACGCGATCGACGGCTCGGATACCACCGAAGGTTTTCGACACCTCGTTCAACGACAACACGACGGGCTCGTCGACCGCCATCGGTTTCCGGGCGACCGCTGCAGCCTTGGCCCGGCTGCCGTTCCCGTTCCCGTTGCCGTTCCCGTTCGCGTTGGTGTGCGCGCTCGCTCCTTCGAGGAAGACCGAGCGCAGGATGTCGCCGCGCTCGAGCAGCTCCGCCGTGGGCCCGCTGAAGCGCACTTCGCCCTTCTCCATGAACACGGCGCGATCGGCCACGGTCAACGCGACGTTGACGGACTGCTCGACCAGGATCAGCGTGGTGCCCTGCTGATGCAGCGTCTTCACGATGTCGACGAGTTGGGTCACGATCGCGGGCGCCAGCCCGAGGCTGAGCTCGTCGATCATGAGCAACCGCGGCTTCGCGATGAAGGCCATCGCAAGGCCCAGCATCTGTTGCTCGCCGCCCGACAGGTTGCCGGCCAACTGATTGCCGCGCTCGCGCAGTACCGGGAAGTAGTCGAGCACCTGCTCGGTGGCCGCAGCGACGTACGCAGGCTCGCGCCGCTTGTACATCCAGCCCGCGAGGCGCAGCGACTCGGTGACGGTGAGAGTAGGGAACACGCTGCGACCGCCCGGCATCTGCACGATGCCGAGCTTGGCGGCGCGCCGCGCGTCGAAGGTGGTGATGTCTTGGCCGTCGAAAAAGATCGCGCCACCGCTCGGCGCCACGAGCCCCGAGATGGCTTTGAGCAGGGTCGACTTGCCCGCACCGTTGGTGCCCAGCAGCGCCACCGCTTCGCCCTCGCGCACTTCGAAGTCGACACCGAACAAGACCTGCACCGAGTCGTACGCGACGTCGACTCCCGCGCACAGCAGCATCGACCGGTCGCCCGCCTCGAGCCGCTGGCGGCGCAACTCCGCGGTGGCCTGAAGGCTGCGCATCGCTTTGGCCGTGTCGTTCTGCACGAACTTCGCGGCCGAGTACAAGAACGCGCCGCCGATAAGCCAGAAGGGGCTGAGCACGAACACGCCCCAGCGGATGCCGTGATCGTCGGCCACGTTGATCAAGCCGGTGAAGCCGAACAGCACGACCACACCGGCCACGAGGAACAGCGCGATGAAGCCGAAGGACAACGTGCGGGCACGCGCGGGAGACACGAGCGCCTGGGTCGCGAGGTGCGGCGGCGCGTATACGCCGATGGCGAGGCTGGTGGCCCAGCCCAACACGATGGACAAGCCAAGCCACGGTGCCGCGGCAACCGCGGCCAGCCCGACGCCGGTGAGCGCCAGTGCGATTGCGGAACGCCGCAGCGGTTCGCCCATGTCCTTGGCGAACCACGCCGCGGTCTTGCGCCCGCCGTAGTTGACGCCGCACAGCGTGAACGCCGCGTTGCTCGCGCCGATCACGCCCAGCCAGCCCGGGCCGAGGTGGTACACCTCGTGGAGATAGATGGGCAGGTAACCGGCGAGCGGGATGAGGCCTGCGCCGAAGAACATGGCGCCGATGTACTGGCGCTTTAGCGTCTTCACGTTCCACAGCAGTCGCGCCGACTCACGGAACCGCGCCGGCTCGGTTGCGACCTCGAGCGCGGCCGACGGGTCGTCGGTCGCGCCGCGTACCGGCTCCTTGAGTCGCGTTGCGATGAAGGTGACGATCATGATCGGCACGATCAGCACCATGAACGCGGCGCGCCAACCGAACAGGGCGCCGATTCCTCCGGCCACCGCGGGCCCTGCGATCGCGCCGAGGTTCAGCGCGTTGGCGTGGTCGGCGAACACGGCGCCGCGGGTCTCGGGTGGGTAGTAGTCGGCGAGCAGCGAGTTGTGGACGGGCCCATTGGCGAGCAACCCGAGGCCGTTGCCGAAGCGCATCATCACCAGCAAACCGACGCTCGTCACGAGCCCGGTGCCGAACGAGAACAGCCCGGCGAGCACGCCGGATATGACCACGAGCGGTGTCCGCTTTACGCGGTCACCGAGTTGGCTCACCGGGATCGCCAGGAGCAACACCAGTGACGCGTTGAGGATCGTGAGCGACGTGAAGCGCGCGGTGGTGAGATGGAAGCTGTGCTTGATGTCGGGTGCGAGCACACCGAACGCGGCCGTGTCGAACTCGTCGAAGAAGTAGAGCAGCGACAGCACGATCAACGCGAACGCGGCGACGCCGGCGGTGTCGCGGTTGATCTTTTCGCGCAGCTTCGAGATCGGGTTCACGCCGGGACCACCTGAAGATGGTCGTGGTCGGCCGCTTCGGCCATCGACAGCGTGACCCCGCACTCCGGGCACCGCAGACGATCCGTGGCGTGCGCCTCGGCCGTGCTCACCGCGTCGGCCAGCACGTCGCTCTCCTCTTCAGGCGGCGCGTCGGCGGTGCGCGAGTCGGCGAGCAGGCTGGGCACCACGATCCCGCGGCGTTGCGCGACCCACCGCAGCAAGTTGTCACGCGTCCCGTAGAAGATCTGCGCCAAGCCGCCCGGGAAGAACATCAGAAGGAGCAACGCACCGAACCCGGTCGCGAGCAACTCGCCACTCGGGCTGATGTCGCCGTACTTGAGCATTCCGATGTAGAGCGTGCCGAGCAGTGCCCCCGGGATCGAGGTGACGCCGCCGATCACCACCACGATTAACAGCGTCAAGCTCAGCTCGGGCGAAAACGCCTGCGTGCTCACTTGACCCTGGTGGTACGCGAACAGCGCACCGGCTACTGCGGCCCAAAAACCCGACAGCGCGAACGCCCACAGCTTGATCGACGACGAGTTCACCGCGTAGCTCTGCGCCGCCTTGGTGTTGTCGCGCACCGCGATGATCGCACGGCCGGTGCGGCTGCGGCGCAAGGCGCGGGCCGACGCCACGCACAACGCCAGCACGACGAGGCACACGTAATAGAAGGTGCGGTCGTTCGTGAGGTCGAAGCGTCCGTAGAGGAACGGGCGGGGCACGCCTTCGCCGTGGGTGGGCAGCCAGCTCGAGAAGTACACGGGCGACAGCAGGTAGTTCTGCACGGTTATGCCGAACGCGAGCGTGGTCACCGCGAGGTAGAGACCAGTAATGCGCAGTGCCGGCAGACCCACGACCACGGCGACGACCGCGCCGACGAGGCCCGCGAGAATCAACGTCACAAAGAAGTCGGCGTTGTGATGGGCGGCGAGGTTCCCGGCGATGCCTGCCCCGATGCCGGCCAGGCCCCATTGACCGAGACTGATCTGGCCCGCCCATCCGATGAGGATCACCAACGACACCGCGACAATCGCGTAGATCACCACGACCGAGGCCAGGATCTGCTGCTTGAAGGCAAGGCCGTTGTAGCCGAACACGAGCACGCCGAGCGTGGCCGCGCCGAGCGCGACGCGGGTCCACATCACGAGCGGTACGTTGCGCAGCTCGGGCGGGATCGGACGGAACTCTTTGGCGAGCGACCACGTACTGACGCCCGTGTCTTGACCGCGCGACAACTTGTCGCGCTGCAACAACATCACCGCCAGCACGATCGGCAGGATCAACGCGCCCGACACGGTTGGGTCGCGGGTGAAGTAATAAAGCGTCTGTTCTATGACGCCGAGCGCGATGCCCGCGACGAGCGCGGTGCTGAAGCTCTCCATCTTCGCGATCACGGCGGCGGCCAATCCGTAGAGCAGGATCACCGGGCCGACGAACACGCCGATGGGCAGGCCGATGATCGGCACCCGCAGGAAGATCGCCAGCGACGACAGCGCGGCGGCGAGCATCCACACCACCGTCGACACCCACTTCACGGGGATGCCCAGCAGGGCCGCCCGGTCCGCGTTCTCGGCCGACCCCCGCACCGCGAGGCCGATGTCGGTCGCCTTCAGGAACAACGTGAGACCGACCACCACCACTGCCACCCAGAACACGACCACGAGTGAGTTCGCGTCGAAACGGAAGTTGCCCATCTGGAAGTGGATGCGGGTAAACGGCGTCGACGGTGGCGCCGGGTCGATCAACTTCGTCGCTCCGAGCCAGCGCGGGATCAACAACTGCAGACCGGCGAACACGAGCCCGACGCCGATGGTCGCCACCGAGAGCACGAGCCGCGACGCTTTCGCGAAGCGCCGGATCACCAACAACTCCACGATCATTCCTGCGACCAAACCGCTGCCGATCGCAATGCCGAACGCGACGATGTAGGGCACGTGGTGGATCTTGATCAACACCACCGCCATCACTCCCGTGGCGGCGCCGATCTCGGCTTGCGCGAAGTTGATGATGCGCGACGCTCGGTAAATCAGGATCAGGCCGATCGCCAGCAGGCTGTAGAGCAGGCCGATGATGCCGCCGTAGAAGTAGATGCCGATGCCCGGCTCGTTGTTGCGCAACAACACTTCGAGCGCGAGCCACAGCGCGCCCAACGCAACGACGGCGCGTATCGCTCCGCCGATGCGCGGGTGGCGCCAAACTTTCTTGATCGGTGTGAACACCGGCTGGGCCGCGAGGCGTTCGGTCAACACGGGCTCAGCAGCCGTTCTTGGGCCGGTCGAACACCGCGGGGTCGCCTCCGGGCCACTCGTTCAGGTCGTAGCGATGCCCGCCGTCGACCGGACAGTACGACCCCGGTTTGTTGTCGATCTCCGACGTGCGGCCTTGGCTCCAATAGACCTCACGGGTGTCTTCGGCTGCGGTCCACTCGCTCGGCGCTCGGAACCCGACCTTGATGTTGTGCGGGTCATGCGTTGCCTGCCACGACGCGAACGGTTCGATGGCGGTCAACCCGGCGTGGATGCTTTGGGGCGTCGGGTGCGAACCCGCCACTTGGAACGCAGTGGCCATCAACGAGAAGAACGGCAGCACCGCGTTCTCGGTGCCGTCGGGCGCGCCCGAACGGCCGGCGTCGACCCACCAGCGCGCGGCGTCGGTTTGCTCGAACGACTGGCCCTGGCCCAGGTCGGACACGCCGAAGGCGTGCGACCACTCGGCCGGGTTGTAGAGCCGGCCGAGCACGTCGTAGTCGATCAACCCCACGCCCACGATCCAGTGTTCGGGGTAGTAGTTCTGCTGCGACATCGTGGTGGTGAGAAACACCGGCGCGATCGGGTCGCAGAAGCAGGCGACGGTGGTGATCTTGTTGTCGATCAGCTGTTGCACGATGTTGGCCGACTGCTGTTGCGCGGTGTTGATGTCCGACGCGTACGGAATCATCATCACGCCGCCCGGCGTGTTACATCGCTTGCCCGTTACCCACTCTTTGAACTTCGCCACACTGAGACGACTCGAGGGGTCGCCGTTGGTCTCGGGGAACAGCGCGGCGAGCTTGCGAATAGGCGGTGCGCCCGGCGTCGTACCCCAACCGCGGGTGGTCTTCACGTCGGGGCCTGCTTGCGCCGCCGGTTTCCCGTTCAGCTTCTTGCACCAGTACTCACCGTCGAATTGCGCCTGGCGGTAGCCGTCCATCAGCAAGCCGTAGTAGTAGGGCGCTCGCTCCGTGTAGTAGTTGCCCGGCGCGCTGCCACCACCGAGCAACACGATGTGTTGCCGCGCGAGCTCGGCGTTGAAGTCGTCGGTCATCACGCCGATCACAAACGCCGGATGCATCGACGCGATCACTTTCGCCTCGGCGATCTGGCACGGCGGGTCGGGGGGCGTGAGCGAGCACTGGCTCTGGAAGTACGGGAAGTTGCACGGACTCTGCTGATTCGAACCCTTGTTCGCGCCGGGGCCGTCCATCGCTACGAACTTGCGGCCGTACAGCTCCCAGTACTTGTTGATCTCTTTGTCGAAGGCCTGCTTCGCTTCACACGATTGCTCGGTGCTCGCCGCGAGGCCCTGCGTGGCCAGGATGGCGTTGACCTGCGCGTTCGCTTGGGCCACGACCGACACGTACTTGATCGTCTTGGCGTCGACGCCAGTCATGGTGGCGCCGCCGTTGTCGCCGCCCTTCCACACGGGCTGACAATTCGGCATCGACTTGTAGCCGGGCGGACCGATCTGCTTGCCCGCCTTGTCGCAGTGGCTGCGGTCGACGGCGGCGGAGGCGCCGCGCCCAGTGCCGGTTTGCGTGGTGCCGTTGGTGCTTACGATCTGGCCGCTCGCGTCGACGACGTTGCCGTTCGCGTCGACCGATGTGCCCTCGACCACCGGTTGGCCGTTGTCGTCGACGGTGCCGGCACTCAAGCCCGAGCCATTGCTGTTGCTGTTCGTGGCTAACGCGGCGGAGTTAGCCGACGGCACCTTCGACGGCGCGATCGCGACCAACAGGACCTGGACGGCTGCGAGCGCGAGGAACGGCAGATACCGACGTCCCAACGCCCCAGGCGTTTGTGCCATCTGAACCCCCAACAGTTGTGGCCCCCCCGGGTCCACTCACGCCCATGTATAGCGCGAGCCGATTGCGGCTGTCCGGACGGCTCGCGTCCGTCACACGGCGGCCAAGAATTCCAGGAGAAACCGGTTCACGTCGTCGGGGGCCTCCTGCTGGGTCCAGTGCCCGACGCCCGGTAACACGTGCGCCGCGCGCAAACCCGGTGTCACCGCGTACATCGTGTCGAGGTTCGTGAACCGCAGCACGGGGTCGCGGTCGCCGCCGATGAACAGCGCGGGCATCTCGACGAGCCAATCGGCCCACGCCACCGACAACTCCCAATTCCGATCGGTGTTGCGGTACCAGTTCAGGCCACCCGTAAACGTCGATCGTTCGAACGCTCGAACGTATATATCTAGATCTGCAGTGGTGAGCCACGCCGGCATCGGGTCGGGTGGTTCACCGCACATCCCGAGCACGGTGCCGTTGCGGTCTTGCATGCGATACGTCCCGTCAGGCGCGTCGCCACAGATGGTCCAGATGAACGCGCGCAACGAGTAGCGCACGTCGCGCATCAACTCGGCGTCGGCTCGTCCGCGCTGTTGGAAGTACAAGACGTAGAAGAAGTTGTCGCCGTAAATGTGCTTCATCGCGTCGGTCGGCCGGTGCGCGGCGCGCGGCGCGTGCGGCACGCTCAGCCCGACCACCGCCCGCACCCGTTCGGGGAACCGCTGCGCCGCGTTCCACACCACGGGCGCGCCCCAGTCGTGGCCCACCAGGACCGCGGTGTTTTCGCCGTAGTGGTCGATCAACGCGATGACGTCGTCGGTGAGGTGCACCATGTCGTACGCCTCGACCTCGGAGGGCGCCGACGACGCGCCGTACCCGCGTTGGTTCGGCGCCACCACTCGGTAACCGGCGGCGGCGAGGGCCGGAATCTGATGACGCCAGGAGTGCGCCAACTCGGGAAAACCGTGGGCCAGCACGACGAGCGGCCCGCGGTTGTCGAGGCCGGCCTCGGTGACCTCCAACTCGACGCCGTTGACGCCGACGAGAGGCATCAGAGCTTGGCGATCACGTCGTTCTGAAATCGTTCGAGCCCGGCCCGCAGCCCGTCGACGTCGAAGGCCAGCGGCGGGATCATCAGCCGTGACACGCCCATGTCTGCGAGGCGTTTGTTCTCCTCGACGTCGAACGACGCGCCCGCGGTTACTTCGATCTTGTCGCCGTCGCGACCGGCCTCTGCGGCCGACTTGTGCATCACCTCGAGCAGTCCGGGGAGTTCGTCGACGCCGCCCTGCGCCGGGAAGAACCCGTCGCCGAGACGGCCGGCGCGGCGCGCGGCGGGCGCAGTGTGGCCGCCGATCACGATCGGCACGCCACCGGGCTGCACCGGTTGAGGCACCACGTGTACGTCGGTGAACTTGAAGAACTCGCCCTGATACGTGGCCGGGTTCTGCGTCCACGCGGCGCGCAGCGCGCCTACTGCGTCGTCGGTGCGCGCCGCCCGTTCGGCGAAGGGCACGCCGAGTGCCGCGAACTCCTCGGCCAGCCACCCAACTCCGACGCCGAGCGTGACGCGACCCTTGGACAATTGGTCGAGCGTGGCGACTTCCTTGGCGAGCACCAGCGGGTTGCGCTGGGGAAGGATCAACACGCCCGTGGCCAAGCGCAACGTGGTGGTGTGGCCGGCGAGGAACGCCAGCCACACGAGTGGGTCGGGAATGGGCGACTCTTCGGGGCCGGGCATTTTGCCCGTAGGCGAATACGGGTACGCAGACTGGTAACCCTTGGGTACAACCACGTGCTCGACCGTCCACAACGACTCGATCCCGAACTCTTCGGCGGCCTGCGCCATCGCGATGGCGTTGTCCGGCAATCCCCAGGGACCGACGTTTGCAAAGATGATGCCGAATTTCATGAACGACGACGCTAGAAGGTTTGCCCCGTGAGCGAGTGGCTGAAAGGCAAGCTGCTGGTGGCCCTGCCCGCGGTCAACGGCGACGAGTTCTTCCGCACGGTGATCCTGGTGCTCGCGCACGGCCCGCAGGGCGCACTCGGCGTGGTGCTCAACCGCCCCACCGACATCGACGTCGCCGAGTTGTTCCCGGATCTTGCCTTCGACACCGCCGAGCCCCGCGTGCTGTTTTCGGGAGGGCCCGTCGAGCCCGACGGCATCATCTGCCTCGCGCGCGGCGTCAGCAGCGACGAGGCGCCCGGCTTCGCGCCGGTACTCGACACGTGGGGGTCGATCGACCCCCGCCAACCGCCGCCGGGTGGCGTTGACGCGGTACGCGTGTACCGAGGCTACGCGGGGTGGTCGGCGCGCCAGCTCGAGAGCGAACTCGAGCGAGGCTCGTGGCTCGTGCTCGACGCCCGCTCGGGCGACGTCGCGAGCGAAGAACCGCAGGAGATGTGGCACCAGGTACTGGAACGCGAAGGACCGAAGTACGCACGCTTGAAACGAGTGCCGCGCGACCCGTCGCTCAACTGAGTCTCTCGACGTGACCGATGTCGCTTTGCGACGTGACGGGCGTCAATGTCGCAAAGCTTCGACTACGTAAGACTGGCGACACGTCAACCCTCACGCCATACGTGCCGCGCGTCGTCCTTCAGTGGGGCGTCGACACTCCCGACGCTCGCTACAGGCGGGTGGAAGGGACCCTCGCCTTCTGCGACCTGTCGGGCTTCACGGCGATGTCGGAGAAGCTCGCCAGCCTCGGCCGCCTCGGGGCCGAGGAACTCGCCGACGTGCTCAACCTGCTGTTCAGCGCGCTGCTCGCCGATGCGGCTGCGTACGGCGGCAGCTTGCTGAAGTACGGCGGCGACGCGGTGCTGTTGTTCTTCGAGGGCGACGAACACGCCGCGCGCGGCGCGGCGGCAACCCACCGCATGCGCAACACGCTGCGTCGCCTCGGCACAGTCAAGACGTCGCGGGGCACCGTGCGCGTGCGCATGTCGGTGGGGATCCACTCGGGCGAGTTCGACTTCTTCCTCGTCGGCGGGTCGCACCGCGAGCTGATCGTCAGCGGACCGGGCGCCACCACCACGGTCGAGATGGAAGCCGCGGCAGACGCGGGCGAGATCGTTATCAGCCCGGCCACAGCGATGCAGTTGTCTCCCTCGTGCGTGGGCGACGCCAAGGGCGCGGGGTTCCTACTGAAGCGCATTCCGCGCACGCCCGCGAAGGAACCGTTGGCGTGGGGAGCGGTGCCTGACCTCGATCCCGAGCCGTTCATCCCCGTGGGCCTGCGCGGCCACATCGGAGACGTCGGCACCGACGCCGAGCACCGCCATGTCGCGGTGGGCTTCATCGCGTTCGGCGGCGTCGACGAGTTGCTCGCACAGAACGGCGGCGACGCGACGGCCGACGTGCTCGACGATTTCGTGGGGACCTGCCAGGAAATTTTCGCGCGTTACGACGTGTGCTTTCTCTACGCCGACATCTATGGCAACGGCGGCAAAGTGTTCTTCCTTTCGGGCGCGCCGGTCAGTCACGAGGACAACGAGGAACGCCTGCTGCGCGCCGCGCTCGAGATCTCCGACCGGCGCCACGACGGCCTCCATCTCCACACCGGACTCAATCGGGGCTACGTGTTCGCGGGCGACATCGGCGCGCCGTTCCGCCGCACGTACACCGTGCTCGGCGACGCCGTGAACACCGCGGCGCGCGTGATGGCGTCGTGCACCGCCGACGGACAAGTGCGGGCCATGCCCGCGGTGCTCGAGTTGGCGGCAAGCCGCTTCGCCACAGAGGCGCAGCCACCGTTCGCGGCGAAGGGCAAGGCGCTGCCGCTCGAGACGTTCGCTGTAGGCGAGCCGCTCGGACCCCGACTCTCCGACGCGCCACTGCCGCTGGCCGGCCGCGAGGCCGAATTCGAAGCGCTCAAACAACGCCTCGCCGCCGCGACCGACGGCCGGGGCGGGCTCGTGCACGTCGTGGGCGAGTCCGGGATCGGCAAGTCGCGACTCGTGCAGGAACTCGTCGCCTACGCCGAAGCCGAAGGCTTCGCGACGGTAACCACGTTCGCGGAACGCTATGAGCAGGCCACGCCGTACTTCGTGCTGCGCCAGTTGTTCGACGTGATCTTCGACGGCACCGAAAACGACGCCGACAAGTTGCTGTCGGTCGCGCACGACCTCGCCGCGTCTCACGAGCGTTGGTTCCCGCTGCTCGGCCCGGTGCTCGGCCTTGACATCGAGCCGAACAAACACACGCGGGGACTGAAGGAAGACGGGGTTGCCCAGGCCCTCGGTCGGCTCACGATCGCGTTGCTCGACGGTTTCCTCGATGGCCCATCGCTGTGGGTCGCGGAAAACGCGCACCTCGTCGACGCCGCGTCTGCGGGCGTGATTGCCACGGTCACCGCCGAGCTGGCGAACCGCCCGTGGGTTCTGATGGCGGTGCGGCGCGGCGAGGCAAACGGGCTCAGTGGTCTGCCGGGCGACACCTTCACGGTCGGGCCGCTGTCGAACGACGACGCGATGCGGCTGGCTCGGGCCGCCGACCCGACGTTGTTGCACCACGACGCGCTGACGATCGGCGAGCGCTCGGGCGGCAACCCGCTGTTCCTGCGCCAGCTGGTGTCGGTCGCGGGCGAAGGCGGTGAATTGGCCGACTCGGTTGAGAACGCGGTCGCGGCGCGGATCGACCGGCTGGCACCCGCCGACCGCGACGTGTTGCGAACGGCGTCGGTGCTCGGAGGTCGCTTCGAACTCGGCGACTTGCGCGAGCTGCTCGACGGCAGAGCGCCCGACCTCGCGCCGCTCCAAGACTTCCTCGCGCAAACCGACAACGGCATCGTGTTCAAGCAGGCGCTGTACCGCGAGGTCGCGTACGCCGGCCTTACGTTCAAGCGGCGCCGCGCGCTGCACCTCGCAGCCGGTCGGCTGCTCGAAGCCGACGACATCGACGACTCGTTGCAGTACTCCCGCTTGTCGTTGCACTACGACGCCGCTCAGGCATGGCCGCAGTCGTGGAAGTACTCGCGCCTCGCCGGCGAGCAGACCCGCCTTACCACCGCGAAGTCGATCGCGGCGGGGTTCTTCATGCGCGCCCTTACGGCCGGCCGCCACCTCGGCGTCGACGCCGACGTGCTCGCCCAAGTGGCAGCCGATGCTGGCCGCGACTGGTTCCACGCCGGCCGCATCGACGCCGCGGCAAAGATGTACGCGCTCGGTCGTCGCCTCGCACCGCGCGACAGCGTTGTGATGAGCGATCTGCAGCTGCGCGAAGCGGTGCTGCACCATGCGAGCGGCGACATCAAGCGCGCGGCCAAATGGTTCAGCCGGGGCATCAACACACTCGAAGCGTCGGGCGCGGACTTACGCGCGCGCGACAACGCGAACGTCGCGACGTCTTTGTTCGCGGGGATGGCCGACTGTCGCCTCCGGGTGGGACGTGTCGACGACGCAAGCGCGCTCGCCGACCGCGCCGTTGCGATTGCGAACGCGTCGGGTGATTCGCTTCTGATGGCTCACAGCTACGAGATGCCTGCGTTCATCGCCTACGCCACCGGAGATCTGGAGGGCGCGCGCCAGGCCCAGGAAGCAGGGCTCGCCCTGTACCGCGCGAACCCGGTGGAGAACGGCTCGATGGCGATTCTCGAGATGAACCTCGGCGGCACCCACCAGCTGCTCGGTGACTGGCGACGCGCCGGCGACTTACTCGCAGAAGCGCACGAGACGTTTCTCAAGATCGGCAACGACACGATGGCCGCAGTGGCGCAGGCGAACTTGGCTGAGCTGTATATCGGCCAGGGCCGATGGAACGACGCGCGCGAAGCGCTCGACCAAGCCGAGCCCGTGCTCAAGGTCGTGGAGGACGAGGGTTACGAGTTCTGCCTCGCGTTGCGTGACCTCTTGGAGGTGCGCACGGGCGCAGTGGCCGAGATCGCCGTCTCCGAGCGCGCAACCGCGATGGGCTTCGACGCGATCGTGCACGCCGTTCGCATTGAGAGTGCGCTCAACGCGGCTGACGCCGACCGCACCCGGGCCGAGCTCGCAGCCGCCGACGCGGCGGGCGTCGACTTCGCGCTGCGCGCGCTGGCCGACGCCGCGCTCGGCTACCTCGACGGCACCAGTGACGGCTTCGACGCGCTCGCCGCGGTGACGCGCGGCGACGATCATGTCGTCGCCGCGATTGCCGAGTTACTTACCGGAGATGCCGCGGCGCCGCACGCCGTGGCGCTCGGCGTGGTCGAAGCGCCGGCGTGGGCGACGCGCATCTACTGTCGCGACCGTGACGAGCTTCGAGGGGTTTCCGGCTGAAGCGCTCGACTTCTTCGAGCGTTTGACCGTCGACAACTCGAAGTCGTTCTGGCTCGCGAACAAGCCGACCTACGACGAGAAGGTACGCGCACCGATGGTCGCCCTTCTCGACCAGCTCGGGGCCACGTACGGGCCGTTCACGGTCTTCCGTCCGAACCGCGACGTGCGGTTCGCGAAAGACAAGTCGCCGTACAAGACGAACATCGCGGCGTCGACCGAGACCGAAGGCGGCGCGTCGGTATACGTATCGTTCTCGGCCGAGGGGCTGTACGCGGGCACCGGCTACTACTACTTCGGCAAAGACCAGCTCGAGCGCTACCGCGCCGCGGCGGCGCACGAAGGCACGGGCAACGCGCTGCAAAAGCTCGTCGACACCGCGCGCAAGAAAGGTTTCCAAGTACACGGCGAGCACTTGAAGGTCGCGCCGCGGGGCTACCCCAAGGACCACCCCCGCGTCGGGTTGCTCCGCCACGGCGGCCTGTACGTCGGACGACCGTTCCCCGTCGAGGCCTGGTTGCACACGAAAGCCGCGGTCACCAAGGTGAAGCAGGCGCTGAAAGCGGGCGCCCCGGTGGCGGAATGGCTCGACGCCCATGTCGGGCCGACCACGATCCTGCCCGAGGACTGGCGGCGCAAAACCCGTTAGCTACTGAGTTGTTGGCGGGACCGCCACGCCAAGTTCTTCGAGCAACGGCTTGGCGTATGTGACGCGCCCCGTCAGCACCGCGGGGTCGCCCGTGACCAACACGTAGGCCGCCTCGACCATGCGCTCCATCGGCTCGTGTCGTTCGACGGGCACGAGCTTGTCGAGGCCGTGATGGATTACGCCGGGCGTAGCCACGAGGCCTGTCGGCGACAGCGCGTTCACGGCGATCCCGTCGGCGTAAACCTCGGCGGCCAAGCCGGTCGAAAACCGCTCCAGCGCCGCTTTGCACATGCCGTACACCGCGCCGCCCCCCATGCCGCGCTGATACGGCGGACCGACGGGATGACGCGCCGCACCCGACGAGATGTTGAGGATCCATCCGCGCTTGCGCTGGCGCATGCCGGGCAACACGGCTTGGGTCAGTTCGAACGGCGCCTTCACCTGCACGTCAAACATGAGGTCGTACTTGCGGGCACTGAAGCGGTCGACGGGCTCGAGGTACGTGATCGCCGCGTTGTTCACGAGGATGTCGATCGGCCCAAGTTCCTCCTCGACCAACGGCACCAACTGGGCCCGATCGCCGGGATCGCCGAGGTCGGCGCGGAAAGGCGCGGCGACGCCACCTGCGGCGCGAATCTCCGACACCGTGCGCGAGACGCTGCCCTCGAACTTGTTGTCGCCCTCTTCGAGGGTGCGGGCTGACACGCCTACCGTGGCGCCCGCCGCGGCGAGACGCCGTGCGACGAACTCGCCGATGCCGCGGCTGGCGCCGGTGACGAGCGCGACGCGACCGTCGAGCGGTCGGTCGGTCACGGCTTCGCCTTCAGGTCGCGTCGCAGAATCTTGCCCGTCGCGTTACGAGGCAGCGCGTCGACAAACGTCACGTCGCGCGGCACCTTGTGCCGTGCGAGCGCAACTCGCACATCGTCTTGGATCTTCTTCGCGGTGATCTTGGCGCCTTTGCGCTTCACCACGAACGCAGCGAGGCGCTGGCCGAACTGGTCGTCGGGCACGCCCACCACCGCGACCTCCTCCACGCCGTTCATGCCGGCGATCAGGTCTTCGACTTCTTGGGGGAACACATTCTCGCCGCCCGACACG
The DNA here is from genome assembly GCA_041166225.1 of Actinomycetota bacterium. Classification (GTDB taxonomy): domain Bacteria; phylum Actinomycetota; class Acidimicrobiia; order Acidimicrobiales; family JACCXE01; genus JACCXE01. The sequence goes on along the minus strand of JBEEFT010000165.1, from coordinate 4,683 downwards.
ATCATGTCGTCGTCGCGGCCGTCGACCAGGAGATTGCCGTTGGTGTCGAAGTGGCCGACGTCGCCCGTCGACATGAGCCCGTCGAGCATCTCCTTGTTGCCCCCGCCCGTGTAGCCGTCGAACAGTGCGGCGTTGCCAACGAAGATCCGGCCCGTCTCCCCCGGCTTCACGTCGTTGCCGCCGTCGTCGACGAGCCGGATGCGGTTGCCTCGCAGCGGCGTGCCCGCGGTGCCGGGCGTCGCCCGCAACTGCGACGGGTCGGCCACCGACACGATCGACACCTCGGTAGAGCCGTAGGTGTTGTAGAGGTTGTCGCCGAACGCATCCATCCAGCGGTTCGCCAGCGGCCCCGGCAGCGCGCTGCCTGACGACGCGACCAGTTCGAGTGAACTCGTGTCGTAGCGGTGGCGCACGTCTTCGGGCAGGTCGAGAATGCGCTGCAACATCACCGGCACCACCGCGAGCGTGCGCACGCGATGCATGTCGATCGCGGCCAGCACCGCCTCGGGGTTGAACTTGCGCTGCAAGATCACCGTCGAGCCGAGCACGAGGCCCGCCGCGAGGTGGGCGGCGCCCCAGGCGTGGAAGCCGGGCGCCGCGATCAGCGTGGTGTCACGAATACGCAGCGGGACGCGCGAGATGAATCCGAGTGCGGCCCCCGTCGATCCGTTGGTGTCGCGGCTGGCGCCCTTGGGCGTGCCCGTGGTGCCGCTGGTGAGGATCACGGTGCGCGACGCGCGCGTCGGCTTGTTCGGGCGCCGGCCCATCCCGTGGTCGACGAGGTCGTCGAGGCTCGGCCCGTCCGAGGCGCCGGCGTCAGCGTCGACCCAACTGTGTACGCGTGGCGCGTCGACGCCGCGGACGACGTCGTCGAACTCTTGGTCGGCGATCATCACCGCGATGCCCTCGCGTGCGCTCACATCGACGACCTGCGGCGCGGCGAACCCGGTGTTCAGGAACACCGCGTCAGCGCCGAGCTTGTTCAACGCGACCGACGCGAGCACGAGCCCGCGATGGTTGCGAGCCAGCAGACCGACCTTCGAGCCTTCCTCCACGCCGAACTCGCCGAGGGCGACGGCGAGCGCGTCGGACCTGTCGCGCAGCTCGTTGAACGTGAGCGCTCCGGCGTCGTCATAGAGACCGACCGTGTCGCCGAACGCGTTCGCGGTCGCTTCGTATCCGAGTGCGGGCCCTGGGCCCCATCGGCGCACCGCGGCGATGAGTGCGGGCAACAGCCGCGCCCCGTCGATCGAAAAGAAGCCGACCTGATTGGCGAGCCCGAAGCCGAAGCCGAGGTCGTCGAGGCGTTGGCGCACCTCGTTGTAACCGGGGAGCGGGGGCAGCGAAGGAAGTTGCGTCATGGTCCTACGAGGTCGAGCGGATGAAGTCGAGCACCACGTTCGCGAGTTGCGGCCCTTGGTCTTCTTGCAGGAAGTGGCCGCCGCCTTCGATCGTGGTGTGCGGTTGGCCCTGCGCGCCCTTTACCCGTTCTTGGAATACGCGGAAGCCGCCCTTGGTGATGGGGTCGCTGTCGCTGAAGGCGGTGAGCACCGGCTTGTCGAAGGCTTCGAGCACTTTCCATGCGTCCCGGTTGGCTTGGCTGGCCGGGTCGTCGGGTGCGGTCGGCACGAGCTTGGGGAACTGCCGGGCGCCCGCCTTGTATTCCTCGTCGGGGAACGGGGCGTCGTAGCCGGCGACCACGTCTTCGGCGAGATCGCTGACCGTGCCACCGTTGATGATCATGCCGACGGGGAAAACCGGCGTGGTCTGGCTGAAGTTTTGCCAGTTGAGGAACGCCTCGCTCGGCGGCTGGTCGCCCGTCGGCATGCCGGTGTTGGCCACGACGAGACGCGCGAAGCGCTCGGGGAACGCGGCCGCGAGCCGCAGGCCAATGAGGCCGCCCCAGTCTTGGCACACGAGGGTGATGTCGGTGAGGTCGACCGCCTCGAGCCACGCCGACATCCAGTCGACGTGGCGCTGGTACGTGTAGTCGTCCCGTTCGGCGGGCTTGTCGGACCGGCCGAAGCCGACGAGGTCCGGCGCCACGGCCCGGCAGCCGCCGGCGACGAGCACCGGGATCATGTGGCGGTACAGGAACGACCAAGTCGGCTCGCCGTGCATGAGCAGCACCGGCGGTCCATCGCCTTGTTCGACGTGGTGAATGCGCAGCGTGCCCCCGTCGCCATCGGGCACCTCCGTGTAGTGCGGCTCGAAGCCGTAGTCGGGGAGGTTCGCGAAACGTTCGTCGGGGGTACGCAGGATTTGCATCGCCATCGGTTTACTTGACGCAACACGTACGTTGCTCATGTGACCGAGCAATCGATCCTCGACCTCGCCGACCAACTGTGGACGGGCGCCAAGTCCGTGAAGGACCACCACCCGTTCTCGATCAACCAGGGCATCGAGGAAGTGGCGCCGCGCACCGGCTTCGTGCCCTCGTTCGCGAACGTCGCCGCGTTCGACACCGACGACGGACTGGTGCTGGTCGACACGGGCTCGTCGTTCCTCGCCGGTCAGGTGCACAAGACGATCCGCACCTGGAACGCCGAGGGCCTGCACACCGCCGTGTTCACGCACGGCCACATCGATCACTGCTTCGGCGTACCCATCTACGAGGAGGAATCCGCGGGCAACGGGTGGCGGGCGCCGCAGGTCGTGGCCCACGAAGCCTTGCCGGCGCGCTTCGACCGGTACCGCGCGACCGCGGGCTACAACGGCGTGATCAACCAGCGCCAGTTCCAGGCGCCGAACCTGCAGTGGCCCGTCGACTACCGCTACCCCGACGTCACCTACGAAGACGCGATGACGCTGCACGTCGGCGGCGAGACGTTCGAGTTGTTCCACGGCCGGGGCGAGACCGACGACGCGACGTGGGTGTACTGCCCGTCGCGCAAGGTGCTGGCGGGCGGCGACTTCTTCATCTGGGCCTCGCCCAACGCCGGCAACCCGCAGAAGGTGCAGCGCTTCGCGCGCGACTGGGCCAACGCGCTGCGGGCCATGGCGTCGAAGGGCGCCGAGTTGTTGCTGCCGGGCCACGGTGTGCCGATCGCGGGCGCCGATCGGGTGCGCCAGGCGCTGAGTGAGTCGGCCGAGTTGTTGGACTACCTGCACGACGAGACGCTGCGCATGATGAACACCGGCGCCTCGCTCGACGAGATCGTGCACACGGTGCGGGCGCCTTCGCATTTGTTGGAGCGTCCGTATCTGCGGCCCGTGTACGACGAACCGGAGTTCGTGGTGCGCAACGTCTGGCGCCTGTACGGCGGGTGGTGGGACGGCGACCCGTCCTCGTTGAAGCCGGCGTCGCGCGCTGCGTTCGCGGCCGAGGTCGTGGCGTTGTCGGGCGGTGTCGACGCTGTCGCGTCGCGGGCGTTGGCGTTGGCCGAGGCGGGCGACGACGAGTCGCTGCGGTTGGCCGGCCAGCTCGCGCAGACCGCCGTCGACGCCGACCCGTCGTCGAAGGTCGCCCACGCGGCGCGGGCCGAAGTGTTCCAACGCCGCGTCGCCGCCGAAGCGTCGACCATGTCCAAGGGCGTGTTCAGCTGGACCGCGGCCGAGTCCCGCAAAGTCGTCGACGAATCCCCCTGAAGCCCGCTAAACCCCGCTAAACCCCCGACTTTTGGCGTGTGAGGCCGCGACGTGGGTGCGCCACACGCCAAAAGTCGGTTGGGGGGTCGCGGAATCAGACGGAGTAGCCGCCGGTTTCGAGGTCGGACAGGTGGGCGCGGATCCACTCTGCCGTGCGCGACAGGCCTTCGCGTAGGCCGACCTGGGGTGACCAACCGGTGAGGGAGGTGATGCGGGTGTTGTCGGCGAGCAGGCGGTCGACCTCGGAGCCCGACGGACGCACGCGCGACTCGTCGACCACGACGCGCGCGTCGGCGCCGACCGCTTCGATGAGCAACTGGGCCAAGTCGCCGACGGAGATCTCCTGGCCGCTGCCGATGTTGGTGACCGTGCCGACGCAGGCGTCGGAGCCGGCGATCGCCATCATTCCTGCGGCGGTGTCGGTGGCGTAATTGAAGTCACGCGTCGGCGTGAGCGAACCCAGCTTCACTTCGGACGCGCCACCGATGAGTTGCGACAGGATCGTCGGGATCACCGCGCGCGTCGATTGGCGCGGGCCGTACGTGTTGAACGGGCGCGCAACCGCAACCGGAAGTTCGAACGCGTGGTGTAGCGACAGCGCCATCATGTCGCCGCCGATCTTCGACGCCGAATAGGGCGACTGCGGCTGGAGCGGGTGGTCCTCGGAGATGGGAACGGTTATCGCCGTGCCGTAGACCTCGCTCGTCGAGGTGTGCACCAACCTTGACACGCCCGCTCGCAGGCAGGCGTTGGCCACGTTGTAGGTGCCCTGGACGTTGGTCTGCACGTAGCTCTCGGGCGCCACGTAGCTGTAGGGGATTCCGATGAGGGCCGCCAGGTGGAACACCACGTCGCGCCCGTCGACGGCCTGCTCGACACGCCGGGCGTCCCGCACGTCGCCGGGAAGGATCTCGACCTCGTCGCGGACCTCGCTGCTGTCGAGCCAGCCCCACTGCCCGAAGGCGTTGTAGTAGGTGAGGGCGGCCACATCAGCCCCCTCCCGCACCAGGCGCTCGACGAGGTGGCTGCCGATGAAGCCCTCGCCTCCGGTCACCAGGACCCGCCGACCTTTCCAGCTCACGGTTACTCCTCCTC
>JBEEFT010000164.1:0-24388 GCA_041166225.1 Actinomycetota bacterium | reverse complement strand
GAGGCCGCGGGCGTCTTGCGCACCGATAAAGACGCGCCACTCCCGCGGCGCCTGTCGATCCTCATGGCAGACCTGCGCACGCTGCTCGACGAGCTGCGGCCCGACGCAGTCGCGGTCGAGAAGGTGTTCTTTCAGACCAACGTGCGGACCGCGATGTCGGTGGGCCAAGCGAGCGGTCTGGCGCTGGCGTTGGCCGATGCCAACGGATGTGAGGTTGGCGAATACACCGCCAACGAAGTGAAAGCCATCGTCGCGGGCTACGGCGCCGCGACCAAGGAGCAGGTGCAGCGCATGGTGCAGAGCCAACTGGGCCTAGCGGAGATTCCCCGCCCTCCCGACGCCGCCGACGCGCTCGCCTTGGCGCTCACCCATTGCACGCTCGGACCCCGCCGGGCGCGTCTGTTGAAGGCTTCGACGTGATCGGTTCGCTGCGAGGCCAGGTGCTCGAGCGGTCGTCCGACGGCGAACTGCTCGTCGAAGTCGGCGGCGTCGGTTACCGGGTCGCAGTGCCGCCCCGCACGCTGGCGGCCGCCGGGGAGCCCGGCGAGACCATCTTTCTGCACGTCCACACCCATGTGCGTGAAGACGCAATTGTGTTGTTCGGCTTCGCGTCGAGCGAAGAACGAATTGCGTTCGAGGCGCTGCTGTCGGCCCACAAGGTTGGACCCACCCTGGCATTGGCCATCATCAGCTTTCTCACACCAGTCGCGCTACGCCGCGCGATTGCCTCCGACGACGTCGACGCGCTGTGCGCGGTTCCCGGTGTGGGCAAGACCACCGCAGCCCGTCTGCTGCTCGACCTGAAGAACAAGTTGGTAGGTGAGGCCGACCCTGAGGCCACGCTGGCCGCAGTGAACGGTGACGCCGCGCCGGTCGGCGCCCGCGCCGACGTGCGTACCGCGCTCGCGAGCCTCGGGTATGCGCCCGACGAGATCACCTACGCGATCCAGGACCTCCCCGACGACTCCGACGACGCGTCGGGCCTGCTGCGCGTTGCTTTGAAAACCCTCGCAGGGGCGCGGTAGGTGGCGCGCGACGAGCTGCTCGGTGCCGCGGCCGATCCGATCGAGCGGGCCGAAGAGACGAGCCTGCGGCCCCGGAACCTCGGCGAGTTCGTCGGGCAGGGCGAGGTACGACGTCACCTGTCGATCCTGCTTGAGGCGGCACGTCGCCGGGGCCGCCCGGCCGACCACGTGCTGTTCGCCGGGCCGCCCGGGCTCGGCAAGACGTCGCTCGCCGGCATCATCGCCGCAGAAATGGGCGTGAACCTTCGGGTGACGTCGGGGCCCGCGCTCGTGCGCGCCGGCGACCTGGCTGCCGTGTTGAGCGACCTGGCCGCAGGCGACGTGCTGTTCATCGACGAGATCCACCGCTTACCCCGCGCCGTCGAAGAGGTGCTGTATCCGGCGATGGAAGATTTTCAACTCGACGTCGTGCTCGGTAAGGGTCCGGCGGCGCGATCGCTACGGCTCGAGCTGCCCGCATTCACGCTGGTCGGTGCCACCACACGCACAGGGCTCGTGAGCGCCCCGCTACGCGACCGGTTCGGCGTCGTCGCCCGCCTCGACCACTATCCGCCGGAAGACCTTCAGATCATCGTCGAGCGCGCCGCCGCGATCCTGGGTGTGCCGACCACATCCGACGGCGCCAACGAGATCGCCCGCCGCGCGCGGGGTACGCCCCGCATAGCCAACCGCTTACTCAAGCGCGTGCGCGACGTCGCTGAGGTCCATGGCGACGGAACGATCGACGCGGCGGCGGCGCGCGAGGGCCTGGCGCTTTACGGTGTCGACGAACTCGGCCTCGACAAGGTCGACCGCGCCGTATTGCGGGCGCTGTGCGTCAGCTTCGGCGGTGGTCCGGTTGGGCTTTCGACCCTGAGCGTCGCGGTAGGCGAAGAACCCGAGACGGTCGAAGACGTGCACGAGCCGTTCCTGCTGCTGAGCGGGTTCATCATCCGCACCGCTCGGGGCCGGATCGCCACACCGGCCGCTTGGCTTCATCTCAACCTCGACCCGCCGCACGCGCCGACGCCAGCGTTCGAGCCGATCGAGTTGTTCGAAGAGAACTGAGCTCTAGGGCAGGGGCACGTAGATGCAGTACGACGTGTCGAGCTTGTCGTAGATCAGGCAGATGTGGCGCGTGTCGCCGCCGCCGAACCCGGGGATGCGCGACAACAGGTTGTTCGTGAGGCTGGCGTATTCGCCGGCGTTCGGCACGGCAGCGCGGGCGCTAGGCGCCGGGCTGAAACCAATCGCTCCCACGATGACAGCGGCTAGCAGAACGAGGCGCTTCATGGCAGCGGTAGCGGCACCGGCAGCAGCGCAGCCGGGTCGGTGAGGTCGGTGGACAAGATGAGGCCCCCCAGGTTCAGAGCCGAGGGATCGTTCTCGGTCTGGGCGTGGCCCTCGGCCGCCGTGCCGTGGGCGACGGTAAACGACGACGGGGCGACACGCGGCGGCGTGACCACGGGCTCGCGCGCCGTCGACTCGGGCGCCACGGTCTCGGCCGCGGTGTGCGGGTCGATTACGGCAATGGTGGTGACCACGGCGGAGTGCGCCACCCGCGCTTGGTGGGGCGCTGCCGGCAACGCCGGATGGCCCGAAGGCGCGAGCGCGATTCCCCCCGCGACGGCAGCGACGCCCGCCGCACCAACGGCGGCGGCGATCGGCAGCGCGTGCGACTGGAGGTCGTGGAGCCGCGCCCGGAACGACTGCGCGCCACGCATCAGCAGACCGAGGAACGGCAATGCGGCGAGGCGACGTTCTTCGCCCGCGAGCGCGATGAACTCGCGCCTGAGCGCTTTGCGGGCCCGGAACAGAAGCGCTTCGACGGTGCCCATGCTGACGTCGTAGTGGTCGGCGATTTGCTGATATGTCCAGCCCTGCGCCTCACGCAGGTCGAGAACCTCGCGGTGACGGAAACCGAGTTGGTCGATGGCCTGGGCAAGGTAAGCCAAGTCGACGTTGTCGATGATCTGCTGCTGGCCGCCTTCCACGCCTCCGAGGTCGAGCTCGGACGTGGGTTCGGTGCGGGCGCTGCGACGGTGGCTGTCGATACACAGTCGGCTGGCAATCACCGTCAACCAGGGATAGAAGCGGCGCTCGCCGGCGAAACGCGGCATCGCCGAGAACGCACGGACGAAAGCTTCTTGCGTGATTTCTTCGGCTTCGTGGATGTCGCCAACTCGCCGGGTGCAGAAGCGCAGCAGCCGGTGGTAGTAGCGGTTGTACAGGTCGGCGAACGCCGATTGATCGCCGGCTTGGCAAAGCTCAACCAGGCTTCGGTCACGCTTGAGATCGACATCATCCGCACGGACGGCCATCGTTCCACCCCAACCCGCTTGTCAAACCCGCGCCGCGCACGACCCGGGACTGGCACAGGGTAGCGAGTTCTTAGCGCCGCGTACAGATGTAACGCGTTACAAATTAATGGGCGGGTGTCTTCCAAGCGACCGGCGTTTGCGCAGGTAAACGGGCCAAACCGCTCGTAGCACTCTACGATCGCACACCCATGCGCGTCGAGGACCTGCGTTACGAGCTTCCCGACGCCGCCATCGCGCAGCGCCCTCTCGAGCCCCGCGACTCGGCCCGGTTGCTAGTGGCGCCGCGCCGCGGCGCCGTGACGCACCGGGTAGTGCGGGATCTGCCCGACCTCGTCGGCCCGGGCGACCTGCTGGTGGTGAACGACACCCGGGTGCTGCCGGCCCGCCTGCTCCTGCACAAGCGCACCGGAGGCGCGGTGGAGGTGCTGCTGCTCAGTGCGGTGAGCGCCGACCACTCTGTATGGGAGGCGCTGGTGCGGCCCGGCAAGCGGGTGCGGCCCGGCACCGAACTCGTCGACGCCGACGGCCAAGCCGTGCTCACCGTGGGCGGCAACCGAGGCGAAGAGGGCTGCCGGGAGGTCGCGCTGCACGACGTGGGCGGCGCCGCGGACGCGCATCGGCTCGTCGCGCGGTGCGGCGTGATGCCGTTGCCGCCCTATATCCACGAGCCGCTCGCGGACGCTGAGCGTTACCAGACAGTTTTCGCCCGCGTCCCGGGTTCTGTCGCAGCGCCCACGGCCGGGCTCCATCTCACCGACGACGTGCTCGCGCGGTGCCGGGCCGCGGGCGCCGCGGTCGCGCCGGTGACCCTTGATGTCGGCCTCGGCACCTTCCGGCCGATGACTACCGTGAACGTCGCCGACCACAACATGCACGCCGAGCGGTACGCGATCCCCGCCGACACGCTCGACGCGATCGCCAGCGCCGAGCGCGTGATCGCCGTAGGCACGACGTCGCTGCGCACCCTCGAAGCGTGGGCGGCCACCGGCGAGGTCAGCGGATCGACCGACCTGTTCATTTACGGCCAGTACGACTTCCGCGTCGTCGACCGGTTGTTCACGAACTTTCACCTCCCGGGGTCGTCGTTGCTGGCGCTGCTCGATGCGTTTACCGACGGCGCGTGGCGCGCGTTGTACGAGGTCGCGTTAGCCCAGGGGTACCGCTTCTTGTCCTTCGGCGACGCGATGTTGGTCGACCGGGCGACCTCGTGACCAGCCGCAGCCCGATCACCATCGAGGCGCGCGACGGCGCCGCCCGCACCGGCTTCGTCACCACGGCGCGAGGCTCGTTCGCGACGCCCGCGTTCATGCCCGTGGGCACGCGCGGGTCGGTAAAAGCGGTTGACGCCGCCGATCTGCAATCCGTCGGAGCCGAAGTGGTGCTCGGCAATACGTACCACCTGATGCTGCGCCCGGGAGCAGACGTCGTCGCGGCCCTCGGGGGACTCGGCCGTTTCAGCGGCTGGACGGGACACACGCTCACCGACTCAGGCGGGTTCCAGGTCTTCTCGCTGAATCCCGCAGTCGACGACGATGGCGTGACGTTTCGTTCCACCTACGACGGGTCGAGCCACCGGCTCACCCCTGAGACTGCGGTTGCGATCCAGGGCGCGATCGGCGCCGACATTCAAATGGTCCTCGACGTGTGCTCGTCGTTGCCGTCGACGCCCGACATCATCCGCGCTGCGCTCGAACGCACCCACCAGTGGGCGCAGCGGGCGCGGCGCGAGCCCCGTCCCGACGGACAGGCGCTGTTCGGCATCGTGCAGGGCGGTGTCTATGCAGACATGCGCGCCGAGTCGGCGCACCGCACGGCCGCGCTCGATTTCGACGGGTACGGCATCGGTGGTCTGTCTGTGGGCGAACCCCGCTCTGAGATGCTTGCGGCGCTCGACGCGACGATGACTGAACTGCCCGACGAACGCCCCCGGTACCTGATGGGCGTCGGTGACCCGGTCGGGATTCTCGAGTCGATCGGCCGCGGTGTCGACATGTTCGATTGTGTGCTGCCCACGCGACTGGCTCGCCACGGGACAGCCTTGACCTCGACGGGCCGGTACCAGCTCAAGAAGGCGTCGAACATCACCTCAGACCGCCCGGTTGACGACGAGTGCGCGTGCGCGACGTGCGGCCGCTACACCCGCGGCTATTTGCGTCATCTGTTTCAGGTGGGCGAGCCGTCAGCGGCACGGTTGCTGACCATCCACAATCTCCACTGGCTGCTCGTCCTAATGGCGGACGTGCGGGCCGCGATCGTCGACGGGAGCTTCGATGCGTTGCGCGAGAAGGTGACCGACATCTGGGAACCGGGTGCCACCAACTAAGTTCGTCCGCCGCATGGGCCCACTCATTTTCTTATTCATCATGGCCGGCGGGATGTATTTCGTGATCATCCGGCCCCAGCAAGCGCGGGTGCGTAAACACACCCAGTTGGTGGCGTCGGTGAAGGTCGGTGACGAAGTCGTCACCGCGGGCGGCATCGTCGGCAATGTCACCGAGATCAACGAACGCGACTTGCTCGTGGAAGTGGCGCCGAACGTCGTTTTGAAAGTCGTGAAGGGCGCGATCGCGCAGAAGGCTCCGGAGCCCGCCGAGGTAACCGAATGAACCGGCGCAACGGTTTGTCGGTTTTGATCATCGTGGCGGTCGCGTTGGGGTCGCTGACCTACACGCTGGTGAAGAAGAACAAGCCGTCGCTGGGTTTGGACTTGCAGGGCGGCATCTCGTTGGTGCTCGCGCCGGCCAAGAAAGCGCCCGCTTCCGTGCTCAAGCAATCCGTGGCGATCATCCGCAACCGCGTCGACGCGTTGGGCGTAGGCGAGCCCGACATCACGACGCAGGGCCAGAACATCATCGTCGAGCTGCCGGGCGTCAAAGACCAAGACAAAGCCCGCAAGGTGGTCGGCCAGACCGCCGAGTTGCGGTTCCGTCCCGTACTCCAAGGCGGCATCCCGCCCGAGGACTATGTGCCGCCGTCTACGACCACCACTACGACGAAGGCCAAGAAGGACGCCACCACTACAACCGCGAATCCCGCCGCGCCGACCACCACCACCTCGACCACCGTCAAGCCGGCGGCGATTCCGAGCACCAGGCCTGAAGACGACATTCCGACTAACGAAGTGCTGCTGCCGGAAAAAGACAGCAAGGGGAAGGAAATCCAGCGGTTCGATCTGGGCCCCGCACTGCTCACGGGCGAAGTGGTGAAAACGGCAACCGCGCAGTTCAACCAGAGCGACGGCCAATGGTTCGTGCAGCTGCACCTCACCGGCAAGGGCAGTCCGCAGTTCGATGCCATGGCTGCCGCGAATCAGGGCAAGCAAATTGCGATCGTGCTCGACGGCGTCGTGAAGTCCGCCCCCACCATCAACGCCAGTTCGTTCGCCGGCAAGCCCACTATCACCGGGTCGTTCACCCAGAGCGACGCGAAGGACCTCGCGTTGGTGCTGCGTTACGGCGCGTTGCCCGTCCAGCTGAAAGAGCAGAACGTCGAGAAGGTTTCGGCCACGCTCGGTAAAGACTCGCTGAACGCCGGCATCTTCGCCGGCGCCGTGGGCCTCGCGCTCGTGCTGCTCTACATGATCTTCTATTACCGCGCTCTCGGCATCGTGGTGGTGCTGGGCCTGGTGGTGTCGGCCTCGTTGCTTTGGTCGATCATCGGCTATCTCGGCGTCCATAGCGGTCTGGCGTTGTCGCTCGCCGGCGCGACGGGCATCATCGTGTCGATCGGTGTCACCGTCGACTCGTACGTGGTGTTCTTCGAACGATTGAAAGACGAGATAAAAAGCGGCAAGACCATTCGGAGCTCGGTCGATCGTGGGTTTTCCAAGGCGTACAAGACGATCGTCGCCGCAGACGTGTCCAGCCTGATCGGCGCCGGGTTGCTCTACTACTTGACCGTCGGTCCGGTGCGAGGGTTTGCCTTCTTCCTGGGCCTGTCGACGCTGCTCGACTTGTTCGTCGCCTATTTCTTCACCCGCCCCGTCGTGGCGCTTCTCGCCAAGAGCCGCACGTTCACCGAGGCCCGGGGCCTCGGTGTGGCCCGCGGGCTTGCGGTTAACCCCGGAGGTGCGGCGTGACCGACTCGATGAAGAAGCGCAGCATCTGGACCCGGCTCTATCACGGTGAAACCACGATCGACTTCATGAAAGCGCGGCGACGTTGGTTCGCTTTCTCCGGCGTGATTATCGCGCTCGGCATCGTGTCGCTCGCCGTGAACCACCTCAATCTCGGCATCGAGTTCCGCGGCGGCACGTCGTGGGAAGTGCCGAGCAAGACGCTGAGCGTGGCCGAAGCGCGCAATGCGCTGCCGTCGTCGTTGCGCGACGCAAAGGTCCAGCAGCTGGGCAGCGGCGCGATCCGCGTGCAGGCCGACCCCCGGGGCACTAGCGACAAGCAGAAGATCGCGGTCGAGGACGTCACCAACCGCCTGGCCCGGGCCGGTCACGTCACCGCGGCGAAAATCAGCGTCAACGACGTGGGGCCGAGTTGGGGTAGTGAGATCACTGCGAAAGCCCGCAAGGCGCTGATCGTGTTTCTGATCGTGATCACGATCTACATCACGCTGCGATTCGATCGGAAGATGGCCTTGGCCACGTTGATCGCTCTCGTGCACGACATCGCGATAACCGTCGGTGTGTACTCGATCTTCAAGCTGGAGGTCACGCCTCCCACCGTGGTCGCCGTGCTGACGATCTTGGGCTATTCGATCTACGACGGCATCGTCGTGTTCGACAAGGTCGAGGAAAACACCAAGGCGATGGCCTCCAGCGGCAAGATGACCTATACCGAGATGGTCAATACGTCACTGAACCAGGTGTTGATGCGCACGCTGAACACGTCGCTCACCGCACTGCTGCCGATTCTGTCGTTGCTCGTTATCGGCTCGTTCATCCTCGGCGCCACCACGCTGCAAGAGTTCGCAATCGCGCTGCTCGTCGGCCTCGCGGCGGGGGCGTACTCGTCGATCTTCATTGCATCTCCTTTGTTGGCGATCCTGAAGGAGCGCGAGCCGCGATATATCGCCGTGCGCGACCGGTTGGCGCGCGGCGTTGCCGTTGGCGGGGGAGGGCCACGCCTCGTGCCAGGCATGGCGGCGGCCGCCGCCAGCGGTGGTGCGTCGGCGCCGGCGCCGCCACTTGTTCCCGGACAGGCGCGCGACGCCGCGCGTGGTCCCGTGGCCGGTGGCTCGCAGTCGCGCCCCGCGATCACGGCTCGTGCCCGCAAGCAACGGCGCAAGCGCTAACGGCCGGCTAGCGCGGCGCTAGTACAGTCTCTTTATGTCACCCGACTTCGGCTGGCTGAAGAACCACATCGCGGAGGTCCCCGACTTCCCACGCCCCGGGGTCGACTTCAAAGACATCACTCCGTTGTTTGCCGACCCCGACGCGTTTCGCTTCGCGGTCGACGCGCTCGCCGACCACGTGGCGGGCGACCAAATCGACGTCGTGGTCGCGGTCGAAGCGCGCGGCTTTGTCACGGCTGCGCCGGTGGCCTATCGCCTCGGCGCGGGCTTGGCGTTGGTCCGCAAGGCCGGCAAGCTGCCCCGCGCGGTCGAGTCGACCGTGTACGCGTTGGAGTACGGCCAAGACACCCTCGAAGTTCACGCCGACGCCATTGCTTCCGGTGCGCGCGTTTTGATCGTCGACGACGTGCTCGCTACCGGCGGCACCGCGGCGGCCGCGGTTGAGTTGGTCGAACGGCTGGGCGGCGTTGTCGTCGGGTTGGGTTTTCTCGTAGAGCTTGCCTTTCTTCATGGACGCGATCGATTGGCGGGACGCGACGTCACGACGTTGGTCACGTATGAGTAGGGCCGTCTAAGCGTTGGCCACCGTCGACCGCGTGTTGCCATGGCGCCGGGGCGCAGCCAACGACTCGTTGGTCGCGCCCGTCGTCGATTCATACAAGGAACGCCACGCCAAGGGTGACGCATCGCTGATCCTGCGCGCCTACGACAGCGCGGCCGAAGCGCACCGTCATCAAACCCGGCAATCGGGCGAGTCGTACATCCATCATCCAGTGGCCGTAGCCGGAATCGTGGCCGGCCTCGGTCTCGACGACGTCACCATTGCCGCCGCGCTGCTGCACGACGCCGTCGAAGACACCACGCTCACCCTCGACGACGTCAGCGATCGATTCGGCGCAGTCGTCGCTTCGGTGGTCGACGGAGTCACCAAACTCGACCGGCTCGCCTTCGACTCGAAGGAGGCCCAGCAGGCCGCAACCATGCGCAAGATGCTGGTGGCGATGGCCAAGGACTGGCGGGTCTTGATCATCAAGCTTGCCGATCGCCTGCACAACATGCGCACGGTTGCCGCGATGCCGGTGTGGAAGCAGCGCCGCACTGCGCAAGAGACGCTCGACATCTATGCGCCGCTCGCGCACCGTCTCGGCATCCAAGAGGTGCGCTGGCAGCTCGAAGACCTGTCGTTCGCAGTGCTGTTCCCGAAGTTGTACGCCGAGATCGACCACATGGTCGCCGTGCGAGCGCCTGAACGCGAGACGTACCTGAGCACCGTTTTGGAAACGGCGCGTGAGCACCTCGACCGCTTAGGTGTCGAGGCGGTGGTCACCGGGCGACCGAAGAACCTCTACTCGATCTACGAAAAGATGGTCGTGAAGGGCAAGGAGTTCAACGAGATCTACGACCTCGTCGGAATCCGCGTGCTCGTCGAAGCGCAGAAGGATTGCTACGCCGCGATCGGCGCGATCCACGCGACGTGGCCACCGCTGCCCGGTCGCGTAAAGGACTACATCGCCACACCGAAGTTCAACCTGTACCAGTCGCTGCACACAACCGTCGTCGGCCCGCAGGGCAAGCCCCTGGAAGTACAAATCCGCACCCACGACATGCACCGCCGCGCCGAGTTCGGCATCGCGGCGCACTGGGGTTACAAGGAGAAGGCAACCCCGCAAGACATCGCGTGGGTGCAGCGCTTCGTCGACTGGCAGCAAGACACCACCGACCCCGCTGAATTCCTCGAGACTCTCAAGCTCGACCTCGACACCGACGAGGTCTACGTGTTCAGCCCCAAGGGCGACATCATCACGTTGCCCGTCGATTCGGTACCCGTCGACTTCGCCTACGCGATCCACACCGAAGTGGGGCACCGTTGTATCGGCGCACGGGTCAACGGGCGTTTGGCGCGGCTTGATTCGAAGCTCGCGTCGGGCGACACCGTCGAGGTCATCACGTCGAAGCTGCCCACAGCCGGGCCGTCGCGGGACTGGCTCGACCAGGTTGCGTCGCCTCGCGCCCGCAACAAGATTCGTCAGTGGTTCAGCCGTGAACGACGTGACGACGCGATCGACAACGGCCGCGACGAGTTGTACAAGGCGATGCGCCGCGAGGGCCTGCCGGTCCAGAAGCTGAGCAACTCACCGATGTTGCCGGCGATCGCCATCGAGGTCGGCCACGCCGATCTCGACGCGCTGTACGCCGCGATTGGCGAGAACCACGTGTCCGCCCACTCCGTCGCCCAGCGCATCGCGCGCGAGCTCCGAGGGGGTGATCACGAAGAACAGCTGCCCACCACCGCTCGCCAGGAGCGGCGCCCGGCTCGCAAGCAACACCCCGCGGGGGTTTACGTCGAAGGCCTCGACGACGTGATGGTGCGCCTGTCGAAGTGCTGCACGCCGGTGCCGGGCGACGCGATCCTCGGGTTCGTCACGCGGGGCCGTGGCGTGTCGGTGCACCGCGTCGACTGTTCGAACGCCGCGACGCTTACCGCCATGGCCGACACCGGCGAATCGCGGCTGATCGATGTCGAATGGGACCGTGAGACGCCGGGTGTGTTCATGGTGTCGATCGAGGTGCTCGCACTCGACCGCACCCGGTTGCTGCTCGACGTGTCACGCGTTCTCAGCGAGCACCACATCAACATCCTCGGGTCGTCAACCGGTGCCGGCTCCGACCGGCTCAGCCGCATGCGTTTCGACATCGAACTCGCCGACCCCACCCATCTGGAAACGCTCCTCGCTGCGATCAAACGCGTCGACTCGGTGTACGACGCGTACCGGGCGCTCCCTGGCCGGTCGGGCTAAATCCGTTCTCCTGACGTTTCGGTGCTGACTGCACCAACAACGTCACCAGAAGTCCGAGTTGTGGTGCCGATCGACGTGCCGGTAGATCAGAGCGTCACGGAGTCGAGCGCCACACGGAACGCCGTCACTTCGCCGTCAAAACCTTTTAGTTCGAATGAAACCGGTTCAGCGTTAACGCGGTCGCGGACGGCTTCATAGGCCCGAAGGTCCAAGAGAACTTCCCCCGATCCGGCCTGATCGCAGAGCCGCGACGCCAGATTTACGACTGGGCCAATCGGCGTGTATTCGCTCCGTGTGTCGAAGCCGATCGTGCTCATCGTCGCGTAGCCATAAGCGATGCCGATGCCGTAACCGACTTTGAACCCGTGCCGAACCCAGCGCGCCGCGAGGGCGTCCATCGGCGCGCGCAACGCGGTCGCCATCGCCAGGGCTTTGCCCGGCGGATCCTCGACCGGAAACGGGTCATTGAAGTAGACGAGCACGCCGTCGCCGGCGAATCCGCCGACAGTGGCGCCGAGCGCTTCCACTGCCTGACCCACGGCCCCGAAATAGTCGTTCAACACTTCCACGACCTCTTCGGGCTCGGCGCTGGCGGAGAATCGCGTGAATCCGCGCAGGTCGCACATGAACACCGCGATCTGCTTGCGGTGCGTCGACAGCGTTGCCTCCGCGTCGCGCGACATGAGCGTTTCGGCGACCTGGGGGGAAACGAAGCGGCGGAGCCGGCCGAGCCGTTCCACTTCTTCGACTTGCTCCTCGACGCGGGCCTCAAGCTCACGGTTTGCGTCTGCCAGTTCTCAGCGCATCGCGTCGACCGCTGCGTGCGCGTCGCGCTCTCGATCGGCGACGATCTTCATCTCCGCGGCTAAGCGCGTGAAGAGGCCGGCGGCGGCGAAGGTCACGCCGGTCAGAAGCAGAACATGCGCGGCGGGACGAACGTACCCGCTGGCGAGGACTACCAACGTGGTATAGCTCGCGAGGGCGGCCGTCACTGTGATGATCGCGGTACGACGCCGGAACAAAATGAACACGCCCGTTGTGATCAGTGGCATCACCGCGATAACAGCCTCAAACCGGGATCCGATCATCCAGAGCAGCAGGCAGATCGCGGGGCCCACCGCAGTCGTGAGGTAGGTGAACACCGGCACGGCGCGACGAATCGGCAGCGCGAGCACGAACGCAAAACATCCGAAGAAGACCGCGACGGACACGAGGATCCGCCCCTCGTGAAACCCTGCGAGGTGCGGACCGACCAGAACGACCGCTACAAGCGAGCTCGTTCCGAGAACCACAATCCATCGCCGCATGACGCTTACGACCGTTTCGGCGTACCGATCTGGTCCGGCCAGCACTTCGAGCGCTGACGGACGGTCGCCGATGAGCCATCGGTGTAGGAGCGGCGTTCGGTCACTCGATTTCACGACGTAAGTGTGCCTTCGCGCTAAGGCGGACTGCTGGAACACTCACGCGTAGGATCGGCGGCTCACATGGCGCCTCAGTTCAAAGCACCCAAGGGGACCTTCGACGTCCTAGCGCCAGAATCGGCGCGCTACGAAGCGCTCATCGCGCTGTTCGCGCAACACGCGCACCGCTACGGATTCGACTTGCTGGTGCAGCCGATGTTCGAAGACGTCGGCGTGTTCCAACGCCTCGGCGGGTCGACCGACGTCGTGCGCAAGGAGATGTACGACTTCGAAGACAAAGGCGGGCGCCACATCGCGTTACGGCCCGAAGGCACCGCGCAGGCAGCGCGCGCCTACCTGGAACACCGGCCGACCCCGCCGTGGAAGGTTTGGTACACGGGTCCCAAGTTCCGTTACGACCGTCCGCAGAAGGGCCGGTATCGCCAGCACCACGAGGTCGGCGTCGAAGCGATCGGCACTGCAGACGCCGACGTCGACGTCGACGTGATCGCGCTGGCGTGCGACTTCTACGCCGCGCTCGGCTTGACCGGCCTCACGCTGCGGCTGACGTCGCTCGGCGACAACGTTTGCCGTCCCGCGTACCGCGCCGAACTAGAAGCGTTCCTGCTCGAACGCCGCGACCAGCTCTGCGATGAGCACCGTGACCGCATAAGTGACAATCCGCTGCGCGTGCTCGACTGCAAACGCGACGCATGCGTCGACGCGACGAAAGATGCGCCCCACATGGTCGACCGGCTCTGCGACGAATGCGACGCGCACTTCGGGCGCGTCAAAGCCGGCCTCGACGCCGCCGGCATCGCCTACGCGCTCGACCCGTCGCTCGTGCGCGGCCTCGACTACTACACGCGCACCACCTTCGAGTTCGAAGCCCACGCACTGGAGTCGGCACAGAACGCAGCGGGCGGTGGCGGCCGTTACGACGGGCTGATCGAACAGCTCGGGGGAGCGCCGACTCCGGGCATCGGCTTCGGGCTCGGCATCGAGCGCATCCTCATCGCGTGTGATGCCGAAGGCGTGTTTCCGGTGCCGAGCGAGCGCCTCGACGTCTTCGTTATCGACACCACCGGGGGTGATGCCGCTCGCGACATCGCCCGTGAACTTCGGTTGGCCGACCTTCGCGCCGACCGCGCCTTCGACAACCGCTCGTTCAAGTCACAAATGACTGCCGCGCTGCGCTCGGGCGCGCGTGATGCCGTCGTCATCGAGCACGCGGGCATCACCATCCGCACACTGCAAGAAAAAGGTGAGCCGGTCGCCGTCGATCGCGCCAACCTGGTGTCCACCCTCATTGAAAGGCTGTCAATCTCGTGATCCGTACCGACTACTCCGGAGCGTTGCGCTCCAGCGACATCGGGCGGACGGTCACGGTCTGCGGCTGGGTCGCCCGCCGTCGCGAGCACGGCGAGCACCTCGCCTTCATCGACGTCCGCGACCACACCGGAGTGATCCAGTGCGTCGTGGATGGCGCGAGCGACCTCCGCAACGAATACGTCGTTGCCGTGACTGGGGTTGTGCGGGCTCGTCCCGAGGGCACGATCAACGACCAACTGCCCACCGGTGAGGTCGAGGTCGGCGACTGCAGCGTCGACGTGCTCAACGCGGCCGAGCCGCCGCCCTTCCCCCTCGACGACCGCGTCGAAGCCGACGAGTCGGTGCGGCTGCGGCACCGCTACGTCGACCTCCGGCGCGATCGCATGCAGAAGAACTTGCGCGTGAGGGCCAAGATCAACAGCGCGGTACGCGTCGCGATGGAAGAGCAGGGTTTTCTCGAGATCGAGACGCCGATGCTGATCGCGTCGACGCCTGAAGGCGCGCGCGACTTCGTTGTGCCGTCGCGATTGAAGCCGGGCTCCTTCTACGTGTTGCCGCAGAGCCCGCAGCTGTTCAAGCAGCTGTGCATGGTCGGTGGCTGCGATCGCTACTTTCAGATCGCGCGCTGCTTACGCGACGAAGACTTACGTGCCGACCGCCAGTTCGAGTTCATGCAGCTCGACCTCGAGATGAGCTTCGCGTCCCAAGACGACGTGCTCGCGGCGACGTCGCACGCGATCGAAGCCGCGGTGAAAGCGGTGACCGGCCAAGACATCCCGCCCATCGAGACGATGACCTGGATCGACGCGCAGGAACGCTTCGGTTCCGACAAGCCCGACCTGCGCTTCGGCATGGAGCTGATCGAGCTCACGCCGGTGTTCGCACAGACCGGCTTCAACGCGTTCAAGGCCGATTGCGTCAAAGGCCTGCGCGTCGAGGGCGGCGCCGACGCCAGCCGTAGCCGACTCGACGATCTCACCGACATGGCTATGAGGTACGGCGCCAAAGGTCTCGTATGGATGCGCGTCACCGACGAGGGCGTCGACTCACCCGTGGCCAAGTTCCTGGCCGCCGAAGAGATCGAAGCGCTCAAGCGCGAGACCAAGGCGGAAACCGGCGACCTGCTCTTGCTCGTGGCCGACGAGCGACCGAAGGTGCGCCACGTGCTCGGCCTGCTGCGCGTCGAGCTGGGCCGGATGCCGGTAACCGAAGGCGACTTGCACTTCACCTGGATCGTCGACTTCCCGCTGTTCGAGGGCATCGACGACAACGGCCGACCCGTGGCGGCGCACCACCTGTTCACGATGCCGAACCTCGAAGACCTCGACAAGCTCGGCGCGGATCCGCTCGCCGTGCGAGCGCAGAGCTACGACCTTGTCCTCAACGGGTGGGAGCTGGGGTCGGGGTCGGTGCGAATCCACCGCAGCGACATCCAGCAGCGCGTCTTCGACGCGGTGGGCATCGAAGCCGAAGACGCGCAGCGGCGCTTCGGGTTCCTTCTCGACGCGTTCAAGTACGGCGCGCCGCCCCACGCCGGTTTCGCGTTCGGCCTCGACCGGCTGGTGGCGATCCTCGCGGGTGAAGAGAACATTCGTGAGGTCATCGCCTTCCCGAAAACACAATCGGGGTTGGATCTGCTCACGGGCGCGCCGACACCGATCGAGCCCGCCGCACTCACCGAGCTGCACCTGCGACATCTGCCCCCGCCCACCTAGACCACAGATTTCGCCGTGCTGACAGCATCGCCTGGCGACGGCGGTCTACGCTCCAAGTTCTCGGGTTGCTGGGGAGCGCCCATCGAGGGAGCAGACACCGATGCGGAAGTCATGGGCGCAGCTGTATGCGCCGTTTCTCGTCCTGATGATCGTGCAGGCCTTGTTCGTGGCGGTCGCCCCGTCGCGCGGCGGGCAGCAGAACGTGAACGCCAACGGCTCGGCGTTCAACGCGGGTAACGGAGCCGCGGCGTCGGGTTCGGGCACAGACGCCACCGGCGCCGGAGGACCGGTCGACACCGTGGCCGGGGGTGACCTTTCCAGTTCGGGTGGTGTCGCGGGGGCCAGCGGCGGCGGTCGCGCAGGCGCCGGCAGCGGCACCGGATCAGTAGCGGGAGGCGTTGCCGCCGGTGACACCACGCACTGCAAGAACGGGCATCAATACGAACTGGTGTTGAACAATCCCGCGCCGTGCATTCCGAAGTTCTCGGGGAACAACGGCGGGGCCACGTATCAAGGCGTCACCGACAAGACGATCAAGGTGATCGTGTTCAGGTCCGCGCCCAACGAGGCGGTCAATGCGGCACTAAAGCCCAAGGGGCTGGCTACGTCGGAAGCCGACAACGACGCCTTCAACGCCGCCGCGGTCAGTTTTCTGAACAAGCACTACGAGTTCTACGGGCGCAAGATGAACGTCGAGTTCGTGACGGGCAACTGCCCGACCACACCGCCCGACTACGACGCGTGCAACGCCGCCGCCAATGAAGTGGTGAAGAAGAAGCCAGCACTCATCGTTTGGAACACGTCGCTGTACGCGTCGGTGTTCGACATTTGGGCCAAGGCCGGCATCCCGAGCATTGGCGGCTCAGCCTTCGACGTGAAGTACTACAACGACCGGCGTCCGTATCGTTACGACGTCGCAATGGATGGCACTCAGTCCGCCGATCACATCGGCGAGTACTACTGCAAAAAGATGGCCGGCAAGAACGCCGATCACACTGGCCCACTGATCCATTCGACCATCGGCACCCGCAACAACGTCAAGCGTCGTCTGGGCATCGTGGTGCCCGAGATCGAAGCGAACGTTGCCACCGCGAAGCTCGTTGCCGCCCGCGTGAAGGCGTGCGGTGGCGGTGACTCGCCAATTTTCACCTATGAGTCCGACATCGAGAAGGCGACGTCGCAGACCCAGGCGACGGTGTCCAATCTCATCCAGAACAAAGTCACCACCGTGACCTGCATGTGCGACCCGATCGCACCGATTTTTCTCACGAAGGGTATGACCGAGAACTCGTACTTCCCCGAGTTCCTGCTCCCCGGCCTCGGACTCCTCGACTACGACCTCCTCGGCCAGCTCTACGACCAGCAACAAATGGCTCACGCGTTCGGTCCGAGCCAGCTCGGTCAGCCGACACCGCTCGACAGCAGCGACTCCGCCCTTGTGTGGCGGGCGGAAGGTCACAGCGGCCACCCCTGCGGCAATAACGGCTGCGGCCTGAACTGGGCCTTCCTGAATGCGGCGGGCATCGCGATCGAGGCGGCTGGGCCGAACTACAACCCGTTGAACCTCGAAAAAGGCATGTTGAACCTGCCTCCTCAAGGCGGATTTGAGCCCAGGAGGAACCCATCGGAAACGCTCTACAAATACGGCCCGAACGACTACACCGGCCTGAGCGATGTGCGCGAGGTGTATTGGAGCAGCACGGCGGTCACGCCGACCGACGGCAGCAACGGGGCGTACCTCAACGTCGACGGCGGCCGTCGCTACGTCTTGGGCAACTGGCCCGCCAACGGCCTCGCCGGCATCCCGGTTTCGGCGAGCTAGACACGTGTTCGACAGCGCGCGGTTCGCACGCGTGACGGACCCCCTGCGCGCGGCCTGGCAGCACCCGCGCTATGGCGCACTGCTCAAGGTGATCGTCGCCTACGTCGTGCTCGTCGAGGGCGTGGTGCAACTCGTGTTCGGCCGCATCCAGATTTCACCGCTGGGGATCGACTTCGGGCGCTACGCCCTCGCGGTGCCCCGGGGCGAGATCGTCGGTGGCGCGGTGATCGGCGTGTTGTACGGCCTGGTCGCGATGGGTCTCATCCTCGTCTACCGCGCCAATCGCATCATCAACTTTGCCCAGGCGCAGC
This sequence comes from Actinomycetota bacterium, assembly GCA_041166225.1. Taxonomy (GTDB): domain Bacteria; phylum Actinomycetota; class Acidimicrobiia; order Acidimicrobiales; family JACCXE01; genus JACCXE01. The sequence continues at coordinate 6,438 of JBEEFT010000164.1, read as the reverse complement.
TGGGCGCGGTGCCGGCGATCGTGGCGCTGCTCATGATCACGCGTCACGGCACGCCGTACATCTTGGCGATACCCATCATGCTGATCGGCTCGGCGCTCCTCGGAGCGGGCGTGGAAGTAGCGCTCGTGCGGCGCTTCGCCGACGCCCCGCGCCTGATACTCACCGTGGTCACCATCGGCATCGGCTTGTTGCTGCTCGTGCTTGAGTTCTACGCCAAGCAGGCCGTTGGCGGAAACCTGATCGACAGCATTGCGCTGACGTTCCCCACGCCGTTCCAGCATTTGAAATTCCACATGGGCCCGAGCACCCTTACCGGCGACCACCTCTTCGCGATCGCAGTGGTTGGCGTGATCGTCGTCGCGCTCGGCGCGTTCTTTCGTTTTACCGATATCGGCATTGCCGTGCGCGCCTCGGCCGAGAACGGAGAACGGGCGTCGCTGTTGGGTATTCCGGTGCGGCGGGTGTCGACCATCGTGTGGACGATCGCCGCCATGCTGTCGGCGATCGGAGTGTTTCTTCGCACGCCGCTCGTAGGCCTGCCGCTCACGGGGTTCGTGGGCCCGTCGATACTCCTGCTCGGTCTCGCGGTCGCGGTGATCGCCCGCATGGAGAGCCTGCCCACCGCCTTCTTTGGCGGCATGCTGATCGGCATCATCGAGCGGGCGGCGCTGTTCGCGACGCATCGGGCCGCACTGGCCACAGCCACGATGTTCGTCGTAGTTGTCATCGCTCTGCTCGGCCAGCGCGGCAAGTTGTCGCGGGCCATGGATTTGGGCGCGTCGTCGTGGCAGGTGGTGCGCGAAGTTCGCCCGATACCCGTCGAGCTACGCGGTCTCATAGAAGTGAAGCGGGCACGAATATTTTTCGCCGTCGGGGCCGGACTGTTGGCGCTAGCGGGCCCGTGGATCTTCGGGTCGCTCAAGACATCAGCCGCGACGCTGATCTTGCTCTACGCCATGATCGGTGTGTCGCTCGTGATCCTCACGGGATGGGCTGGCCAGATCTCGCTCGGGCAGTACGCGATCGCAGGCATCGGCTCAGCGGTCGCCGGCGGTCTAGCCGCAAACCACGGCTGGGACTTCTTCGGCGCCATCTTTACGGGCGCGATGGCCGGCGCCGTGGTCGCAGTGATTATCGGATTGCCCGCGCTACGCATCCAAGGTCTGTTCCTCGCCGTCACCACGCTTGCGTTTGCCTTCACGGTGCAGGACTTCATCTTGCGACGCGAATGGTTTGCATGGCTCGTTCCCGGCGACAACAAGTTCGCCGACCGGCCGCGGCTCTATAAGCACTTCGATTTACTGGCCACGTCAAAGATCGGACCGGTCACGATCGACAGCGACGCCAAGTTCTATTTCGTCTGTCTCATTTTCCTCGCGCTGGTGCTGGCGATGGCACAGTCGCTGCGGCGCCTGCGCTCGGGCCGCATCCTCATTGGCGTGCGCGACAACGGCCGCGTCATGCAGAGCTTTGGCGTAAGTCTGGCCGCCACCCGGCTTTCGGCGTTCGCGATCTCGGGCTTCATCGCCGGCCTGGCAGGGGCCTTGCTTGCGTATCAGAACGTGGTGTTCTCGCCCGGCGCGTTCAGCCCCGAGCAGTCGATCTCGCTGTTCGTGATGGCCGTGATTGGTGGCGTCGGATCATTACTGGGCGCGGTGCTGGGCGCGATCTTCCTCATTGGCGTACCCCTCATGCCCGGGCTGCGTGACCTGAAGAACATCGAGTTGCTTACAAGCGGACTTGGTGTGCTCGGGGTGCTGTTGTTCTTGCCCGGTGGATTCGCCGAGGGCGCGTACCGCATACGCGATGTGTTCCTAAAGCGCGTCGCGGCCAAGCACGGCATCGTCGTGGCGAGCATGGTGGCCGACTCGCGGCAGATCGTCGACGTACCCGACGTCGACCTCAACGAGGTCGCGGCAGAAATCGAGCACCTCGAACCGGTGATCGCATGATCGCTGTTATTCGTCGTCGTTTCGAAACCGCTGCGCACGGCGCGCTCGTCTTCCCGCTTGTCGCGCTCTTTCTCATCTTCTTCGTGGACGAGTTCGACACGGCCGCGTTCAATGTTCTGGCGCCCGATATCCAGCGCGCATTTCATCTCACCGACAACGCCTTCGGCCTTCTGGTCATCGGCAACCTCACGATCGTGCTGCTCGCCGCGGTGCCTGTCGGTTATTACGGCGACCGGCTGCCACGGCGCCGGTTGGTGCTCGTCGGTGCCACCGTGGCAGGCATCTTCTCCTTCGCCACCGGGTTGGCGCCGTTCCTCGGTCTGCTCATCGTCTTCCGCATCGGCAACGGGTTCGGGCGACTGATGAACGACTCGATTCACAACTCGCTGTTAGCGGATTACTACCCCGTCGACGCCCGCGCCCAGGTGTTCGGGCTCCACCGCAACGCGGTGTACTTCGGCGCAATCGTGGGCGCGGGTTTCACTGGGCTTCTCGGTGCTCTGTTCGGCTGGCGGGTCGCGTTTGTGGCGCTACTCGTGCCGATGCTGGTGGTGGTGTTCATCGCCCGCCGGCTGGAAGAACCTCTTCGCGGCGGCACCGACGACTTCGAGGCCGCAAAGCTCGCCGAGGGCGAAGAGCCAGTGCCCTTCGCCGAAGCGCGACGAATCTTGAATTCGGTCCGCACGCTGCGGCGTCAGTACGCGGCTTGGCTTTTCATCGGTGCCGGCGTATTGCCACTGGCGTACCTGCTGCCGCTGTTCCTCGACCGCGTGTTCCACCTCGGGGCCGGCGCTCGCGGTGTGATCGGCGCCGTAAATGCCGCGGCGACCTTCGCCGGCGTGCAGTGGTCGAGCAAGCGGACGCTGGGCTGGATGGGCAAAGGCCTCGGCGAGCCGGTCAAGCGTGCGGGACTGTCGCTGGGCGCGGTCGGGCTCGGCATCGCATTGCTCTCGGGCGCGCCGTGGCTGGTGTTGTGGATTCCGCTCGCCGTGGCCACGAGTTTCGCGGCGGGCATCTTCTATCCCGCCTTCTACGCGACGCAGGCGCTGGTATCGCCGGCCCGGGTACGCACCCTGTCGTTTTCCTTTGGCGCGCTCTACCTCGTGGCCGGCGTGTGGTTGCTCTACTTCCTGCCCGGGATCTCCAAGATCCCCGACAACCACGGCCTACGCGTCGGTCTTCTGGTCACCGTGCCTTACTGGATCATCGGCGGACTCGTGCTGCGCTCGGCTGGCCGATTCGTGGCCGACGACGTCGCGCGGGCGAGCACGCAGTTGGCGCTCACCGCAGAGTTGCGCACGCGTCGCTTGGAGTCGGCCGACAGCGACGTGTTGCTCGCGTGCCGCGGCGTCGAGGTGGCCTACGGCCAGGTGCAAGTTCTGTTCGGCGTCGACATCGAAGTGGCGCGAGGCGAAATCGTTGCGTTGCTTGGCACCAACGGCGCGGGCAAGTCGACGCTGCTCAAAGCAATCAGCGGCGTCACCGACCCCATCGGCGGCACGATCTACTTCGACGGACGCGACATCACCCACACCGACGCGGTGGCTACCACGTCGATGGGCGTCATCCAGGTGCCCGGCGGGAAAGCCGTGTTCCCCACCTTGACAGTGGCCGAGCACCTGCGGGCGGCCGGGTGGCTGTATCGCAGCGAGCCCGAATACCTGGCCGAGGCAAACGCCGACGTGCTGCGAACCTTCCCCCGCCTGCAAGAGCGCATCGACCAGATGGCGGGCAACTTGTCGGGTGGCGAGCAGCAGATGCTGGCGTTGGGCATGGCGTTTATTGCGAAGCCCAAGTTGCTCATGATCGACGAGTTGTCACTCGGGCTCGCGCCCACGATCGTCGAGCAACTGCTCGGCATTGTGCGTCGTATTCAAGAAAACGGCACCGCGATAATCCTCGTGGAGCAGTCGATCAACGTGGCGCTCACCGTGGCCGACCGCGCGTACTTCCTCGAAAAGGGCGAGGTTCGCTTCGACGGATTAACCGACGACCTGATCGGTCGCGACGACATCGTTCGCTCGGTGTTCCTCGAAGGAGCGGGACGCAAAAGTACCAGCGGCAATGGCAACGGGAAGACGGCGCCCGTGCTCAAAAAGGCCACATTCGTGGACGCACCGGTGGTGCTCGACGTCGTCGGGCTGAGCAAGCGTTTCGGCGGCATCTCCGCCGTCGACGACACCTCGCTGCAGGTGCGTGAGGGTGAGGTGGTCGGCCTGATCGGCCCCAACGGCGCGGGCAAGACCACGATCTTCGATCTGATCTCCGGATTCGAATCGCCCGACGTAGGCCACATCGTGTTCGACGACGTCGACGTGACCGACTGGTCGCCCGATCGTCGCGCGTGGCTCGGGCTCGGTCGGTCGTTTCAAGACGCCCGGCTGCTGCCGTCGTTGACCGTGGCCGAGAACATAGCGATAGGTCTCGAGCGCCACATCGAGTTGCGCGATCACCTGGCGTCGTTCCTCCATTTGCCGCTGATCGTTCGTCAAGAAGAAGACGTGGCGTGGACCGTCGACGACCTCATCGAACTGATGTCGCTCGGTGCGTACCGCGACAAATTTGTCCGTGAGCTTTCAACCGGCACGCGCCGAATCGTCGACCTCGCCATGTGCATTGGGCACGATCCGAAGGTGCTGCTGCTCGACGAACCGTCGTCGGGAATCGCGCAACGCGAAACCGAAGCGCTGGCCCCGTTGTTGAAGCAAATCCAGCACGACACCGGTTGCGCGCTGCTCGTGATCGAACACGACATGCCTCTCATTACCGAAGTGTCGGACCGCATGATCGCGCTCGTGCTCGGTCATCCCGTCGCCGAAGGCAAACCGCAAGACGTCGTGCGCAACCCCGAGGTGGTGTCGTCGTACCTGGGCGGTGACATGGCCGTGATCAATCGGTCCGGCGCATCCAAGCCCAAAGCGAAGCCGCGCGCCCGCCGCCCGGCAGCCGCTCGACGGTGACGGTGCGGGTACAGCGTCTCGGTGCGCGGCTCGTCGCCGCGCTCGGCTTGGCTGCCGGCGTGCTGCTAGTCGGCGGCGCTCCGAGCCAGGCCGCCGACGTCACCAGCGGCTGGTGGTGGAAGCTCAACATGGGCGACACCACCGCATTCCCCGCGCCCGTGCCAAACCAGCCGCTCCCTACCACCGCGCCGGAGCCGCCAACGCCACCGACCTCCGACGGGGGTCTGCTGGTCGGCGCGACGCCGGACGGGGCGTTGGCGATTGCCGCGGTTCGTACCAGCGAAGCTGCGACATCCATCACGCTGCACGTGGCCGACCACGGCGACGTCGGAGGTGCGGTCGCCCATCTCGCGGCCTGCGTCGCCACGTCACCGTGGACTCCGGCGGCCGGCGGACGATGGGACAACAAACCCATCGTCGCCTGTGACCTGGCCAACGGGGGTGGCTCAGTGGCCGGAATCCCGTCGGCTGACGGCACCACGTGGACGTTTCCCGTGGCGCCCCTGGCCCGCGACAGGGGCACCGACGTGGTGATCGTGCCGACCGAGGACCCCATGGTTCCGGGTTTCACCGATCCGTTTCAGATCACGTTCGTTGCGCCAACCGCGCGCGACATCGTCTTTGCGCCGCTGCAGCCAGCCTCAGGTTCCGAGGTCGTGTCACCTGACGCGGGCGACGTCACCGACCTTGGGGGTCTCACCGCCGACGGGTCGGGCCTGGCGCTCGTGCCGTCGCTGGCCGGGGGAGGAGACTTCGGCGTTCCGGTTGTAAGTCCCGCCCTCGCTGCGACTGATCAACACGCACCGCTCGCGATCAGGCCCGTGACGGCAGTTCCGGCGAGCGACGGCGGGCAAGAACTGGCCGGTGCGCTGGTGGTACTTGCGAGCCTGGCGTTGTTTTATGCCAGCTCTCGACAAGCGATCCCGCCGCGGCGCGGGTTGGTCGACGTCGGCATCGTCCGTCCCGTCGCGGTCACCGCGGAGCTTGGCGGCGTCGGCCGCTTCGCCCGGGCGCGTGAGGGCTCGCCGCCAGCACTGTTCTAACCGGCCGCTACCGTTCTCGGTATCGCACGCAAGGACCAAGACACCCTGTTCGAGTCTGCGTTGCGCGACCAGCTCGCGAAGCAGGCACCGCTGGCTGATCGCCTCCGGCCCAAGACGCTCGACGACCTAGTCGGCCAACCGCACCTGCTCGGTCCGGGTCGCCCATTGCGCGCGCTCATCGAGGCCGACCGCCTGAGTTCGGTGATCCTGTGGGGCCCACCGGGCACGGGCAAGACGACGCTGGCCCGGGTGATCGCCGCCGCGACGAACCGCGCGTTCGTGCCGCTCAGCGCAGTGACCGCGGGCGTGAAGGACGTGCGCGACACCGTCGAAGGCGCCAAGACATTGTTGGCCGAGCACGGACGTCCCACGATCTTGTTCCTCGACGAGGTGCACCGCTTCAACAAGGCCCAACAGGACGCTCTGCTGCCGTCGGTCGAGGACGGAACCTTGACGTTGATTGGCGCGACCACCGAGAACCCG
>JBEEFT010000163.1:0-9564 GCA_041166225.1 Actinomycetota bacterium | reverse complement strand
CGCAGCGTCCATTCACTGCAGACAGAAGTCGTCAAAGACGCGCTCGACGACGCAGGTCTCTCGCTCAGCGACGTCGACGGTTTCGCCACCGTCGGTGTCGGCGGGTTTCCCGCTACCGAGATGTGCGAGTACCTCGGTATCCGTCCGACGTGGACCGACTCGTCGTCGGCGGGCGGATCGAGCTTCGAGATCTACGTGCATCACGCGGCGGCCGCGATACGCGCCGGGCTGTGCGGCACGGTCGTGATCGCGTACGGGTCGAACCAGAAGTCGGCGCGCTCGCGGCGCGTCGGCGGTGGCGGCATGGCCGCCGGCCCGATGATGACGGGACCCAACGCGCAGTTCGAAATGCCGTACGGATTCATGATGCCGATGTCGCCCTACGCGCTCGCCGCCAAGCGGCACATGCACGAGTTCGGCACCACGCCCGAACAGCTCGCCGAGGTCGCAGTGTCGGCGCGCGCGTGGGCGCTGAAGAACCCGAAGGCGTACCGCTACGAGGCCGGGCCGTTGACGATCGACGACGTGCTGGCGTCGGACATGCAAAGCGACCCGCTGCACAAGCTCGACTGTTGCCTCGTGACCGACGGCGGCGGCGCCGTGGTGTTGACCGCCGATGATCGCGCTCGCGATTTGAAGAAGCCGCCCGTCGGCGTCCTCGGCACCGGTGAGGCGCACTCGCACTCGAACGTGTCACAGATGCCCGACCTCACCAAGACGGGCTCGTGGGACTCGAGCGCGCGGGCCTACGCGCAGGCTGGGCTCACTCCGAGCGACGTCGACGTCGCGCTGATCTACGACTCGTTCACGATCACCACGTTGCTCACGCTCGAAGGCCTCGGCTTCTGCGGCCGCGGTGAAGCGGGGGCGTTCGTGGAAGACGGCAAGACCCGTCCCGGTGGCGCGTTTCCGCTGAACACATCGGGCGGGGGCCTGAGCTACTGCCACCCCGGCATGTACGGCGTGTTCCTGTTGGTCGAAGCCGTGCGACAACTGCGGGGCGAGTGCGGCGAGCGCCAAGTGGCCAACGCCGAAGTGGCGATCGCGCACGGCACCGGCGGCATCCTGTCGTCGCACTCGACCGTGCTGTTGGGACGGAGCTGACGATGCCCGACCGCGATCCGACCGAGCCGTTCGTTGCTGCGCCCGACGACGTGACGCAACCGTGGTGGGAGGCGACGCGCGACCAACGCCTGGTGGTGCAGCGCTGCACGGCGTGCGACCACCGCCAGCACTACCCGCGGCCGTTGTGTCTGGCGTGCGGCTCGAACGAACTCGAGTGGCTCGAATGCAGCGGCGACGGCGTTGTGCACTCGTTCACGATCGTGCGGCGCGAACTCGGCGCGGCGTTCGACACGCCGCACGTCGTCGCACTCGTCGACTTGGCCGAAGGACCGCGGCTCACGACGAACCTCGTCGGCGCCAGCGTCGACGCATGGGAGTGCGACGAGCCGGTCCGTCTGACGTGGCGCGCGCTCGGCGACGGCCGCCGCCTTCCGCTCTTCACGAAAGCGACCTGACATGGACTTCGAACTCTCCGACGAGCAGGCGGCGTTTCGCGATGTGATCCGCGACTTCGCCGACAAACACGTGCGGCCCGTCGCCCGTGAGTACGAGCACGCCGGGACGTACCCCACCGAGATCATCGACCGCATGAAGCAGATGGGCCTGTTCGGCATCACGATCCCCGAGGAGTACGGCGGTCTCGGCGCCGACCTCGTGTCGCTGGCGTTGTGCTTCGAAGAGTTGTCACGCGCCTGGATGGGCGTGGCCGGCTTCATCGGCTCGCACTCGCTGGCGTGCTGGATGATCGCCCGTCACGGCACCGACGAACAGAAAAACCGGCTGCTGCCCGACCTCGCCACCGGCACGCGCCGCACGGGCATCGCGCTTACCGAGCCCGGCGCGGGGAGCGACCTGCAGGGCATTACGACGCGGGCCGTGCGCGACGGCGACGAATACATCGTCACCGGCACGAAGATGTGGATCACCAACGCGCGCTACGCCGACCCGTTACCGGTGTTGTGCAAGACCAACCCGAAGGCCGAACCGCGTTGGTCGGGCATGAGCGTGTTGCTGGTCGACGGGAACACGCCGGGCATGACGGTGTCGCGGGATCTGGGCAAGCTCGGGTACAAGGGCCCCGAGACGTGCGAGGTCGTGCTCGACGACTGTCGCGTGCCCGCGGCGAATCTGCTCGGCGGCGAAGAAGGCCACGGCTTCAAGCAGGTGCTGTCCGCGCTCGAGATTGGCCGCGTCAACATCGCGGCGCGAGCGGTAGGCGTTGCGGCCGAGTGTTTGGCGCAGTCGCTGCAGTACGCCCGCGAACGCGAAGCGTTCGGTAACCCGATCGGCCAGTTTCAGGCCATCCAATTGAAGCTGGCCGACATGGCCACCGAAGTGCAGGCCGCACGGTTGATGACGTGGTGGGCCGCGTCGATGGCCGACCGCGGCGGGCGAGCGGATACCGAAAGCGGCATGGCCAAGCTGTTCGCGTCGGAAGTCGCGATCAAGGCGTCGCTCGAAGCCATGCGCATCCACGGCGCGTACGGCTACTCCACCGAAGCCGACATCGAACGGCTTTACCGCGATGCGCCGTTGATGGCCATCGGCGAGGGCACGTCAGACATCCTGCGCACGATCATCGCCAAGGCGATCCTGCACTAGAGGTCGCGCAGGTGGGCCCGTTCGTTGAGGGAGCCGACGCCGCGCAAGCCGCTGGCGTTGCTGGCCTTCACGCGGTTTATCGACGTGTAGTCGGGCCCGAAGAAGATGGTGCGGTCCAAGCCGAGCACGTGCGCGAAGTAGGCGTTGATCACACCGGCGTGACATACAACGGCGACGTTCTGTGACGGGTGGGCATCGATGATGCGGTCGAACGCGTCGACGATCTTGCGCTTGAACTCGGTGGGGTCGGGCCCGCCGATGGCCGAGTAGTCGCCCGTGACGATCGCTTTGAACTCGGCGCTGTCCCGGTCGATCTCCTCAAACGGGATGTAGCTCGACGCGTCGCGGTCGAACTCGGCCACGTCGTGCTCGGTGACGATCTCGAGGTCGCGTCCCTCCACGATCGCCTCCGCGGTCTGCTGCGCCCGCACCAGGTGGCTGGCGTACACCGCGTCGATCTGTTCCGCAGCGAGCCACTTGCCGAGCGCGGCGGCCTGACGGAACCCCTCCTCGCTGAGGTCGGGGTCGGCGCGCCCTTCCGCGATCTCGATGCGGTTGGGCAACGCGTGCCGGATGATGAGCAGTTCCACGGCGACATCATGGGCCACCACACGTACGATTCGCCCAATGGAGCTTGCGTACACCGCTGGACCCGTCGACGGCGCGCTGCTCGACGTCACTGTCGGCGGTGCGCTGCGCAGCGCGGCGCAGCGTTGGGGTGACGCAGAAGCGCTCGTCAGCCGCCATCAGGACATCCGGTTGTCGTGGCTGGCGTTGAGCGAAGCCGCCGACGCCGTGGCGAAGGGTCTGCTGGCGCTGGGCATCGAGCGCGGCGACCGCATCGGGATATGGGCGCCGACGTGCGCCGAGTGGACGATCTTGCAATTCGCCAGTGCCCGCGTCGGCGCGATCCTCGTCAACGTAAATCCGGCGTACCGGCCGAACGAGTTGGTGTTCGCGCTCAACCACGCCGGCGTGCGCGTGCTGGTCACCGCGCGCCGGTTCAAGACGTCGGACTACCACGCGATGATCGCCGAGAGCCGCGGCGACCTCCCGCAGGTCGAGCGCGTGATCGCGCTTGGCACCGAGAAGACCGTCGGCACCGACGACCTTCTCTGGTCGGACCTCGTCGCCCTGGCGCGAGACGTGGCCGACGAACAACTCGCCGAACGTGAAGCGGTGCTCGACACGCACGATCCGATCAACATCCAGTTCACCAGCGGCACCACGGGCAACCCGAAGGGCGCCACGCTCACGCACCACAACGTGGTGAACAACGGCGCGGCGATCGCGTCGGTGCTCGGCTATTCCACCGCCGACCGCGTGTGCATTCCGGTGCCGCTCTACCACTGCTTCGGCATGGGCATCGGCAACCTCGGCTGCGTTACCACCGGCGCCACGATGGTGTATCCGGGCGAGTCCTTCGAGGCGGTGGCGACACTGCGCACGATCGTCGAGGAAGGCATCACGTCGATCTACGGCGTGCCCACGATGTTCATCGCGATGCTCGAGTGCCCCGAGTTCACTGGCCTCGACACGTCGACGCTGCGGACGGGCGTCATGGCCGGCGCCCCGTGCCCGGTCGAAGTGATGAAGCGAGTCGTCAACGAGATGCACGCGGCCGAAGTGACGATCGCGTACGGGATGACCGAGACGTCGCCGGTATCGACCGTCACCCGCCGCACCGACGGACTCGACACGCGTTGTTCCACCGTGGGCACCGCGCTGCCGAACGTCGAAATCAAAATCGTCGATGCCGACACCGGCGACACGGTGGCCGTGGGCGACAAGGGCGAGCTGTGCAGCCGGGGCTACCTCGTGATGCGCGGGTACTGGAACGACCCGGCAGCAACCGCGGCCGCGATCGACGCCGACGGATGGATGCACACCGGCGACCTGGCCGTGATGGCCGACGACGGCTACTGCAACATCGTGGGCCGAGCCAAGGACATGTTGATCCGCGGCGGTGAGAACATCTACCCGCGCGAAGTCGAAGAGGTGTTGTTCGAACACCCGGCCGTCGCCGGCGTGCAGGTTTTCGGCGTGCCCGACGCCAAGATGGGTGAAGAGGTCGCGGCGTGGGTGTCGTTGCGCGAAGGCCAAGCGGTTACCGATGACGAGCTGCGCGCGTTCTGCCGTGACCGCCTCGCGCACTTCAAGGTGCCGCGGTACTGGAAGTTTGTCGACGAGTTCCCGATGACGGTCACCGGCAAGGTGCAGAAGTTCAAGATGCGCGACATCGCCGTCGACGAACTCGGCCTGCACGACGCGGCCAACATCGTCACTGCCTGACCCATGATCACGCTGCGCGCCGGGAACGCCGTCGCCGACGTCTATCCCGAGGCCGGCGGCCGCCTTGGCCAGCTCAACCTTGGTGACGGACCGATCCTGCGCGGCCCCGAGAACGGCGTCGCCGAGTTGGGTTGGGCGTTCTGGGGCAGCTATCCGCTGTTGCCGTGGTGCAACCGCATTCCGAATGGCGAGTTCACGTTCGAACGACGCTCGGGACGCGTGCCGGTGAACTGGGTCGACGGCACTGCGATCCACGGCCTCACCGCCGACGCGCCGTGGACGGTGGTCAGCGTCGACGATGCAACCGTCGAGCTGTCGATCGAAGCGAGCGAAGGTCCGTACACGGTCACCGGCATCGAGCGGTTCGCGTTGTTCGCCGACGCCCTCGAACAGCACCTCGAAGTCGTGAACCGCGGCGAGCACCGCGTGCCGGTCGGCCTCGGCATCCATCCGTGGTTCCGCGTCAGCGAGGTGCGGGTGCCCGCCGACCTCGTGTGGCCTGGCGACCCCATGCCCACGGGTCCACCGGTGGCCGTACGACCGGACGAAGACCTGCGCACGCCGCGTTACGCACCGGCGATGGACCGTTGCTACACCGGCCTTACCGGTACGTCGATCGAAGCCGGCGGCATTCGTTTGTCGTGGAGCGGACCGGTGACGCAGGTCGTCGTCTACAGCGCCGAGCCGGGGTGGGTGTGCGTCGAACCCGTCACGATGAGCAACAACGCACTGCAGTTCGCCGCGCAGGGCGTGCCCGGCACTGGTGTGGTCGGTCTCGACCCCGGCGCGTCGCTGTCGGTCGATTACCGCTTCGAAGTGACACGCTGACACGATGGCGGACAAACCCGTACCCGACATCGTGTTGACGCTGGCGCCCGTGCTCGAGGCAACCGATCCGTACGATCACCCGGTGCTCATCGCCATGCTCGAGCGGTGGGCGGCCGAGCGCTACCGCGAGTGGGCCGACGCCGTCGGCGACGTCGCCGCGGTCACCGCGCTCACAGCGTGCGCCGATCGCGAAGAGGCGATCGCGGAGCGCGTTGAAGCCCTATACCCCGACGCTGCTGCGGTACAAGAGCGTTTGGCCGCCGCGCACCCGCTGCTTAAGGGCGCGCTCGCGGGTGCCTATACGTGGCGGCCCGTCGACGAACAGTGGGCTCAGCAAGCCGAGGCCGAGCGGTTGGGCGCAGCCACATGGCGGTCGTTCAAGCGCCATGCCCTCGCCGACGGCAACGGTGAGGCCGCCGACGTGTTCGAGCAATGCGCGCTCATGGAAGAAGCCAGCGCCGAGGTGCTCGAGAACTTGCTGTCATAAACCGCGCGCCGGTTCCAGGAATCGCGGTGCGTACAGCCCGAACGCGATGAAACAGATCGCCGACAACGCGAACGGCGCGCGCAGATCAATCGTGGTCGACAGGAAACCCCCGAGCGCGGCGCCCACTGGAATCGCACCCATGCCGAACAACCGGTGGACCGACGTGACCCGTCCGAGCAGGTGGTTCGGCGTCAACCGCCCGCGTAACGAGGTGGTGAGGATCCGCCAGAACGCGTCGCCGAACCCCAGCAGGAACCACATGCCAACCGCCAGAGCGGGCGTCGACGTGAACGTGAGACCGGTTAGCGCGACCGCCCACACCCAAATCGAAAAGACGATCCCGATACGGGCGTCGAAGCGCCGGCGGAATGGGTCGACGAACGGTTGGGCCACGATCAACCCGACCGCTGCTGCGAGGAACAGCGCAGTGAACGTGGCTTTGCCAGCGTGCAGCTTCTCGAACGTGTAGAGCACCAGCACGGCTTCGCTCGCGAAATAGAAGACGTTGAGCACGCCGATGAGCACGGCGATGCGCCACAACAGGTTGTGGCCGAACAGGTACCGCCATCCTTCGCGGACGTCGTCGCGCACGCGTGTCGGTGACCGCTGTGCCGAGCGCGGTTCAGGCAGACGCGCGGCCAAGGCCACCGAACCGCCGAAGGACACGGCGTCGGCTAGGAACGGGATCGAGGGCGACACTGCGAAGAGCGCGGAGCCCAGTGGTGGACCGATGAACTGTTCGGTCGCGGCCTGCGCCGACGTGAGGCCGCCGTTGAACCGCTCAAGGTCGTCGTCGTCGATCAATGCGGGGATCAGCGCCTGCGACGAGGTCGCGTGGAGCACCTCGCCGGCGCCGAGGAAGAACGCGCATGTGTACAACACCACCATCCGGTCGTCGTGCGCGATCACGAGCGCGGCCAGAACGGCGACGATCGCCCCACGCGCGATGTCGGCGACGACCATCAGCCACCGGCGTGGGAAGCGGTCGGCGACGGCGCCAAACGGCAACGAGAGCACGATCCACGGCGCCCGGTTGGCGACGGTGACGCCCGCGATTGCCGCGGGGTTGCGCGTGATGGCGGCGGCCAGCAACGGGAACGCGGTGAGAAACATTCCGTCACCCGTCGACGAGATTGCGACCTGCCACCACAGACTCCGCCCTCCGGCCGCGTACTTCCGGCGCCGGGGCATGGCCTTCATCGCGCCCAGTCTTGCGTCGCCACGCAGGGGCGCGGACAACGCGCCGTGCGAATGCGTTGCGCGAGGACGTCTAGCGTTACCGGTCGTCGATGGGGGGTCGGATTTGAACGAAGTAACTCGGAACGGTCACGGCCTCCGGCGTGACGTTCAGGGGCTGCGGGCAGTCGCGGTGCTGCTCGTGTTCGCCGCGCATGCGTTCGGGAAGCCGTCGGGCGGGTTCATCGGCGTCGACGTGTTCTTCGTGATCTCGGGTTTCCTCATCACCGGGCTGCTCGTGCGTGAACGCGAACAGTCCGATCGCATTTCGCTGCGGGAGTTCTACGCGCGCCGTGCGCGCCGGATCTTGCCGATGGCGCTGCTCGTCATTTTGTCGACCGACGTTGCCGCGCGGCTCATCTTCAGCGCCACGAGAGCTCGGCAGACGTATGTCGACTCACTGTGGTCAACGTTCTTTTTGGCCAACGTTCACTTCGCCAGGATCGGCACCAGTTACTTCGACGCCTTGCGTCCGCCATCGGCACTTCAGCAGTACTGGTCCCTCGCGGTAGAGGAACAGTTCTATTTGCTGTGGCCTTGCTTGCTGATCGTGAGTTTTCTCGTGGCGCGGCGCCTGCGGGTCGACCGGACGCGGTCGGTTGTCGGCGCGGTCGCGTTCGTCACGGTGGTCTCGTCGTTTGTCCTTTGCGTACACGCGACTCACTCCGATCCCACTACCACGTACTTTTCCGCTGCGACCCGCGCGTGGGAACTCGGGATCGGTGCACTGACTGCGATCGTCCGACCCCGCCTCGCGGCGACACGTGCCACGCTTCGCGTTTCGTCGAGTTGGATTGGACTCACCGCAATCGTCGCGGCCGCACTTCTCATCGGCCCTTCGACGCCCTTCCCGGGGTCTGCGGCGCTGTTGCCCGTATTAGGGACCGCCGCCATCCTCGGCTTCGGCGATATGCCGGGCGATGTCGGGTCGAAATGGGCCTTGGGCAATCCCATCGCTACCTACTTCGGCCGCGTCTCGTACTCGATGTATCTGTGGCACTGGCCCGTCCTCATTTTTGCGAAGGCGTACTTCGGCGGCGGGACGGTCGGGTTCTACGCGACCGGTATCGCAGCGACGCTCGCGCTGTCGGAACTGTCGTATCGGCTGGTTGAGGAACCGGTTCGTCGATCGCAGTGGCTGTCCGAAAAGCCGTACGCGTACGACCGGCGGAACTTCCAAGAGTGGGTCACCGACAACGACCGCGTGCTGATACCCGTCACGGTCGTGGCCGTTCTCGCGCTCGTG
This sequence comes from Actinomycetota bacterium, assembly GCA_041166225.1. Taxonomy (GTDB): domain Bacteria; phylum Actinomycetota; class Acidimicrobiia; order Acidimicrobiales; family JACCXE01; genus JACCXE01. The sequence goes on along the minus strand of JBEEFT010000163.1, from coordinate 808 downwards.
GCGGGAGCGTGGAGTTGGGCGAACCCTGACGTGACCCCCGTTTCGGCGAGAGCCGTGGCGTCGAACCCAGACGCACCGCTCCAAGCGGACAAGTCGCTGACGCAAAGCTCGGTGACCGCCGCTGTGGATCCGTTGACCCGCGACATAGAGGCCGCGCTAGCCGTGACGAATTGGCCCGCGCTGTCGCCGTCGCTCGACAAGTTGACCAATGACGCCGCGCCGGAATGGAAGCGCGACAACTGCCTCGACGTGCGTCCGCAAAACGAGGCCGCCTGCAGCTACGGCGCAGCGAAAGCGCCGCACGTGCTCGCGGTGGTCGGTGACAGCGTCGCCGTCAGTTACCTACCCGGCATACGCAGCGCGCTGGAGCCGAGTCAGTGGCGAATTCAGGTACTGACGCAATCGGAGTGCCCGATGGTCGACGTCGTGACACGGACACACGGACGCGACAACACTGCCTGTGTCTCACACCGGCGTTGGGTGCTCGACCGCCTGGCGCGCTTGAAACCCGATGTCGTGGTGTCGGCGGAGTGGTTCGGGTACGTCGACTCACTCGCCGACGATGGTGCAGCAGCGCAGAACGCGACGACCTGGCGCGACGCGACGGCGCGCATGCTCACGTCGATGGCTCCGACTGCAGGTCGGTTGGTACTGCTAGGTGCCCCACCGACCAGTGGAAATCTTCAGGACTGCGTCACCGTGCAGAGCGGGCCGCGCGATTGCGTACGCAAGGTCCCGGGCACGTGGACCGCTGTGCACACTGCGGAGCAAGCGGCGGCGACGGCTGCGGGCGCGACATACGTCGACC
>JBEEFT010000162.1:0-8435 GCA_041166225.1 Actinomycetota bacterium | reverse complement strand
AGAAGATCGGCAACCGCATGATCAACCTGCGGGCCGAGACCGTCACCGACAAGCCGGCGTTCCGCAAGCTGCTCGAGAAGCGCCGGTGCATCGTGCCCGCCGACGGCTTCTACGAATGGCAGGCCGTCGAAGGCCACGCGCCTGCCGGCGCCGGAGGTAAGAAGCCGACGAAACAGCCCTTCTACATCACCTCCGCAGATGGCGGCCCGCTCGCGTTCGCGGCGCTGTGGGACCGCTGGACACCACCGGAGCTGCGCGGCCACGACGATGTCGATCCGTTACGCACAGTGACACTGATCACCGGTGAGCCCAACGAGTTGGTGGCCAAGATCCACAACCGGATGGTCGTGTGTTTGCCCGAAGACAAGTGGGACGCGTGGCTCGATCCGAACGTGCACGCCGACGAAGCCGCCGCGATGCTCGTGCCGCTGCCGGCCGATCAGATGCAGGCGCGGCCCGTGGTGAAGTTGGTGAGCAACGTGAAGAACGAAGGACCCGAGCTGCTCGAGCCGCTACCGGGCCACTAAGGCCCCCCGGTTACAGGGTCCGGCCGACGGTGCGCAGCAGCGGCACGACGCGACCCGTGTAGGTCGCGTTGACAGTGCCAGGCGCGGGGGGAAGCGTGCCGCTGGCGGCGTAGTTCAACGCAGCGGGGAGCTGCGCGGCATCGATCACGCCGTAACCCTCTTGCACCGGCGGCATCACGGTGTCGCGGGCGGTGTATTCAACAAGGGTCTCAAGGCCCGACGCGGTCAGCGGATGGCCACCGGTGCGCGAGGCCGACAGCAGCCGAGCCGCATAACCCGCGGTGTAGGGCGATCCGAAGCTCGTGCCGCTTTCGGTGACGTATCCGCTGCCCGTGTTGGCGGCGGCACCGGTGACGGTGAACACGGCGGCGACGTCGGGATCGGTGTTGACCAAAAGCCCGTCGACGCCTGACGCGCCGACCGACAACACGTCAGCGGAGTTGCCGAAGGAATGCGCCCAACCGAGGCTCGGCGCGGCTCCGAGGTTCGCCAACCCGTTGCCGTTGGCCACGACGACGAGCACGTTGTGGGCGCGGGCGTAAGCGAGGGCGTCGTACACCGCAGTGTCGAGCACGCTCGTACCCGGGATGTAGGAACCGAGGCTCATGTTGATGATGTCGGCGTGCACGGTGTCGACGGCCCAGTGGATACCGGCGACAAATGCATCGGAGCCGCCCGACCCGCTGGAGTCGAGCACCTTGCCCACGGCGAGCGTCGTACCCGACGCGAGCGAGGCCGGGGTCGTTCCGCTGCCGACGATCATCGACGACACGATCGTGCCGTGACCGTTGTCGTCATAGGCAGTGCTGCGGTTGTTCACGAAGTCTTTGAAGCCGATCGGACCGGCACCCGCGAATGCGGCGTGCGCAGCGTCGATGCCGGTGTCGAGCACCGCGACGGTCACGCCGTTGGCCGCGTGCGCCGCGGGAGCAACGGGGTTGAGCGCTACCAGCGCAGCGGTGAGAATTCCGAGTAGCCAGGCTTTCCGCATTGTCAACCCCAGGTGTTCGACGGACGAAGGGGCAAGTGTACCGGGCTTTTAGATGGCGATGGCTGCGCGGAACCGGGCCCAGTCGTCGGGCGACCCGTAGATCTCCAGGTCCATCTCGCCGGGCTCGACCCGCCCCCAAAGCGCAAGCAGCACTGAGTTCGCCGACCCCTGCAACGCCACATCGCCTCTGAAGTGCTCCCGCGTCACGACGGGCGGGCCGTCGCCACAGCGCACCATCCACGCGCCGTCGTCGCCGTCGCCGTCCAGCGATTGCAACTGCACGGCGAGGTCGCCGATCCGTATGGGTCGACGCTTGTCCACGCGTGCCAAGAACAGGTCGAGGAATTCGTCGATGCCGTCTCTTGCGATGATCGGGTCGATGGCCTCTGCCGTGCCCGTCGCCGCGAGCTCGGCGTCGTAGCGGTGCACGGCGTGCTCCTGGGTCATCCGGCGCACCCACGTACCGATCTCCTGCGGCGCATTGGGAAAGAACGTCCAGCACGGCGTGTCGTCGGGGGACGCAGTCAGCGCAGCTTCGATCGCAGCCGCGCCTTGCGCGCACCAGTCTGCGTACGCGGCGACGTCGGCAGGCGGTGCCGGGAACGCGTCGGGGCTCGCCCCTTTCGCGATACCCGCCGCGACGTAGTGCTCAAGACCGCCGAGGTGCGCAGCGAGGTCGGCCAGCGTCCACTCACCGCAACCGTCGACGGGTTGGGAGAGATCGCCACCGGCGCGAATCGCCGCGTCGAACAGCTCAAGGTCGCGATGCAGCGTCGACAGGTATTCGTCGCGAGTCGGCACGGGTCTCCTAAGGCTTCATGGCTGCGAGCACGGCATCATGCAACACACCATTGGTCGCAAGCACCGATCCGTTGTTCGCGCCGCCCTTGCCTTCGAGGGTCGTTACCCGGCCGCCCGCCGCTTCGACGATCACAGCGTTCGAGGCGACGTCCCAGATCGCGACTTCAGGCTCGATGGCAATGTCGATCGCGCCTTCCGCTACGAGCATGTGCGACCAGAAGTCACCGAAGCCCCGCGTGCGATTCACCTGCTTCGTTAGCGCCGTCCACGCATCACTACGCGCGGGATTCAAACGGTCGAACGTGTCGTAACTGTCGGAAGACATGAAGGCGTCTTCAATCGCGTTCACTGCGCTCACGTGAATCGGTTCGTGGTTGCACCACGCGCCCTCGTCCCGCACACCCCACCACCGCCGGCCCAGTGCAGGCGCCGACGTCACGCCCAGTTCGAGCACGCCTTCCACTTCCAGCGCGATCAACGTCGCGAACACCGGCACGCCGCGTATGTAGTTCTTGGTTCCGTCGATGGGATCGAGAATCCAGCGCGCGCCGGCGCCGCTATCGGTAGTGCCGAACTCTTCACCGACCACGCCGTGGTCGGGTCGCTCCGATTCGATGATCGAGCGAAGCGCCTTCTCCGATTCGCGATCGGCGATCGAAACCGGCGTGTCGTCGGGCTTGGATTCGACGGGCAGGTCCTTGGTTCGGAACCAGCGCATCGTCACTTCGTCGGCCGCGTCGGCCATCGCGAGCGCGAGGGCCAAATCGGGATGCGTCAACGTCCGCGGAATTACGCGGGAGTGGTCGCGAGACCGCCGGCGTCGGCGGCGGGCGAAAGCACGGCGCGAACCGTTTCGGCCACGCCGGCGGCGTCGAGGCCCAGGCGGGCGAGGATGACGTCGGGGCGGGCCTGGGCGATGTAGGTGTCGGGCACGCCGAGGGTCACCACTGACGGCGCGGCGCCGAGGCTCGAGAACTCACCGAGCGAGGTCGCGATGGTGGATCCGATTCCACCGGTTCGGAATCCGTCTTCAATCGTGACGACGAGGCGGTGCACCGCGGCGTCGGCCAGCATCAACGGATCGAGCGGCTTCACGACGCGGGGATCCCACACGGTCGCGTCGATTCCGTCTTCGGCGAGCAGTTCCGCGGCGGCCAGCGCCGCGCCCAGCATCTTGCCCACGCCGATCAGCGCGACTTCGCGCGACTCACTCGTGCGCCAGCGGCGCGCGTTCATCCCGTCGCCGACCTCGTGCGGCTCGACCTGGCGCGCCGCACCCTTGGGGAAGCGGATCACTGCGGGGCCTTCGAGCTTGAGCGCGGTCGCGAGCATCTCGGGGACCTCTTGCACCGACGACGGTGCGAACATCGTCATGCCCGGAATCGTCTGGCACAGCACCATGTCCAAGACGCCGTGATGCGACGCGCCGTCGTCACCGGTAATCCCGGCTCGGTCGAGCGCGAACACCACCGGCAGACCGTGCAATCCGACGTCGAGGTTCGCCTGGTCGAACGCGCGGCTGAAGAACGTCGAGTACAACGCAACCACGGGGCGTAGGCCGCCCATCGCCATTCCGGCGGCCATGGTGACCGCGTGTTGCTCGGCGATACCGACGTCGTGGAAGCGATCGGGAAAGGCGGCTTGGAACGGCAACAGGCCGGTGGGGCCCGGCATTGCGGCGGTGATGCCCATCACCTGCGGGTGGCGCTTGGCTTCGTTGATCAGCGCGTCGGAGAACGCCTTCGTGTAACCCGCCAGCGTCGACTCGCCGGGGCCGGTGAGCGGATCGAAATCACCCGCGTCGTGCAGGCACTTTTCGTCGTCGTCTTCCGCCGGCGCGTAACCGCGGCCTTTTTGCGTGAGGACGTGGACCACGATCGGTCCGTCGAAGTCGGCGGCGTTGCGTAGCGCGTCTTCGACGCCTGCGATGTCGTGGCCGTCGATCGGCCCGACGTAGCGAACGCCGAGCGCCTCGAAGAACACGGTCGGCTCCGCGACTTCGCGCATCGCCGCGGTCATGCCCTTCCACGCCTTGGCCATGTAGGGGCCGACCACGGGCAGGTCACCGGCCATCTGCTCGCCGAAGCGGCGGAAGTTCAGGTACTGCGGGTTCAACCGCAAACGGCTCACGCTCTCGGTGAGCGACGAAACGGTCGGCGCATACGAACGCCCGTTGTCGTTCAACACGATCACGCAGCGCGTGCCGCTGTGGCCGAGGTTGTTCAGCGCTTCATACGCCATGCCGCCCGTCATCGACCCGTCGCCGATGATCGACACGACCTTGCGGTCGGTGGTGCCTCGAGCGACCGATGCGGCCAAGCCGTGCGCGTACGACAGCACCGTCGACGCGTGACTGTTCTCAATCCAGTCGTGCTCGCTCTCGATGCGGTTCGGGTAGCCCGAGAGCCCACCTTCTTGGCGCAGCACGTCGAAGCGGTTCGCGCGCCCCGTGATGATCTTGTGCGTGTACGCCTGGTGGCCGGTGTCCCACAAGATGATGTCGCGGGGCGAGTCGAAGACCCGGTGCACGGCGAGGGTCAACTCGACAGCGCCGAGGTTGGAACCGAGGTGGCCGCCGGTCGTGCTGGCCGCCACGGCCTCCACGATGAACTGGCGGATCTCGACGGCGAGTTCGGTCAGTTCGGCGTAGCTGAGCGCCTTGACGTCGTCAGGAGATTTCACGCGTTCGAGCAACATGGCAGTTCTCCACACTACTGGAGGTGGGTCAAAACTCCCGTTCGGCTACGAAGCGGGCGAGAGCGTCGAGTTCGTCACGAGCCCCGGTCGACAGGCGGGCGTGCGCCAGTGCCGTCAGGGCTTGGTCTACGAGTGCGTCGACGCGCGCTTCGGTGGCGGCCCGAGCGCCCGTCCGTTCGAACAGCCGCTGGATCTCGACCACCTCGGCGGGGGAGAGGTCGGCCGCGCCGTAGCGCTCGTTCAGCATCACGGCGTCGGCGCCGACGGCCGCATCGCGGGCGTGGGCAAACAACGTGGTCGGCTTGCCCTCGCGCACGTCCTCGCCAACGGGCTTTCCCGTCACCTCGGCATCACCGAACGCGCCGAGCAAGTCGTCGCGCAACTGGAACGCTTCGCCGAGCGGATCGCCGTACGCGCTCAGGGCGCCCGCGAACTCGTCGACGCGTCCGGCCAGCGCCGCGCCGAGGTGCAATGGGCGCTCGACGGTGTACCGCCCGGATTTGTACACGCAGATCTTGCGGGCCAGCTCGGCCGACGCGCCACCCCGCACGGTGCCGACGAGGTCGAGGTATTGGCCCACGTTGACCTCGAGGCGCAATTCGGTGAACACGTCGAGTGCGTCTTGCGGTGCTCCCCGCAACAAGTGATCGGCGTATACGAACGCGAGGTCACCGACGAGGATCGCCGCACCCTCACCGAAGCGACGGGTTTCGTTCCGCCACGCTTCGTCTTGGTGCAGCGCCTCGAAATGGCGGTGCACCGTTGGCAGACCGCGCCGGCGAGCCGAGTTGTCCATGATGTCGTCGTGCACGAGCGCGAAGGTGTGTAGCAACTCGAGCGCGGCGCCCGCGTCGATCACCCGAGGGTCGTCGCCGTCACCACCAACGCCCACGAAGGCCCAGAAGCAGAACGCGGGGCGCAGGCGCTTGCCGCCGGCGAGCACGAAAGCGCGCAGCACGCGTAGCGGTTCGGCCATCGCTTGGTCGACTTCGGTCCAGCGCTGCAGTTCGGCGGTGAGCAACTCGTCGATGCGGACGTCGACGAGTTTGGCGATCTCGCCGAGACTCGTTGGCGCCTCGAACATCGGACCATCCTACGATCGATGGCTGTGAGCGAGCCCACGGGACCGAAGGCGGCGGGGCGGGCGGCGGTGCACAGCTTCCGTCGAGGCGTCGCGGCCCGAATGGTCGAGTTGCTCAGCGACCGTGATCCGGAGTTCCTCAACGGTCTGGTCGAGGTCGGAGTCGTAAGCCGCGACTTCGCCGAAGACACCGGGGCGGGCGTCCCGGTGCGCAACGCGCCACCGCTGTCTGTCATCGAGCGGCTGCTTGAACGCTCCATCGAACGCAAGCCCTCGTTGATGGCGGCGATGGGGCTTTCGGCGATTCAGTTGCTGGCCGCCAACGACGATGCCACGAGTGAAGACGGAGCGAGCACGGCGCCGTCGGCGCGCATGGCGGTCGCGTTCACCGACCTCGAAGGCTTCACCTGTTTCACCGAGCGCAACGGCGACGAAGCGGCGAGCCATCTTGTTGCCGACCATCACCGCACCGTCGGCCCGATCGTGCGCAGCCGCGGCGGCCGCGTCGTCAAACGGATCGGTGACGGTTTGTTGCTCACGTTTCCCGAACCGGAGGCCGCGGTGCTCGCCTGTCTCGAGCTCGTCGATACGCCGCCGCCGCCACTACGCCTGCGCGCCGGGATACACGTGGGCGACGTCCTCACGACGCGCGACGACGTCGTAGGTCACGTAGTCAACGTCGCGGCCCGCGTCGCCGAGTCGGCCAAAGGTGGCGAGGTTGTCGTCACCGGCGACGTGCGCGACGCGATCGGCGACATGCCCCGGGTCGAGGTCGGCCGTGCTCGGCGTCGCACGTTCAAGGGGTTGGCCGAAGCGATCCCCGTCGCGCGCGTCACGTACGCCCGGTAGGGCGAGGCCGCTTGCTCATATGCTGCGGCGCATGTCCCTGAAAGAGATTCCGCTCAAGACGCTGCACGGCGAGCCGACGTCGCTGGCCGACTACGAGGGCAAGGCGCTGCTCGTCGTGAACGTCGCCAGTAAGTGCGGCCTCACGCCGCAGTACACCGGCCTCGAGGCAATGCACGAGAAGTACGCCTCCCGCGGCTTCAGCGTGATCGGCGTTCCGTGTAACCAGTTCGGCGGCCAGGAACCGGGCTCGGCCGACGAAATCGAAGAGTTCTGCTCCACCACCTACGGCGTGACGTTCCCGATGACGGAGAAGGTCGACGTCAACGGCGACAACCGGCACCCGCTTTACGCGGAACTCACCGAAGTCCCCGACGCCGAAGGCAACGCCGGCGACATCCAGTGGAACTTCGAGAAGTTCCTGATCGCGCCCGACGGCACCATCACCCGCTTCCGTCCGATGACCGCCCCCGAAGACGAAGCGCTCGTCTCAGCAGTAGAAGCCGCCCTCCCGAACTAACTCCACGCGGCGCGGGCGACGAGAGCTTTTGACTCTCGCTTGAGGCGATCGATCCGGCTTTGCCGGTCGAGAGCACAGCGCCGTCGCCGCCGAAGGCGGCGCCCAAACGCGGCTCGGCCGAGCGCTAGCGAGGCCGAAAGCAGCCCAGACGCGAAACGAGGACGCCCAGGGGGGATGGGGCGCCCTCGTTTCGGTCTTGCGGTGTAGCTGCGTCGTTGCAACTACGCCGGCGACTGAGAAATTCCGAGTGGTTAGGCCTTGGCGGCTGTGGCCTTCGGCGTCGTCTTCGTGGCGGCCTTGGTCGCAGTCGGCGCGGCGGTCTTCGGAGCGAACGCCTTGGTCGCTTCGACGGCGACGTTCTTGGCGCTGGCGAGCAGCACGCTGCTGAGGTCGAACGCCTTCTCCACGACCTCGGTCGCCGACGGCAGGTTGTCGATGAAGGGCACCGAGCTGGTGTTCGGCAGCAACGGGCTCACGCGCTCGGCGACCGTGTGGATCGCGCCAATCGTGATGTCCTGAGCCTGCTTGACGGTCTTAAGGGTCTGCGCGGTGATCTCGTCTTGAATAGTCATAGGTGCTAACTCTAGCTAGCAAACGCTAACTCTGTCAACAGTGTTGTGTAACACGAGCAAGCACGACCCCCTGTTCTGCGCAGAACTCGAAGAATGTCAGCCGGACTTGGTCGAGATGCCGCCGTCGCAGGGGATGACCGCGCCGGTGAGGTAGCTGCCGGCGCGGGAGGCCAGGAAGATCGCGAGACCGGCGACGTCTTCGGGCGTCCCGACGCGACCCAGCGGCACACCCTTGGCCACCAACTCTTCGCCGCCCGGCGCGTCTAGCACGAAGGCCATCATCTTGGACGGAAACGGACCGGGCGCGATCGCATTCACGGTGATGTGGTCTTTGGTGAGGTTGTGCGCCATCTGCCGGGTGAGGTGGTGCACGGCGGCCTTGCTCGCGGCGTACGCGTAG
>JBEEFT010000161.1:0-45131 GCA_041166225.1 Actinomycetota bacterium | reverse complement strand
GCTGCGCACGCGCACACCACCATGCGGGGACCGACGACGTGCACTCATCTCACGAGCACGGTGCGATCGCTCGCCGACGTCGTCGCGTTAAAGCGCCTCGTCAGTCGCTGAAGGCGTCGAGGAGCGCGTCGACGAAGGGCACCTGACCCTTCACCAACTTCACCCGCGCAACAGCTGGCACCACCCACGCCGCGGCGTCGACTTCGGGGAAGGCCTCCATCCGGTCCGACTTCGGCGGCCACTGCATCATGAACGTGTTGCTGCGGACCTCGGTGATGTCGAGGTCGCCCTCGACCGCGAAGCACCGCACCCGCTTGCCCCCGGCCTGACGTATCTCACCCAGGTCGGTCGGTTCGCCGCTCGGCGCACGCTGACCTAACTCCTCTTCGAACTCGCGCTGCGCCACGGCCCATGGGTCGTCGCCGGCGTCGTACTCACCTTTGGGCACGGACCACGCGCCGTCGTCCTTGTTCTTCCAGAACGGACCGCCCGGATGCACGATCAGCACTTCGACATCACCGCCGTCGGATCCAGCGCGCCGGTACAACAACAGGCCCGCGCTCTGCTTCGCCACGCCCCCACCATGCCCGATGCGTAGACGCGACGAAGCCCCTCCCGTGAAAACCGGAGGGGCTTCGTCCTACAACTACGAGACCCGTTTACGTCGCGTTGATCGTTCCGCCCATCCCGCTCGGGGCGTGCAGCAAGCAAACGTAGCTATACGTGCCTGCGGCGGGGATTGTGTACGTGAAGCTGCGCACGGCTTCGGGCGGGCCTTGGCCCGGCGGCACATTCGGCGGAAGCCACCCGGTGTTGAACAAGTCGGTGCTGTTCAAGGTCTGCGGACTCTTGCCGGGTGCCGGTGCCATTGCTTCGGGCGACTCGGGGTTCGCCGGCAACTGCTGCTTGCCCGCGAAGGTGGCAGTGTGCGGGTCGAACGAATTGTTGACGAAGGTCACCTTGTCGCCCGCCTTCACCGCCGCACTCGCGGGCTGGAATGCGAGCACCGTGGTGTGCTGCGTGTTCGTGCCCATCTCGACGGTCCACGTGGTGCTCCCGTCGGGGTTCGCGGTTTTCTTGAGCGGCGTGTCGATGAGCGTCTTCTTGGCGGCGCGGCCTTCGGCGAGCCACTTCGCCTCTTCGGTCTTGGCCCGGGCGTTGATATCGGATTGCGAGTCGGCTGAAGCGCCGTCGTCGACGACTTTCACCGTGCCGTCCATGCCCGGGTGAATGATGCAGTGGTAAGTGAACGTGCCCGCTTTCGCGAACGACAGCGAATACTTCTCGGGGTTCGGACCCGTCGGGATCAGCGTCGAGCCGAACGTCTGCGTGCCGTCGTAGGCACCCGTCGTCGACTTCTCTCGCAGCGCCGCGTTTTCGGGCTTGTCGGGCGTCGGCGGCGTTTGGCCGACGGGCAGGAACGTGATCGTGTGCGGCTCGGACCCGGGGGCCGTCCACTCGACCGTTGCGCCTGTTTTGACGGTGACGGACGCGGGCAGGAACGCGAGCGCTGCGATGTTGCGGTCTTTCGGATCGTTCACGCCGGCCTGCACCGCGACCTTGGTCGGTGCCGTCTTCTTCGCGGCGCTCGACGAGTTGTCCTTACCGCACCCGACCAGTGACATCGCGACCGCGCCTAACGCGACTGCTAATACGAGTTTCTTCATGTTTGCCCCTCTCGTTTGACCGCACGTTCTTAGCGCGCGCCGCCGAAGCGCGCCGTGATGATGCGGCCTCACGCGACGAAGCCCCTCCATGCGCGGGAGGGGCTTCGTCGGTGCTGCGCGGTTACGGGCGGCCGTGACCACCGCCGGGACCGCCGGTGTCGGTCCGTGTGACCTTGAAGCTGGAGTCCATCTTCACGGTGACCGGGTTGCCGCTGGCGTCGAGCATGTGCGCCTCATAGGCGTCGCCCTCCGCGTCGGTCTCGACGCGTTGGATCGTGCCGCCGGGCACCGCGGCGAGCGCGGCGGCCTTCGCCTTGTCTGCGTCGCTGCCAGTGAGCAGCGTCTCGGTGATGTTGTTGGCGACGTGGGTCGCCTTCGTCGGATCGGGTGTGGGTCGCGCTGCGGTCGACGACGCGCCGTCGGACGCAGCGGCGGTTGTGGCCGTGGTCGCCGCGCTGGCGCTGCCGTTCACGAGCGCAGCGCCTATGGCGCCACCGGCCAGTGTCGAGGCGACGAGCGCGCCGCCGACGATGGCTTTGCGGAGGGGGTTCATTGTTGAAGTGCTCCTTGGGGAGTGGTGACCGGTACGTCCGGCACCACCACAGGATCGGCGTTCGACGTGCAAACGCCCTGCGCCGCGAATGTGAGTTTGCGCAGAGCAACGCCGAAGGGTCCACCGCCGCGCGAAACGCTCTTCGTATCGTTAGGCCTCATGCGTTTTCGCCGTCGACATAGCGACAATCATCCGATCGCGTCAGCGCTCGCCCAATCCCAGCGCGCCGCGTTGGCCACCGCGGCGAGCGAAGCGCTGTCCGCCGAGGCCGACCGCATCGAGCGCGCCGTGAAAGCGCTGGCCGTGCACGCGCAAGAACTCGAGTCCCGCGTCGAGGAACTCGAAACGCGGATCGGCGATGTCGAACGCCGCGCGATCGAAGCGGCGCCGGTTGTGGCTGCGGCGAAACTGCACGTCGTCGGCGCCGATCTCGAAGCGATGGCCGCCGCGGCCGAGGCCGCTGAGCTCATGGGCGAACTCGCTACTGCCGACGGCTACGTGTTGGCCGACGCCCTCGCGTCACACGTGGCCGGACTGGCCGACAGCCTCGATGCGCTGGCGGCCACGCTCGCCCAATCGACCCAGACCGTGCCGTCGCTGCGGGCGCTGCCGTCAGCCTCCTGACGGCGCTGCGTTAGGCGGAGGTAGCGGGCTTCGTCGTAGTTGGCGGAGTCGAGGAACTCGCGTTCGTCTCATCGCGCGCTTGCTGCGTGAAGGTGCGCGCCTCGCTGATGTGCTGCTGGTATCCGGCGAGGTCACCAGCCTGCAACGATTTGTCGGCAGCCGCGAAAGCGTCGCCGGCCTGACGCAACAAGTCGGCCACCGACGCGTTCGTCGGAGGCGGCGTGATTGTCGAACCTGAACCCGAACCCTGCTCTTGGGTCGCCGGCGCGTCACCGAACAGCGCACGCAACGCGCCCTGCAGCGTGTCGTCCATGCGCACCTGTCCGGCGTGCCACACGATCACTTTGCGCAACTGCGGAAACGCGTTCTGACCCTGCGCCTGCACGTACAGCGGCCGCACCGCGACCAATGACCGCCCGATCGGCAGCATCACGATGTTGCCGCGCTTGAGCTTCGACCCCGACTGCGACAGGAACAACTCGGCCTGGGCGACGGTGGGATCGGATTGCATCTCCGACGCAATCAGCGTCGGGCCCGCAACCTGTATGCCGTCGGGCATCACGAACGCCTCAAGCTTGCCGTAACTACCAGGGTCACTCTTGGCCACCATGAACGCGGTGAGGTTGCGGCGCGTGTCACCGGTGGAGCGCGGCACGAACGGCTGGAGGATTTGGAACTCGGCGTTCTTGTCGCTGGGCAACCGCGTGACGACGTAATAGGGGTCCATGCGCTTGTCGGTCTGGCGTTGACCGGGCACGACCACCGGCGGCTGCGTGTCCTGGGTGTTGTTCTCGAGCGTGCCGGTCCCGGGGTCGGGCGCCACGTTCCAGGCCTCGGAGGCGTTGAAGAACTCGTCGGGATTGGTCAGGTGGTAGCGGCCAAACATTGTGGTCTGCACCCGGAAAAGGTCCTCGGGGTAGCGGAGGTGGGCGCGCAGATCGTCGGACATCTTGCTGCCGTCGGTAAACAGCTTCGGGAAAATCTTGCTGTACGCCTTGGCCACCGGGTCGGTCATGTCGACGCGGTAGAAGGTCATGTCTCCGTTGAACGCGTCGATGGTGACTTTCACCGAGTTGCGGATGTAGTTGAAGTTCGTAACCAGGTCGGCCCCGTTGGCTAGGCGACTCGTGTCGGCCGACTGTGCATACGGATAGTGATTGCTGGTGGTGTACGCGTCGAGCACCCAGATGATGCGACCGTTCAAGATCACGGGGTACGGGTCGTTGTCGTACTTGAGGAACGGCGCCGCCTTGCGGACGCGCTCGCCGATGTCGCGGTAGTAGATCGCGCGCGACTTGGGCGTGATCTGTCCGGAGATCAGCGGGTTCAACTCGCCGAAGCGCAACGCGAACGCCACCTTGCGAGCAAAGCTCGACAAGGGCACGCCACCGTGGCCCGAATAGTTCGACGCCGCGACGCCGGCATCGAGTTCCTTCTGTTTCGTGTTGACGATCGCGTACCCGCCGAGGTGTTCTCCGTAATACACGCGGGGCTGTGTGATCTTCGGTTCGCCGACCGGCGGCACGTCTTGCAGGGTGAACAGCGGATTGCCGTCGGCCGACGCCGCGTTCGCCGGCGCGACCACCGCGCCGTAGCCGTGGGTGTACTGCAGATGCCGGTTGACCCACGACCGCCCGCTGTCGGGCAGACCGCCCGGGTTCAACTCGCGCGCCGACGTGAGCACCTGCGTCTTCTGACCGTTGAGCGTGTACCGATCGGCGTCGACGTCGTTGAACGCGTAGTAGCCCTTGATCGACTGCAGGCTTTCGTACGTGTCGGTGGTGAAGGCCGGGTCCCACAGCCGGATGTTTCGAATCGTGTCTTGATTGTCGGCCAGGTCCGCTGACGTCAACGTGTCCTGGTAGCTGTAGGGCGAGATCGCGGTCTGGTCGATGCCGAGCGCTACGCGCGTGGCGTCGATGTTGCGACGAAGGTAGGGCCGCTCCTTCGAGTTCTCCGCCGGGTTGACCCGCAGGCTTTGCACCAGCGCGGGATAGATCGCGCCAACCACAACCGACAGCACCAACCACAGGCCGATCGCGACTGCCGGGAACGTCCACCCGCGCCGGCGCACGTTCGCCAGCAGCAGCACCATCGCGACGAACGACGCGAACGCAAGGAGGTTGATCGCTGGCAACCGGGCGTGCACGTCGGTGTACGTGGCGCCTTGCACCACGCCGTGGCCCGAGTACAGCAACGACCAACGCTGCACGATGTAGCCGAGCAACTTGATGAGCGCGAGCCCCGCGAACAGAACCGACAGGTGCGCGCGCACCTGCGGCGTCACGCGGTCGAGTGCCGCGGGCGCAAGCCGGATGCCGCCGTTGAGGTAGTGCGCGACAGCGGTAAGAAGCGCGGTGACCAGCACGGCGGTGAAGAGCCAGCCGACGAGGAACTGCAGAAACGGCAGCCGGAACACGTAGAAGCCGACGTCGCGGTGGAACAGGAAACCCGACAGCGCATCTTTGGTGCCGAAGCTTTGGGCGTGACGGAACAGCAACCAGTGCTGCCACTCACCGGCCACGCCGAGCCCGGCGATGAGCGAGAACACCGCCGCGATAATCGTGCGAATACGCGCCGCGTTCGTACCGACGACCTCGCGATAGCGGGCGACGATTTCGTCACCGGGGCCGAGGGGGCGGAACGCCGGGGCGAGCCGATCGGCCAACACGAGGTTGCCGCACAGCAATGCGAAGAACACGAGGCCGAACACAACGACCAACATGAACTCGGAACCCACGATCGTGCGGAACACCTTCGTGAAGCCGACCTCGGAGAAGAAGAGGTAGTCGGTGAACGTGTGGGCCGCGCCTTGCAACAGGAAAAACAAGACGATCACGCCGACTACGAGCGGCAGCAGTGCGAGGCGACCGCGAGGGGTACGCCTGCGCGGGAAATCGGTCACGGTTGTCACGACCCGAAAACCTAGGTCGTCGGCACCACCACGCATCGGCAGCCCGGGTGGGCCGGCGGATGCAGATGCCCTGTGGGGAATGCGGTGCCCGCCGGAACCGCGCCGGCGAGCCCGTTGTCATCGCAGTCGGTGCAGCACGCCTTGGCCGGGTCGCTAGACCACACGCCCGGTGTGCCGGCCGCCGTCGCCGCGTGCACACCGACCGCCCACGCGTGCAGCAACCAGTCGCCCGCGAGGCGCGCCACGCGCTGCGTCTTGGCTTCGCGGTACGCCGAGCTGACGCGGTCACTCGCCGTGACCTGGTCGTCGCCGACCGCGGCCGCTTCGTGCAGGCGCTCGTCGAGTTGTCGACGCAGGGGCAGTACCAACTCCACGGCCAAATCGTTAGCCACCCGCGCCACGAGTTCGGCGGGCACATCGATCGGCCTGCCCGTAATTGCTGCGCCGGCGCGCGCCGCGTCGGCCAGCGCCGGTTCGGCAATCGCCACGTACGACGCTAGGTGTTCCGACTCGGCGCCCAACGCCGAGTCGGCGTTCACCGAACCGCGGACCGACCGCAGACGGTCGAGCACCAGGTTCTGTTCGTCTTGTAGCGCGCGCTTGATGCGCCGCGACAGGTGCTCGCCCAGGCCCGAACACGTCTCGTCGCGCGCCGTTACCCGACGCACCAACTCGGCATCGGCGACCACGGGATCAGGTTCGGCCGCGGCTTCCGACGCTGCCGCGGGCTCGGGCTCGGGTTCGGCCGCGGGCTTGGGCTTGGCCCGCTTCGCCTTCTCCGCCTTCTCCGCCTTCTCCGCGTCGAGCGTCTCCTTGGCTGCGGCAACAGTTTCGGCTCGCTCCGTGCGCAACCGGTCGAACAGTGCGTCGGCCGCTGAAGGCGCCGGCGCGTCGTCGACGACCTCGGCGGCTGGTTCCGGCGCGGCCACGGGTTCCGGTGTCGGTACCGGTGCGGGCGTCGACTCGGGTTCGGGAACGGCGGCGGCTTCGACTACCGCTTCCATCTTCTGCTCCGGCTTTGGCGTGGCCAGTACCGGCGGCCGGGCGCCCTTACCGCCGCGACGGTGCGGACGACCCGAACGCGACGCGTTGTCCTTGACAATCGTCATCGGCGCCGGGGCCGCCGCCGGCGCCGGATCGGGGGACGACGGAGTGGGCGCTGCGGGCGGTGCCGGCGGCGACTCGGGTTCAGGCTCAGCGACTGGTAGGTCGACGAGCGGGGTCGACGCCAACGAGTCGGCGCGCAGCGGATCAATCGCCGCGTTCATACGGCGACCCACCTCGTCGGCCGCGGCCCGCGCTTCGACGTCGGCGACGTCGAGTTCGGCGGTGACCGTGTCGAGGGTGTTGCGCACGACGTCGTAGGCCTGCAGCAGTCGCTCGCGTCCGGCCCGCAACTGTTCTATCTGCGTGTTCGCGACGCGCCGGCGGTAACGCACGTCGGACAACACCTCGTTGCGTTCGGCCTTGGCCCGCTCGACGGCTTCGGTTGCGGCCGCTTCGGCCTCCGCGACGATCGCCGCGGCCGCCGCGGTGGATTCGGCGGTGACGCGTGATGCCTCGTCGTTCGCGGCGCGCAAGATCTCGTTTGCCTCGGCGTCGGCTGCGGCGCGGCGCACTTCGAGAATGTTCGCCGCTTCGTCGGTGAGACGCTGCGAGTCGTCGCGGGCTTGTTGCACAACGCGCTCCACGTGCTCTTCGGCGCGGCCGCGAATATCGGCGGCCGCTTCGTGCGCGCTGCGCAATATCCGCGCCGTCTCTTCTCCGAGCGCAGCAGCAAGCTTCGTGTCGTCGAGCACGGGGTTTTCCGCCCGGTTCTCCGCGTCACGCAGCTTGCGGTTGAGCTCGTCGATTTGCGCCTGGAGCGAACGCACATGGTCGGCCACGCTGCGCAGGTACTCGCGCACCTGGTGCGTGTCGAAGCCGCGCAGCGCCAAGCGGAAGCCGATGTGTTCAATTGCTTCCGAGGTTAAAAGCGCGCGGATCTCGGGCCGCTGGTCGGCCATGGATGCGAGGTTACGGCGAGCCGCGGCGCTGACCGTGGCAATCCGTCAAGAACTCAGCAACCCGCTCAACACGCTGCCGACACCTTTGACGATCGGGCCCAGCGGGTCGGCGACCACCGGTGCCGAATCGGGCGCCGACATTGGCGCGGTCACCGTCACGGCCGGTGTCGCCTTTGGCGTGGTCGGCGCGGTGCCCGTCGCCGGGTTGACCAACGGCGGCTGCGTCGCTTGGACGGCGCTGGGTGTCGTGATCACGGTGTTCGGATCGAGCACCGCACCAGCAACGTTGTTGACGACGGGCACGACGGCGGCGTCGATACCGGGGATTTCGGGGGGCACGGACCGGATGCCTTCGGCGATCGCGACGAGACCCCACGACGCGCCCTCGGCGCGCAACGCAAGCACGTTTCGCATCTGGCTTTCGGTGAACTGACCGGCTTTCGCCAACTCGGCGGCCACCACCGTTTCACCGACGGGAAGTTCCGGCGCGAGCACCGTCAGGTCAGTCCACTGGTGCGCAGCCGACAGCACGTTGTCGCGCACCTGCGTCGTGGCGTTCGCGACTTGAAGGGTGAGGCCGCGGCTGCGCGACGACAGCGCGGCGTCGAGTTCGAGCGCGACCCCCATGAGATTGCGGTCCCAGCTGTCGCCGGCGTCGAGCGCGAGCGGCGTGGTGCTGCCGAGCGTGGCGCCGGTGAGCCCCGCGATTACCGCACGGCGCAGAACGGGCACGGTCAACGAGTCAGCCGCCGTGGTGACCTTCGCCGAACCGCGGTAGACGCCGACCTCAAGACTGAGCGCTTGATGGAGGCGCGCGATGCCGGTCACCGTGACGGTCGCGGCGCGGCTAGCGATGTCGAAGGGCTTGGTCGCAACGACCAGCACGTCGCCTCGCTCGACGCGCGGCGACGGGCCGCCGAAGCTCAGCGTCGTGCCCGGCCGCACCAACATTTGGCCTGCAGTCGTCTTCACCACCGCGATGCCGCGCACGACGGTGAGTGCATCGCCGGACCGCAGCGGCGCGTCCACCGCTGCGGTCGGCGAAACCCGGTGAACCGTGACCGCGGCGTCACCAGGAACCAACCGAGCTGAGCCCGGAGCCAACGACGCCTCGGGCCGGGATCTGGCATATGCCACGCCCGCGCCGAGTGCGCCCACGACAAAAGCCGCACTAACTCCCACTGTGAACACGCGCCGGTACGCCCGACGCGAGGTCGACAAGAAACCGTGAGTTGTTGCGGTCACTTCCTCTTATTCGGCAGGGCCGGCAAAGAAATGAGGATTGTTGAGCCCTTTTTGGGCTGCGACTCGACGGCAATGGTTCCGCCCAGCGCATCAGTGACGCGTTTGACGAGCGCGAGGCCAAGCCCGAGACCGCCGAAACTGCGCGTACTGGACCCGTCGCCCTGTTCGAAGTCGTAGAAAGCGCGTTCCTGTTCTTCGGGTGTCATGCCGATGCCTTTGTCGTTCACGGCAAACACGACGCGCCCGTCGTCGCCGCTACCCACGGTGACGGTGATCTTTCCGCCGTCGGGAGAGAACTTCACGGCGTTGTCGACGAGTTCGTCGAGCACCCGCCCAAGCCACTGACGATCAGCGCGGATCTTCGGCACGCTGCGCGCTGCCCGCTTGACGATCTGGTGTTTGGTCCCCGTGGCCTTGGTCCAGCGCGCGGCCACATCGGCGACTACCTCACGGGCATCGACGTCTTCGAGGCGCAGATTCACGCGGCCCGCGCCGCTCGACGCGAAGAATTCGAGCATCTCGACGATGCGCTCCAATTTCTTGGCTGAGTCGAGGATTTCTTTTTGCAGCGGCTTGACCTGTTCCGGCGTCATGTTTCGCCGCGTCAACAACTCGCTGAAGCCGATGACCCCCGCCAGCGGCGTACGCAGTTCATGGCCGACGTGAGACAGGAATTCGGTTTTCATGCGGTCGACCTCGCGTTCTCGCGTGAGGTCGCGCAACACGAACACGCCACCGGCCACCTCCGACGACGGACCGCGCAGCGTGCCGCCGGACACGATCACGGGGACGCTCTTGCCGTCGCGGGGGGTGAGGACCGCCGCACTCGACCAGCGCCGCACGCTGGGCTGACGCAGGCGTGGGCCGAGGTCGACGCCTTCGTCGGAAACAAGGTGGACGATCTCGCCCGCGGGGCGGCCGCGCGCGCTGGACGCACTGACGCCGACCAACTCTTCGGCCGCCGTGTTGAAGTCGGTGACCCGCCCGCGGGCGTCGACGGCCACGAGCGCTTCACCCATGCCGGCCACGATCGCTTCGAGCCGGTTGCGCAGCCGCGTTTCCTCCTCGGCCGCTTGGCGCAACGCTGCGGTCTGTTCCTCGAGCGAACCGGCCATCGCGTCGAAGGTGGCGCCGAGCACGCCCACCTCGTCGGACACGTCGAGGTTGGCGCGCGCGGTGAGGTCACCCTCTTGAATCGCCGTGGCCGCCACCGTGAGGCGGCGCACCCGAGCGCCGATCCGCTCGCCCACGAACGCGGCGAGCATGAGCGCCAGCAAGGTGCCGCCGAGTGCGATCAAGAACAACGTGCGGAACAGCGACTCGCGCGTGCTGTCGACCAGCGTCGTCGGGGTTGTGGCGACCAGCACCATCACCGGAGTGCCGCCCGCGTCTTCCACGGGCCGGGCGGAGAAAAACAACCCGTCGAACGACGCCGACTTCGGCAATCCGGTGGCCAACACGCTGGCGCTGAGGGCGCGGGCGCGCGGGCTCGTGGCGATCTCGGGTGTCGACGACAGGCGCTGGGTCTGGGTAACCAAGGCGAGGCGCAGGCGGGGGTCGTCGGCGGTGCGCGCGTTCAGATACGAGTCGTTCAGCAACGATGCGGCCACGACCGTGCCGAGATGACTGCGCCCGCCCGCCGGGTTGTCGGCGAGCACGGGCACCACGCCGAGCGCGATGGCATCGACGTTGACCACTGCGACGGTGCTCACCTCGACGCTGCGGGTGCCCGCTTCGGCCACCGCGGCCGACCCGGCGATCGGCACGAGCGCTGCGGGGTCGAAGCCCGTCGCGCCGAGCACTTTGCCGTCCGAGCTGAAATAGGCGACGGGCAGATTCGACAGGAACTTGTCGGACAGTTCGGCGAGGTCTTGGTCGAGGCGTCCGTTGCGCACCGGCTTTTGCGCCAACTCGAATAGCAATGACCCGCGGCTCGTCGCGATCGATTGCGCCGCCAGGCGCGCACCGCGCAGCGCGATCTCGCTCTCGCGGCCGAGCAACCCGACTTCCGTACGCGCACGCGCGTCGAGGCGCACGGCTGCCTCGTGCTCCACGGTCGACGACAACACGGCCGACAACGCAAGCGACAGCACAAGCACCATGAGCAACAACACGCCCGCCGCCGACGCCGCGACCCGTGCCGCCAGCGAGCGACGGCTCGCAGTGAGCACCGACCCCAGGATGAGCACCGAACCCACGACGAGCGCGGTGTCGCCAAAACCCGTCGAGTCCCGTGTCTGGCCGTAGGTCGCCACGGCCAGCACCGCGAGTGCGGCCCACAACAGGTGTCGGGCGAGCCCGCGCTCCTCCCAAGCGAGGGTGCCGGCCAGCACGACTACGACCCCTGCAGCGCGCAGCGCGACGACGGTCGCCGTTGGTCCGTCGACTACAAGTGACCCCCGCAGGAACGCGGCGGCCGCGAGCGCGGCGAAACCGCTACCGATCGGCACCCGCACCCACAACGGACGCAGCACGACCTCGCCGCGCAGCAACGCCATGGCGAGGCCCGCGGCCGCGGCCAGGAAGGCCACGAACTCGGCCGCGAAGGTGAATTGTGCGCTCGTCGACATGGGCGAATCCCGACCGAGGTCAGGGTGGGACCAGTCTGGGGTGATTGCCGGGTTGTGCGCTATCGCCCGTTAGGGCCATAGAGGCATAGCCCGAAATGACTAGTTACTAGCGGCCTGACCAGCCAATTTAGGGACCTCGCCGCCATTGGCGGCCAGTGCTGCGAGCGCGTCGCTCAGCGTGTTGACCTTGACCACTTTCAGGTGCTTACCGGCGTGCTTGCGGGCGTCGGCGTACTCACCCGCTGGCACCAGGAACAACCCCGCATGCGCCTTGCGCACCGCCGCAGTCTTCTGCACGACGCCGCCGACTTCGCCGACCTTGCCGTCGATATCGATCGTGCCCGTGACCGCCACATCACGCCCACCGGTGAGTTCGCCCGCTGTGAGGTCGTCGATCAGGGCCAGCGTGAACGCGAGCCCGGCCGACGGGCCCCCGATTCCGGCCGTGTCGATCTTGACGTCGAAGGGGTAGTCGAATCTGTGCGCTTTGGTGCCGAGGCTGATGCCGAGGCACGGTCCTTTGCCGGTGTCGGCGGTCAGCGTGCACGTCGTGTCGGTACGGGCACCGAGCGTGAGCGTCTTTTGCACGACGGTGTTGTCTGCCTTCGTCACCGTTGCCTCGACCTTGTCGCCGAACTTGTGCTTCTGCAGCACTGCAATCGCGTCGGGAGCGACCGACGTCGGCACGCCGTCGAGCGAAGTGATCGCGTCGCCCGCCTCGAGCACGCCGTGAACCGGCACCTTGTTGTCGATGAGGCCGAGCACCAAGGCGCCCGATCCGTGCTCGGCGACCGTGTAACCCAGCGTGCGCAACGCCAGAACCGCCGCGGCCTGCTTCGACTCGGTCATGTCCTGCACGGCAGCCTGGTTGAACTGTTTCTGCGACGCCTTGCCGAGCAGTTGTTTCTTCGAGATCAACTGCGTGTCGGAACCGAGCCAGTTACGCACGAAGTCGAAGGCGCCGACCCTCGGTTCGAGCGAAACCGTCGTCAGCAGAAAGCTGCCCTTGGGCCGATGTTCCTTGTCTTTGGGCACGCTCAGCAACGAATTGATCGGGTCGGCGCCGCCCGGCGCGAGCATCACGTACGGCAGTTCGATTTGCGCGAGAAGGAACAACACGACGCCCAGCGCCGCCAGCGGCACGCCCACGAGCGCCCACCAGTTTTTGGCCGGCGGCTCCGGCGGCGTCCAATGCAAAGGACCTGGCACTACCCTCCCGGGCGTGTCTCGCCGAGTCTGGTCGTTCGTGAGGGAGTCCATCGGGGCCGCCAAGCGTGCCACGGATCGGCGCGCCGTTGAATTCGGGGTACAGCGATGAGCGACATGACGCCCGAAGAGCCCATCGAGGATCTATTCGCAGATCTCGAGGTGTCGTGGCTGCGCGAGACCGACCTCGTCGACGAATGGCAAACCGCAGCTGGGGCGTCAGAGCCTGAGCCCGTCGCCGAACCAGCACCCAAGCCCGTCGCCGAGCCGGAGCCCGAACCCGTCACCGAGCCGGAGCCCGAACCCGCACCGGCGGTCGCATACGAACCGCCCCCGGAGCCCGAACCCGAACCGGTGGTCGCATACGAACCGCCCCCGGAGCCCGAACCCGAACCGGTCGTCGCGTACGAACCGCCCCCCGAACCCGAACCGATCGTCGCATACGAGCCGGAACCCGAACCGGTGGTCGCATACGAACCGTCGCCCGAACCCGAACCGGTCGTCGCGTACGAGCCGGAACCCGAACCGGTGGTCACTTACGAACCGCAGCCCCAGCCCGAGCCGGAGCCCGAACCAGTCGTCGCCTACGAACCCGAGCCCGAGCCGGTGGTGGCATACGAACCGCCCCCCGAACCCGAACCCGTCGTCGCATACGAACCCGAGCCCCAGCCCCGACCCCAACCGGAACCCGTTGTGCAGGCTGCACCGTCGCCGCCGCGGTTCGACCCGTCGCCCACCCCATTGCCCGCTGCGCCGGAACCGGAGGTGGCCTTCGATCCTGCGGCGTTCGCGCAACCGGTTGCACCCGCGATCGCAGCACCGAGCGTCGTCGACGTTGCGCCGCCGGCACCGGTCATCCCCGACACGCCGCCCGCTGCGCCCGCCCCGGAGATCGCTACGCCCGCGCCGGTTATCGCTACGCCCGCGCCCAAGCGCCAGAAGCCGAAGCGGAACGCCGACGTCCGCTCCCTGCGCCGGCCGTCGCTACGGAGTACGCGTGCGGGTCAAGCGCGTTCGTTCGCCGCGCTGGCCACCATGGTCATCGGCCTGGGCGTTGGTGTGAGCGTCGTGGTGATCAGCGTGATCGGCGTCGCCGCCATGCTCATCCAGCACGCGCTGAAATAAGCGCTCTTACTCCGAGGTCGTATCGACCAGCGCGAGATGCACGACGTAACGCTGCTTCGCCGAGTGCGGCGGGTGGCACGCGAACAGGGTTGCCGTTGCGGTCTCGGTTTGATTCACGATCGACAGGTTGTCCGGATAAACCACTTCCGAACCGGTGACCGAGTAGGTGCTCTTCCGGCCGTCGATATGGAAGATCACCAAATCGCCGGGGGCTAGTTCGTTGATACGCAGGAACGGGTGCGTGTGCGTTACGCGGTGACCGGCGAACACCGCGTTGCCGCTGTCGCCCGGAAGTGCGGTACCGGGCCAATGGCTCGGGCCCAGGTCGATGTTGCGCAGCGTGATGCCCTCCATGATGCGGTGCACCAACCCGATCTTGGGGATCTCGATCCTTCCGATTTCGACGATCGGCTCGGCCGCGTACGAACCGGGATTCGACACCGGCTTCGACGGCCTGGGTGTGGCTGCGGGAGCCTGCGTCGTGGGAGGCGGTGGCGCGGTTGTCGACGTGGTGGTCGTCGGCAACGCGGCTGCGCTCAGCACGGGAGCGGCCGCCGACTTCTCCGTGCTCTTGATTACTGCGGCGCCACCAACCGAGAACGCCAGGCCCGCGAGAAGTACGACGAAGAGGCGTTTCGAACTTCCCATAGGCAACATTGTTCTATGCCGCGACCCGAAACTCCTCCCGCCGATCGACGCCGCGCGGCAGCCGTAGCCGGTCACACCGGCGATATCGACACTGCGCGGAGTTTGTCCGACGACGACGACGCGTCAGTGCGCGCGACGGCACTCGCCGCGCTCGGGCGCGCCGGCGCGCTCGACACCGCAACTCTGTTGCGCGGTCTCACCGACAGCGACGGAGGGGTACGGCGGCGCAGCGCCACGCTCGCAGCGACGGCGTCGGATCGCGTCGATGTCGCGCCGGCGCTGCTCGCCGTGCTCGGCGACGCAGACGACCTCGCGGCAGAAGCCGCCGCATGGGCGTTGGGCGAGTGGGGACAGGACAACCCCTCTCTAACCGAAGCGATCGCCGCGCTCGTGACGATGACGACATCGCACGACGAGCCGTTGTGCCGCGAAGCCGCCGCCGCGGCGCTCGGTGCCATCGGGGACGAACGCGGCCTCGACGCGATCCTCCACGCGTGTAGCGACAAGCCCGCGGTGCGTAGGCGCGCCGTGCTCGCGTTGTCGCCCTTCGAAGGACCGCGCGTCGATGCAGCTGTCGACCGCGCGCTACAGGACCGCGACTGGCAGGTGCGCCAAGCCGCCGAAGACCTACGGCGGTAGGTCTTAGATCTGACTAGTGGTGCCCGTCGTCAGGTCGTGAACGAGTAGCCGGGGGCCCGCGCTCGTGGCGTCGCAACTGTTGGCCAGGCCGGCAATGGCTTCGACTGTGTACTCGTGGCCGCCGTGGAAGTAGTCCTCACCGTCGCCGGAACCGCACTGCGTTCCGACCCGCAACACCGAGGCGCCGTCTCCGTGCACACCGTCTGCGGTCGTCAACGCCCACGGCGCGGCCGACGCTCCGGGGTTAAGCGTCCAGGTATTCGTGGTCTCGTCGCCAACGGTGATTGTCACGGGCCATTGGTAATTGTTCACGGCCGTGACCATCGCCGTGTGCGACGACGACGCGGTCGTCGTCGTGACCGCGGGTGCGGTGGTCGAGGTGACCGAGGACACCGTCTTGTCCCGTGCGCGCGTCGTCGATGTGGTGCTAGCGGGCGGCATGGTCGTGGTCGGTGCCGCGGTCATGAGCGTCGAGGTGGTTGGCTCGGTGTCACCATCTGCGGGCACGAACAGGTTGGGGAGCTGCGGATCCGACGTCGTGACGTTGGCGCCCGCGGACAGGTTGACGGTTGGCTTGGCGTGAGCGCCGCGGCCAGCCACGGCGGCGGCAGCAACCGCGACAACGAACAACACGGACGCGGCAACGAAGACCAGTCGGCGGGACATCATCCCGACTGTGCGCTAATTCCGATGTTGGCGCTATGCCCCCGATGGGTGATTTCGCAGCAACAGAATGACTAGTACGCCCACCCGACTCGCGGCGTCGTCGTTATCGATCCGCACCCATGAACATCACTCGTAACGACTCGAACGATTCAAGGCATTTGCCCGCGCCGAGCACCACACACTCGAGCGGCGCTTCGACGAGGTGCACGGGGATCTGTGCTTCGACTGCGATGCGCTGGTCTAAGCCGCTCAACATCCCACCGCCGCCGACCAGGTGGATGCCCTGCGAGATGAGGTCTTGGGCCAGCTCGGGCGGCGCCTGCGCGAGGCATTGCAGCACCGAGTCGACCATCGCTTTGACGTTTTCTTCGATCGCTTCGCGCACGACCTCAGCGGTGAGCACGATCGTCTTGGGCAACCCGGACATCAGGTCGCGGCCGCGTACCTCGAGGCCGGCCACGAGCCCCTCGACGGGATAGGCCGAGCCGATGTGCATCTTGATTTCTTCTGCGGTGCGCTCACCGATCGCGATGCCGTACTCGCGCCGCACATAGGACTGGATCGACGCGTCGATGTCGAAGCTGCCGACGCGGATCGCTTGCAGCGCGACGACGCCGCCGAGGCTGATCACCGCCGTCTCCGACGTACCGCCCCCGACGTCGACCACCATGTTGCCAAGGGGCTCGTGGATCGGAAGCCCAGCGCCGATCGCAGCGGCCATCGGCTGCTCGATCAGGAACGCCGCCGCGGCACCGGCGCGTCGCGCCGCTTCTTCGACGGCGCGCTTTTCGACCTCGGTGATCGCCGACGGCACGCAGATCAACACTCGGGGCCGGTTGAACCGCGACACGCCGGCGCGCTGCAGCAACAACCGGATCATGCGCTGGGTGATGTCGAAGTCGGTTATGGCAC
The DNA here is from genome assembly GCA_041166225.1 of Actinomycetota bacterium. Classification (GTDB taxonomy): domain Bacteria; phylum Actinomycetota; class Acidimicrobiia; order Acidimicrobiales; family JACCXE01; genus JACCXE01. The sequence continues at coordinate 28,356 of JBEEFT010000161.1, read as the reverse complement.
CTTGGCGCAGCGGGCGGACCGCGACGATGTAGCCGGGCGTACGCCCGATCATCTGCCACGCCTCGCGTCCCATCGCCAGCACCTCTTGGGTCCGGCTGTTCAACGCGATCACGCTGGGCTCGTTCAACACGATGCCGACACCCTTCGCGTAAACGAGGGTGTTCGCAGTGCCGAGGTCGATTGCGAGGTCTCTAGCCAGGACGGCCGTCCTCACGGTCGGGCCGCGACGAGAGGCCGGGCTCGTCACGATCGGGCGCTAGCGCCTGGAGCTCGCGACGGAACGCGTCGATGCCGGTGTCGACCCCTGTGGGTTTGCGCTGGCGGATCCAGATGATCGTGCAACCGACAGCGGTGACGATGGCCGCAAGCCCGAGATAAATGAGATTGCTCACTTGTGCCACCACCGACGCATGAGCCAGAGCGTACGCGGGGCGATGCCTGTGGGTGCGAAGCCATCGGTAGTCTCGGTTGCGGTGGAACCCTTCGACGGCGCAGATGACGAGGTCGGCCACGGCTGGGTGCACCCCGACGACCGCCTGTGGCGGCACCCGTCAGAAGTCGGCCCTATGGGCGGGGGCGGGGGCGCGCCGATCGCAGCGACGCCGCGCGTCAAGACCCCGAACGTGTTTGCGATCGCCGGTCTGGCCGGCGTGATCGGCGCGCTTATGACGGCGGGGCTCATCGCAGCAATCGGCGGCTTCAACGGACGAGTGCAGCCGGTTCGCAGCATCGAACGGGTGTCTTCGTCACCGACGCTGGTGCGCACGTCGAACACCACCGCGTTGGGCGGCGCCGATTCGATTGTGTCCGTTGCCCAGCGACTGCGGCCCGCCATCGTCGAAGTCCGCGCCACGACGGCCGGCGGGCAAAAGGTGTCGGGCTCGGGGGTCGTGTTCCGCACCGATGGCCACATCCTCACGAACCGCCACGTCGTCGACGGCGCCTCTGACGTGATCGTGATCGCGTCGGACGGACGTTCGCTGCCGGCACGGGTCGTGGGCACCGACGCCGACACCGACGTCGCCGTGCTCAAAGTGGAGTCGACGATGCCCGTCGCAACCCTCGGCACCACCAGCGGACTGCAGGTCGGCCAACAAGCGATCGCTATTGGCTCCCCGCTCGGTCTGTCCGGTGGGCCGTCGGTGACCGTGGGCGTCGTGAGCGCACTGGGCCGCCGCGTCGACAGCGACGAGGGCGCCCCGCTCGTCGACATGATCCAAACCGACGCTCCGATCTCGCCCGGGTCGTCGGGTGGAGCGCTGGTCGACTCGGTCGGCAACGTGATCGGCATCACCACCGCGATCGCAGTAAGTGAAGTCGGCGCGGAAGGCCTCGGATTCGCGACGCCTATCGACATCGCCCGCGACGTCGCCGAACAGTTGTTGAGTACGGGTCACGTGGTGCATGTGTGGCTCGGCGTGCGAGGCGAAGACCTCGAACTGTCGATGGCGGCCTCGCTCGGCCTTACCGGCGGCGCACTCGTCAACGACATCACCAAGGGCAGCCCAGCCGACGTCGCGGGCATCCACGCGCAAGACATCATCACCGCGGTCAACGGCAAGCACATAAGTGGGATCGCCGACGTGATCGTCAACGTGCGAACCCGCAAGGTGGGCGACGTGGTGAAGGTAACCGTGTGGCGCGGCGGTCACCCGCAGACGTTCGACGTCACGCTGCGCGAGCGCAACGTTTGAGCAATCCCCGCAGGTAAACCTAGGGCGCGCTGTAGACGTCGGCGCCGAACGGAACCAGGCCCTTGGCGCCCGCGTAGCCGAGGTGTGAAACCTGGAACAGGTTTTCAAGGCTGCGCAACATCGAGAAGTGGTTGTACGGCCGCGCCGTGGTGGTGCCAGGCGCGGTGCGCGTGGACACGATCAGTGCGCCAGTGCGCCCGCCGCCGGGCCCGGTGATGCCGGGGCGGGGCGAACCAAACAGGTTCGGCCTCTCACCGCAGCACGCGGTGGCGTCGCTGGTGTCGGATTCGTCGACGTTGATGATCAACATCCCGCCCTCGGCGTATGCCGGTGAAGCGAGGATGCGCGGAACCCACGTCGCAAGGAAGGCGTCGGCGCTCACGAGCCCTCCGGGGCGGCCGTCGGCGCACGGCGCGTCGTGGCCGTCGTCACACAAGCTCGGGGTTATGAAGGAGAAGTTCGGGGTCGTCGCCGCGGACTGCAGGTCGTCGAGCAACGGAGGCAGCGGCACGACGTGCGCATTGCACTTGCTCGCATTGTCGATGATCGAGTGGAAGTACATGAACGGGTTGTGGCGCGTGGCGTAGCTGTCTTGCGGGGTTGCGCTCTCGGTGCCGTCCTGGGTGTTGAGTGTGGGATGCGCGCAACGCGCGGGCTCACGCGACGGCGTGTTGCCCATGTCTTGCATGTAGCCCTTCCACGTAAGTCCGCGCGCTTCGAGCTGGTTCGCGATCGTCTTTACGCTGCGCGGGTAAACGCAACCGACGCCGGCCGCTTGGCCGTTGAGCAGGATCGTGCCCGGGACCACGTTCATGTAAAAGGGACAGTCGGCCTGGGTCATGACGTTCGCGTTCTGACCGCTGACCATCGCCACGTAATTGTCGAGCGACGCATGACCGGTGCCGTAGTACTGGCTCAGGTACACACCCTGCGGTCGCAGCGTGTTGTTCAAATAGTGCGCGGGCGAACCCGGCCCGAACGTGGCGTTGGCGCTCTCGTTCTCGAGCGTGATGATCCATACGTGCTTGATCGGCGCCGAGGCCGCTCGCACCGGCGACACGAAGGCGGCCGTGCCGAGCAGTACTGCCGCGCTGATAAAGGTCAGCTTGCGCAAAATCCCCATGCGCCCAGCGTAGAGGAGCTTCAGACGTTGCGCGCTCGGCGACGCAGCCCGATAGCCGCGGCCGCGATGGCTATCACGGCAGCACCACCCACCACGGCCATCGAAAGCTCCTGCCGTTTCGTGGGCGACAACCGCTGCAACCACGTCGGACGACGCGTGGCCACCAACGCCTCGCGGTTGTCGTACACCGGCGCCCAACCGTCGGCGCGCAGCGCGTCGCTAGCCACGACCCACGGGTGCGCGGCGAGGGCGTCGGGCCCCCGGTTGACGGTTTTGCCCAACCGAAGTCGGCGCACGGCGCGACGCACCGGCTCGGGAAGCGCGAGCACTCGTCCGCCGCTCAGTGCGCGGGCTTCGTCTTCGTTGATCCAACCGGCGGGCGCCACGTTGCGCAATCCGCTGATCTTGTTGTCGAGCACGGTGAGCACGGCACCGGCCAAATCGTCGACGTGGAGGAACTGCACCGGACGGGTGCCGTCGCCCGACCCGAGCCCGGCGATTCCTTCGACATCGGGCGCAGGCCAATCCTCGGCACCCGGCACCACTACTGCGCACGGACGCAGAATTGTGACGGCGCACCCCGGGTGGTCGGCGCTCCACTCGTAACTGCGGCGTTCCATCTCGGCGCGTGCGCTGATCTCTTGGATGCTCGCGTTTGGTCGCAGGATCGCATCTTCGGTCAGTGGCACCGGATTGTCGGGCCACGCGCCGTAGACGCCTGCAGTCGACAGCAACACCACTTGATCGGCGCCGATCCCTGCGGCCGCGTCGAGCACGGCTTCGGTGGCGGCCGGGTCGGCCGCATGCACCACCGCGGTGGCGCCGGCCAGCGCCGCCTTCAGTTCGGTCGACCCGGCGCCTTCGGCTTCGACGACGTCGTGTCCGGCGAGCCGCAACTTGCGCACGATGGCCGCACCCACCGACGTGCCGGACCCGAGGACTGCAGTGGTACCCATCACCCCTACGATTACCGCATGAGCGACGAAGGTCCAGTCGGCGGAAATCCTTTCGACGGGATCCCTCTGTTCAAGGACCTCGCCGGCATGTTCCAGGGCGGCGGCACACTCAACTTCGACATCGCGCGCCAGACCGGGTTGTGGGTGGCGACGGGGGGCAACAGCGAAGCGAACGTCGACCCCGTGCAGCGCATGCGTTACGAGGAACTGTTCACAATCGCCGCGCTGCACGTCGGCGAGGCGACCGGTCTCGTGATCGAAGCAGCGGCGGCCGCAGTGCAAATCACCACGCGGGCCGAGTGGGCCGCGAGCGCGCTCGACGCGTACCGCCCGATTCTCGAGCAACTCGCCACCTCGGTCGGCAATGCGAACGACCCGATCGCAGGGGTCGAGGTCGACGAGGCGATGGGCTTTCTCGGCGGGCTCGGCAAGATGATGAGCCCGGTCCTCATCGGGATGCAGGCCGGCGTGATGGTGGGCCAACTCGCGCAGCGCGGCCTGGGGCCCTACGACCTGCCGCTGCCGCGTCCCGCGGGCGCCGCGCTCCAAATCCTTCCGGCGAACATCGACGCGTTCGCCGCCGAATGGGACCTGCCGATCGACGACCTGCGCCTGTGGGTGCTCGTTGAGGAACTGGCGTTCCACGTTGTTCTGTCGATGCCGGCGGTGCGTACGCGCATCAACGCGCTTGTCGGCGAATACGTCGGTGGTTTCAGCGTCGACTCGTCGAACATCGAAGCGCACCTCGGCGAGATCGATCCGTCCGACGCCGGGTCGCTTGAACGAATTCTCGGCAACCCCGAAACCTTGCTCGGCGCCATCCAGACCGACGCGCAACGCGCCACGCTCACGCAACTCACCGCCGCCGTCGCAGCGATCATCGGCGTCGTCGACAACGTGATGAGCAGCGTCGGTCCCCGGATCACGGGTGCCCCCCTGCTGCTGGCCGAGGCGCTTCGCCGTCGCCGTCAGGGCAAGCCTGAAGACCAGCGCTTCGCCGAGCGCATGCTCGGCCTGTCGCTCGGCGCCGACACACGCGAGAAGGGCGTCGAGTTCGTCGAGGGTGTCGTGGAACGCGCCAACCCCGACGCACTCGGTCAACTGTGGAACAAGAAGAACGGTCTTCCGACGCCGGCCGAGATCGCGGCGCCCGGCCTGTGGCTGGCGCGCATGGAGTTCGACGAGTAGCGCTTCGTCACACGGCTTCGAGTTTGTAGCCCAGCCCTCGGATCGTCGTGATTCGCGCCGGCTTCGCCGGGTCGTCCTCCACCTTGGCCCGCAACCGTTTGATGTGGACGTCCAGCGTTTTGGTGTCGCCGACGTAGTACGGCCCCCACACGCGGTCGATGATCACTTCACGCGTCAGCACACGACCGACGTTGCTCATCAGCAGTTCGAGCAACTCGAACTCTTTGAGTGGTAACGCCAGGGGCGCGCCGCGCAGCGTTACTTCGTGGCGATCGGCGTCGAGGCGAAGCTCACCCACCGCGAAGGCCGTGTCCGCAACCGGGTCGTCCTGCGGCATTCGGCGCAATGCGGCGCGCATCCGCGCCACCAACTCTCGTAGCCGGAAGGGCTTCGTGACGTAGTCGTCGGCGCCGACCTCGAGGCCCACCACCGTGTCGATCTCCGCGCCTTTGGCGGTGACCATGATGATCGGTACCCGCGACTTGGACCGGATTTCACGACATACGTCGAGGCCCGACATGCGCGGCAACATCACGTCGAGCAACACCAAATCGGGACGCACGAGGTCGAACATCTCGAGGGCGGCCACACCGTCGCGTGCCGCATGGACGAGAAACCCTTCGCGCTTGAGCCCGACCATGAGCGCGTCGACGAAGCTGTCTTCGTCCTCGACGATGAGGACCGTCGGTTGGGTTCCCGCCACGTTCACGATGCTACGAGCCGCCGTTCACATACGGCGTGCTGGGCTCGTGGTTATCGCCGAGTGTTCACCTCGTGGTCAGGCGGCGTTCGTGTTCTGCTCGATGAGCTTGGCCAGGTTGCGCAGCGACGTGTGATTGCGCGCGGCGAGCACGGGCCGCAACACCGGCGTGAGTGCGACCGCGGGCCCGATCGGACGCTCACGCATGCGCACTTCGGTGCGATCGTCGCCGCGCTTCTTCAGCGTGAACTCGACCTCACCTTGCACCGGACCGACGTGGACCTCGAGCACGAGACGCCGGTGGCCCTGTACCTCGACCGCCTTCGTGTCGTCGTCGGCGGTCAGTTCGGGCGTCGGGCCGACCGAGTGGTCGAACTTCGAGCCAGGGGCCGGGAAGTCCGAATCGACGTCGCGGATCCGCTGGGCACCGACGAGCCAGTCCGGGTACGTGCGCGGGTCAGACAGCGTGTTGAACACTTCGTCACGCGGGGCGTCGATCGACTGGTGGACTTCCACGGGAGACCAGGGCTTGAACATTTGCATGTGCAAGAACGTTCCCATTCGACGCCGTCGCTAGTCGCGACGGCAATTTGTCAGCTCGGCGTCGACTCTTCCTCGGGGTAGCCCAGGTCCCAGTCGAGCGCGAGGTTCTCGCGCTCGGCGTCGCGCACGACTCGTTCGCGGTTGCGCCGGAACTGCGGGTCATGCGGCGGCAGCAGCACCAAACGGGCCATCGCCCGCTGGCGGAACTCTTCGATGAGCGCGCGGTCGCCGAAGTCCGACTGAATTTCCCAGTGGGGCATGACCGGGCCGAGATAGACGACCCGCACATGACCGCGAGGCGGCTGCGCTGGTGCTTCGGGAGTTTCCGCGAGTGACATAAGGCCGACGATTCTACTGAACGACGCCGCGACTACCGATAGTCAGCTCCGCGGTGCGCTTGTTATTGCCCCGGTAGAACTCGATCTTCACCTTGTCACCGGCTTTCGCAGCGCGCACTGCGTCGCCCAGCGCACTGGCGGAGTTGACGTCTTTGCCGTTGAACGACGTCACGACGTCGCCAACCTGGAGGCCGGCCTTCTCCGCGGGCGAGCCATTGGTGACGTCTTGAACCACGGCGCCTTCGTCGGCGGGCACACCGAGTTGGTCCTTCAGCTCTGACGACAGGTCGACAGTCGCCAAACCGATGAACGGCGTGCCCGTCGTCGCGGCCTTACCGGTGCGCAACCGTTCGATCAGCGGCTTGATCGAGTCGATCGAAATGGCGAAGCCAATCGACTCGACGGGCGCGCCGCTGCCCGAATCACGGATGACGATCGTGTTCATGCCGACGACCTCGCCCCGGGCATCGACGAGCGGCCCACCCGAGTTGCCCGAGTTGATCGCGGCGTCGGTCTGGATGAGGTGTTGCAGGTTTTCCGAGGGGTCGTCGACGGTGCGATCGAGCGCAGACACGATGCCGCGGGTCACGGTGTTGCCGCCCACGAGCGCCAGCGCGTTCCCGATCGCGACGACGTCGTCGCCCACTTCGAGCGCCGACGAGTTGCCCAACGTGACCGTTTTCAAACCCGTGGCGTTGCGAACCTTGATGATGGCCACGTCGTTCGTCGGATCAGCGCCGACGAGATCCGCGTCGCGCGGCGCCTTATCGCCCTCAAAGGTGACGGTGATCTTCTGCGCACCTTCGATGACGTGGTTGTTCGTGAGGATCTCGCCGTCGGCGCTCAACACCATCCCGGTGCCGGCACCTTTCACCCGCTGCACGCTGGGACCGAAGAACCCGTTCTGTTGCACGAATCCGTCGGTCTCGATCGACACGACCGCCGGCACCGTCCGAGACAGCACGCTTTGAATGTCGAGCGCACCGTTGCGCAGCTTTAAATTCGAGCCGGGGGCAAACGTGATCCGGGCACCGTCGCCGCGGTTGCGGGTACTCAGCGCCACGATCCCGCCGCCGATCAATCCGCCGATGAGAGCCACCAGCAACAGGAGCGACACCGCTACGCGGTCTGCGGGTGCTTTGTCCGGTTCGCCGGGGTGGGGAAGAGAAGAGGGCGGCGACGGCGAATCCTGAAACACGACGTTTGTGGGCACTACTTGCGTTGGGTCGTCAGACAACTACTTCTCCAGGAAGATCGGGATGCATCCAGAAACACGGTGTCTACGTATGAATTTTCGGGGAACTGAACGAATCCTGCCGACGTCTAAGCGTCAGTTCGACAAGGAGACCGCATGAACACTGAGTGGATGAGCATCGGAAAATGCCGTGAAGTGCATCCTGCCGTGTTTTTCCCGAGCGACGGCGTCGGGGTGGAGGTCGCCCGCAAGCTGTGCGCCGAGTGCCCAGTGAAGTCGCCGTGCCTGGAATATGCGATCGCAAACCGGATCGACCACGGCGTCTGGGGCGGAGCGTCAGAACGTGAGCGCCGGCGAATCATGCGACAGCGCCGGCTTGATGCCGCCGCGCTGCGAGTTACGAACTAGACGCCTACGCCCGGTCGGACGGCTTCTTGTCGTCGTCTTCCTGGTGGCCCTCTTTGATGCCTTCTTTGAACTCTTTTTGGGCCTGACCGAGCGAGCGCGCCAGCTTCGGCAAGCGAGACGAGCCGAACACGAGCATCACCACGACGAGCACGATGATGAGTTCTGTAGTTCCAAGTCCGAACATTGCGAATCCTTTGCTTTAACGACGTCGCCAAAAGGCGGCGCAGCCCGACCAGGCTACCTCTCTCTACGGAGTGACAACCTTCACGGATGCTTGCCTGCGTCGTGAATATCAGCGAGGGCCGGGAGCCCGAGGTGATCAGGGCGCTCGCCAGCGCCGCGGGCAACCACTGCCTCGACGTCCATACCGACGCCGATCACCACCGCAGCGTGTTCTGGCTCGCAGGTCCCGACGTTCGCGACGCGGCCCGCGCGTTGAGCGCGGCGGCGGTCGCCCGGTTGTCGCTGAGCGAACACGACGGGGTGCACCCGCGCATCGGCGTTGTCGACGTCGTGCCCTTCGTTCCGATCGACGCCGGCTCGTCGATCTTCGACGCGATCGCGGCGCGCGACGAATTCGCACTCTGGGCGGGCTCGACGCTCGAGCTGCCCTGCTTTCTGTACGGGCCCAATCGAAGCCTGCCGGAAGTGCGCAAGTCGGCGTTCACCACGTCGGTGCCCGACACCGGACCCCGACAGCCGCATCCGACGGCCGGCGCTGCCGCGGTGGGCGCGCGGGGCCCGCTCGTTGCCTACAACCTGTGGCTCGCGAAGGGCGACCTCGCACAGGCCAAGGTGGTGGCCGCGGGGCTACGCGGTCCTGACGTGCGCACTCTCGGGCTCCAAGTGGGCGATCACGTGCAGGTCAGCTGCAACCTGATCAACCCGTTGCGCGTTGGACCGGCGAAGGTCTACGACGACGTCGCCCGACGCGTCGGCGTCGCACGCGCCGAACTCGTCGGCTTGATAGGGCGTGACGTGTTACACGCCATCCCCGAACGTCGCTGGATGGAACTCGACGTTGACGAGGCCAGAACGGTCGAGGCTCGCTTGGAACAAGCGAGCCTCGGGGGAAGTTCCGCTGGCCGCTAGCCGCTTAGCGGCTACGAAGCGCTGGCTGCCCTGCGGGCGAGCGCTCGAGAACGACGCACACGCCGCCGCTCCCGTTCACTCATGCCGCCCCAGATCCCGAACTTCTCGCCGTTGGCGAGCGCAAACTCAAGGCAGTCCTCGCGCACGACGCAGCCTTTGCAGACTTCCTTCGCTTCGCGGGTTGACGCCCCTCGTTCGGGAAAGAACAAGTCGGGGTCGACGCCCATGCAGTTGGCATACTCCTGCCAACCACGGTCGTCACCTTCGAGAACACTTACGAGATTCATCGGTTCGCCTCCCTCCCCGGCAATACCACCGATGGAATTACATGCATGTGATACTCCGACTTCGCCGTTCACGCAAGTGCGGGAGCCCATATTTCCGGGGTTTCTCGTAGGTTGAGCGCCGTGATCGACATTCCGCGCGACCGGTTCGTGCGCTACCGCGAGCTCGCCGAGCTTCTCGAGGCGCTCGCGCAGGCCCGTCCCGACTTGATCGAGTTGTCCGAGATTGGCCGCTCTCACGAAGACCGGCCGATCACACTCGCCACGATCACCAACGCCGAAACCGGTCCACACCACGAAAAGCCTGCGTTGTGGATCGACGCGAACATTCACGCCACCGAACACACCGGCGGCGCCGCGGCGCTGAACTTGATCCACAAGCTCGTCAGCGGTCACGGAAGCGACGCCCGCGTCACCCGGGTGCTCGACACGCGCTGCTTCTACGTCGTGCCCCGCATGAACCCCGACGGCGTCGAGCTCGCGCTGGGCGAGCGACCTCGGTACGTGCGCTCCTCGGCTCGTGAGTGGCCCAGAACCGATCAGCAGGACGGTCTCATCGCCGAGGACATGGACGGCGACGGCCGCATCCTCACGATGCGCGTCCCTGACCCGAATGGCGCGTGGAAGGCGTACTTCGACGACCCGCGCTTGCTTGTACCGCGCGACGCGGACGAGGACGGCCCTGGTCCGTATTACCGCCTCCTGCCCGAGGGCCGGATCCAGAACTACGACGGCGTCACGATCAAGCACGCTCCCGCCTTGGCCGGTCTCGACATGAACCGCAACTACCCCGTCGAGTGGCGCCCGGAGGGTGAGCAAACTGGCGCCGGCCCCTACCCCACCAGTGAGCCCGAAATCCGCGCCGTGGTGCAGGCGATCGTCGATCGGCCGAACATCTGCGCGTTCATCCAGTACCACACGATGTCGGGCGTGCACCTGCGTCCGTACGGCACCAAAAGCGACGACGGTTTGCCGACGTTCGACCTGCGCGTGTTCAACGAGATCGGTAAGAAGGCCACCGAGCTCACCGGTTATCCCGCGGTGAGCGTGTTCCACGACTTTCGTTACGACCCGAAGGACAACATCACGGGCGTCGCCGACGACTGGGCGTACGACCACCTGGGCGTCCACGCCTGGACCACGGAGTTCTGGTCGCCGATGCGCGCCGCGGGCATCACCGATTTCAAGTTCATCGACTGGTGGGCCGATCATCCGTTGGAAGACGACCTGAAGATGCTCGCGTGGGCCGACGACGTCGCTCCCGGCGAGGGCTACGTCGATTGGTACGCGTACGACCATCCCGACCTCGGCGCAGTGGAACTCGGTGGCTGGAACAATCAATTGCTCATCCGCAACCCACCACCACACCTTCTTGCCAACGAGGTGCAGCCCCACGCCGACTGGGCGATCTGGCACCTGTTGATCTCGCCGTTGTTGCGGATGCGCTCGACCGAGGTGGAAGCGCTGGGTGACGGCGCGTGGCGGGTGCGCGTCGTGGTGGAGAACACGGGCTGGTTGCCGACCAACGTCACTGAGAAGGCGCTCGAACGCAAAGCGGTGCGCGCCGTCGAGGCCCGACTCAACGGGGCCGACGGCGTCCGTGTCGTAGGCGACGCCACCGTGGAATTGGGCCAACTCGCAGGACGGGTGGGCAAGCACTCGATGCTGGGCGGCTTCGGCGGCACAACCGACCCGTCGGTCGACCGGGCCAAGGCCGAATGGGTCGTGCGCGGCCCCGCGGGTTCGACGGTCGACGTCGAGGTGTGGTCCCCTCGGGCGGGCGTGGTGCGCACCACGCTCAAGCTGGCCTAGGTGGACAAGCTCAGCGTCCACCTTCCCCTCGGTGGCCGCCTCGTGGTCGCAGCCAATCTTTTCCTGGCCCGCAAGGCCACGCCGTCGAGTGAAGCGGCGACGAGCGAACTGGTCGACCTTCTCGACGCGTGGGATGGCATCGGCGTCGTGGTATTCGCCGGTGGGCTGCTCGACCCGAGCGACGAAAAGAACACGCGTACCGCCGCGTTCGACGCGCACCCGCGCCTCGCCGCGGCGCTCGCCGCGTTCTCGTCGGCTCCCGGGCGATCGGTGTTCGTGCTGCCCGACGACGGCACCGCGATCGACGTCGACGTCGCGACCGGTACCGGAGATCACAAGATCAGAATCGAACGAGGCGGCGACGAGCGTGACGCCCGTCGCTGGATGAGCGCGGGTTACGCCGGACTGATCGCCGGAGGCACCGAAGCCGCATTCGCGAACCTCGGCCCCGGCTTCTTCGCGTCGGTGGGCCGCGTCGGCGAGACGACGGAACGGCGGCCGGCGCGTCTCGGCTTGCCCGACGTCGAGGCCCCAAGCCGCGTCGTGTCGTGGGTCGAAGTCGAAGCCGGTGCCGACCTGCACGCGCGCCTTTGGTACTCACAGGTCGACACCCCCGGCTCCGGGGTTGTTGCGGGGCTGCTCGCTCGGCGCGTCGAGCGGCCGGAGCGACCCGTTCGAGTCGCGGTGTACCCCGGTGACGACTCGTGGCCTCAAGCCCACGGCCAAATGGAGCACCGCACCCGCGTGCGTCGCCGCGGCGCCACGTTGATCGCGCTCGCCGGGGCGCTCGACTTGGCTTCGGCCGTCACACCACCGTTCGAACAACGGCTCCACGCACTGCTCGACCTCGTGCCCCTCGCTGTCCCCCAAACCGCAACCGCACTCGTGACTCTTTCGGGCCTGGGACTGCTGGCGCTCGCTCGCGGTGTTCGCCGCGGGCAACTGCGCGCGTTTCGTGTCGCGCTGGTGTTGCTCGTCGGCTCGTTTCTGCTGCACATTGTGAAAGGCGTCGACCTCGAAGAAGCGTCGGCCGCGGGTGTGGTCGCCGCGTATCTGTTCGTGCACCGCGACGCCTTCCAGGCCAAAACGCGTGCCCGCGCGATCCGCCACGGCATCCAGGCCGCGATCGGTGCCTTTGCCGTTACCTCGATATCTATCGCAGCCGCCATCGAACTCGTCACGGCCGCGAAACGGCAACGGATTCGCGTGGGGCAGGCCGTGCTCGCCACGTTCGAGCGAATGATCGGTCGCCATTCGGTCAAGCTGCCCGACCGGCTCGACGACTTCGCGTCGCCCATGCTCATTGCGGTTGCACTGGGGTTCGTCTTTTGGATCGCCTGGCAAGCCATTCAGCCCGCTGCGGCCCGGCGCGGCACCCGTGACGAGTTGCGACGCGCCCGCGCGATCGTGGCCCGCCACGGCGCCGGCACCCTCGACTACTTCGCGTTGCGCACCGACAAGGAGTTCTTTTTCGCTCACGACTCGGTGGTCGCGTTCGCGGTGCACCAAGGCGTGTGTCTCGTGTCGCCCGATCCGATCGGTCCGGGGTGGGAGCGCAGTGCAGTGTGGGACGCCTTTCGGCAGTTTGCCGACGAGCAGGGTTGGAGCGTGGCCGTGTTCGGCGCCGACGAAGACTGGCTGCCGATCTACCGCCGCTCGGGCATGCACGATCTTTACGTGGGCGACGAGGCCGTGGTCGACGTGACGCGGTTCAGCCTCGAAGGCGGGCGGCACAAGGGCCTGCGGCAAGCAGCGAACCGCGTGGCCAAGTACGGCTACACGATGACGTTCCACGACCCCGCGACCGCCGACGACGAACTGCGCGCCGGCGTCGAAGCCGTGATGGGCCTCAGCCGCCGCGGTGACGTCGAACGCGGCTTCTCGATGACGCTGGGCCGGATATTCGACCGCGAAGATCGCGGCCTATTGCTCGCGGTCTGCCGCAACGCCGAAGGCGTCCCGGTCGCGTTCTGCCAGTACGTGCCTGCGCCGGGCATCGACGGTTACTCACTCGACCTCATGCGCCGCGATGCCGGCGAGCACCCCAACGGGCTGCTCGATTTCGTCGTGGTGGAAACCGTGCGTTACCTCGCGGCGCACGGGCACCGTCGCCTTGGGTTGAACTTCGCCACGATGCGCGCCGTACTCGCCGGTGAGTCGGGCGCCGGCATCACAACCCGAGTCGAGCGCTGGGCGTTGAAGCGGATGTCGGGCTCGATGCAGATTGAGTCGTTGTGGCGCTTCAACGCCAAGTTCGATCCCGAATGGGTGCCGCGTTACGCGGTGTACGACACCGTCGGCAACATCGTGCCCGTTGCGTTCGCGATCGCTCGCGCCGAGTCGTTCTGGGAACTGCCGCTCATCGGCCGTTTCCTCGTACCGCCCACGCCGACCGAACGCGCCGACGTCGACGCTTAACTTGCGCGGGTGCGGCGTCCGCCGCTCAGCGAGCGCTTGTGCTCGATGAAGTCGACGAGGACGTAGTCACCCAAGGTCTCGGGTGTAGTGAAGAACGCACGACCGCGGTTGAGCTGCGTGAGCTTTTCGATGAAGGACTTCAAGTAGCTGGTCGCGTCGAGCATGAACGTGTTGATCTTGATGTCGTCACGCGTCAGGCGCAGGACTTCTTTGAACGTGGCGTCGATGGTCTCCTGCACGGGCGGGTAGCTGAAGAACACCTCGCCGTCGTCTTGAATGTGAGCAGTGGGCTCACCGTCGGTGATCATGATGATCTGCTTGGTGCCGGTTTGTTTGGCGAGCAACTGGCGCGCCAGCAGGAAACCGTGCTGCATGTTCGTGCCGTACACGAAGTCCCAGCTGACCTCGGGTAGGTCGCGGGGCTTGAGCACGCGTGCCACCTCACTGAAACCGACGATGCCGAGGTAGTCGCGGGGGAACTGCGACGAGATGAGGCTGTGCAGCGCCATCGCGACTTTCTTCGCGGCGAGGAAGTTGTCACGCATCGGCATCGACAACGAGAGGTCGACCATGAGCACGGTCGCGCTTCGGGTCATCGTCTCGGTGCGCTCGATCTCGAAGTCGTCGGGCGTCAGCTTGATCGGCAGACCCGAACCGGAACGCCGGATCGCGTTGCCCACCGTCGCTTCGATGTTGAGGTTGAAGTTGTCGCCGAACTCGTACTGCTTGGTTTGGAAGCTGCGTTCGTGACCGACGCCCAGCGGGTCGACTTCGTGGCTGCCCATGCGGTCTTTGGCCAGCTTCGAGAACAGATCGCGTAGCGCGTTCCCGCCGATCCGCCGCATCCCCTTTGGCGTGAGCTCGAGCCGGCCCTCCTTCTGTTCGATGAGCCCCGATTGCTCAAGTGTCTTGGCCAACTCAGCGAGCTTGTCGAGCGACTTCGCGGCATCAGGGCCGAGGAGTTCAGCTGCCCGATCGAGGTCGACATCGGCGAGCGCGCCGGGCGACGACGCTTGGCGCAGCAGGTTCTCGAGCGAATCGAGGTCGCCCAATTCGTTGAGGAGATCGGAGGCTTCACCGAACCCGAGCGGGTCTTGGCCCGAGAAGTTGTACCGACGATCCCAGCCCGCGGCGGGGAACGCTTGTTGCAAGTTCGCGCTGAGCCGGTCGACCTGCCACTTGAGATCCATGTCTTCCATGAGTTGCTCGGCGAGGCCCTGCAACTGCGCCCGCTGCTCGGGCGTCATCGAGTTGAGCATCGCCTGCATCTGCGCCATCTGCTGGGCCATCTGCTCGAGCAGCTCGTCGAGGGTCTGCGGGTTCTGCGGGAAGAAGCCTCCGTACTGATCCATGAACTGCTCGAAGGACGGGTCGATGGGCTCGCCCGCCTCACGCTGTTCGAGCATGCGGTTCAGAGCGTTGAACATGTCCTTCATCGCTTGCATGTTCTCGGGCGACACGTTGCCCATCGCGCCGGCCATCTGGTTGAACTGGGTGTTCAGAAGCTCTTGCTTCAGCTCCTCCATCAGCTGCTCGAACTGCTCGCGCGCCTCCTGCGAAGTGAACTCGTAGTTCTGCAACTCGCGCACCTGGCCAGCCAGATCGGGCGGCAACAGATCGAGCTGCAAGCCCTTCTCGGCGGTGGACTGGTCGGTGATCTCTTGACGGCGCTGGTCACCGGAGTTGGCTGCGTCTTGCCGCGCTTGCTCGAGACCCTCGCGTTCGGTGTTGACGACGTCGCGTAGGCGCTCAGCGATGTCTTCGTAGACGCCGCCGAGGTCGTGGCGTTCGAGTTCGTCGCGGCGACGACGACGCAGCTTCTCGAGCATCTCGCGGATGCCTTGGATGCGCTCGCCGTTCGCGTCACGCATGCCGCTTTGCAGCAACCGCCGCAGCGCCGCGTTCAGGTCACCGTGGTACAGCAGGTCGTCGGTGACCTGGTCGAGAATGTCGTCGGCGCCCAGCTCAAAGCCGGTCTGTGTCCCGTCCCAACGGCTGTACTTAAATCGAGTCACGCGCCGCTTCTAACGTCCGCGGTACGCGATGCGGTTGCCGGCGGCGTCTTTGTTGAGGCGCTTGCTCAGGTGGAGGCCCTCGAGGATGAACTCGATCGCCGATGCGATGGCGCCGGGGTCTTCCGAACCGGCGAGTTCGCGCGCGGGGCCTGCGAGCGACGGGATGTTCTGGAGCACCTCCGCGTAGGCCGCCGCGGGCACGTCGTCACCCGCGTGCACGATCTGGCCGCCGTCGAACGAGGTGGGTACGTCGCGGAACTGGTCCATCGGGCAGCGCTCTTTGAACACGGTGAGCACCGCCGAACGAACCAACTTCTCGACGACCTGCTCGTCGCGGCCGTCGTCCATCGACTCGATCTCGATCTTGCCGCTCGTCGACGACGCCAGTGCGTCGAGGTCGCTGATGCGCGGAACGGCGACGTGCTCGCCGAGCAACACGGCGCGGCGCAACGCGTTAGCGACGATCGTCTCCGCGTTCGCGACCGTCAGCCGCACGGACACGCCAGAACGTTGATTGATCTGCGACGAGGCGCGGGCGAGATGTGTGAGCGTCGCGACGATGTCGTGCATGAAGTCGGGCATCTCGACGCGCACGCCGACATCGGGGACCTCGGCCTCTTGTTTGACCACCGTGATCTCGGTGGCGACGTCGAGCGGGTAGTGCGTGCGCACCTGTGCGCCGAAGCGGTCTTTCAGCGGCGTGATGATGCGGCCGCGGTTCGTGTAGTCGTCGGGGTTGGCGGTGGCCACGAGCATCACGTCGAGCGGCAAACGAATCTTGTAGCCGCGTACCTGGACGTCGCGCTCCTCGAGGACGTTGAGCAAGCCGACCTGAATGCGCTCAGCGAGGTCGGGCAGTTCGTTGATCGCGAAGATGCCGCGGTTCGTGCGCGGGATCAGCCCGTAGTGGATCGTCAACTCGTCGGACAGGTATCGGCCTTCGGCGACCTTGATGGGGTCGACCTCGCCGATGAGGTCGGCGACCGACGTGTCGGGCGTGGCCAACTTTTCGCCGTAACGGAAGCTGCGGTGCACCCACTCGATGGGCGTGTCGTCACCGAGCTCGGCCACGAGGTCTTTGGAGTGCTTGGACACGGGCGCGTACGGATCGTCGTTGATCTCGCTGCCGGCCACGATGGGCATCCACTCGTCGAGCAGTTCGATGAGCGAACGGATGATGCGCGTTTTTGCCTGACCCCGCTCGCCGAGCAGCACCATGTCGTGGCCCGCGATGAGCGCGTTGGCGACCTGCGGCAGCACGGTGTCCTCGTAGCCCAGCACGCCCTCGACGAGCGGCTGACCCGAGCGCAGGCGGGCCACGGCGTTGCGGCGCACCTCCTCTTTGATGGGCACCGACTCCCAGCCCGATGCGCGGAGCTCTCCAAGTGTCTGCGGACGATCCATCCGCCGACTCTAGGCTTCGAAACATGCGCCACGTTCTCGGCCGGCGCGCGGCTTTGGCGCTCGCACTCACGGCCCTCGTCCCGCTCGCCGCGTGCAACAAAAAGGGTCACGACGCCACGTCGGCTGCGACGTCGACGTCCGCCGCGCGAGCCAAAGTCACCCCGATCTCGGGTAAGGCGCATGTGACGGGCACCATCACACTGATGAAAGCGCCGGCCGCGTCGTACGACCCGATCTCGACACCGTTCACGTTCACGGTGCCCGACGCCGGGCGCGGCGGTCTGGAACTCCCCCAAGCGTTGGTCAGCGGCAAGCCGAACGCGATCGTGTGGACCGGCGGGCGCCCGCTTCCGGTCACCGGCACGTGCAAGCTCGACCCCGGAGAGGCGGCCACCACCGTCGACAGCGGCGGCGCGCACATCGCGCTCGACGGAAAAGTGCGGGCGCTCACCGCCGGCACCTGCGCGTTCGGTTCGTCGGTCGCCGTCGGTTCGCATGGCATCTCCAACCCTGTCGACTCGGTGAGCTTCTCGTTGCCCGCGGACTCCGATTTCACGACCTCGGGCGGTGCGGCCGTGACGGTGCCCGCGGCCCGGCGTTACGAAGGACGCGACGGCGGAATCGAGCTCAGCGGGCCGCTGCAGGTGGAAACCGAAACCGACAAATTTGACGCCACGTCGCTCTCGCTAACCGCCGGCACGTGGGTGGTGAACATCATGAACTCGGGCACTCCTGCGGCGCTGCACGTTGTCGCCGACTTGCAGGGGACCATGCAAGCCACGTCATGACGAATTAAAGACGGCTCGTGCACCGCTAGCGTCACCGACTCGTGGAGATCAGTGCCGGCTGGCGGGCGGCGATCGCCGACGACGAGTTGCGGCGGCAGTACCCCGAGGTCGACTTCGATGATCGAGACTGGTCGCCCATAGACGCGTCGTCGCAGTGGCGCAGCCACGTCGACTTTGCCACCACCGACGGGCCTTTGCTCTACCGCACCCGGTTCGAAGAAGCGCCGGCCGGGACTCGCTCGTGGCTCTGCCTCGACGGCATCTTCTACACCTCCGACGTTTGGCTCGACGGCGTGTACGTCGGCGACACCGAGGGCTACTTCGTGCCCCACGCATTCGAAGTCACTGACGCACTGCGCGCCCGCAGTGACCACACGCTTGCGCTCGAAGTGGCGTGCTCCCGTCCTGACGACCTCACCGCGAAACGCAACCTCACCGGCGTCTTCCAGCACTGGGACTGCCTCGACCCCGACGATTCGCCCGGCGGGATATGGCGACCGGTGCGCATCGAGCACACCGGCTCGGTCCGCATCGAGTCGTTGCGCGTCTCGTGCACCCGCGCTGATGCGTCGCGCGCCACACTCGACTTAGCCGCGGACCTCGACACGCTTGACGCAACCACCGTTGAGGTGCGCACCGCCGTGCGGCAGGGTGATCGCGTGGTTGACCATCGCAGCGAGCATCGGTTGGCTGCGGCGACGAACGCGATCTCCTGGAAGGTCGAGGTCGACAACCCCCGGCTGTGGTGGCCCCACGCGCTCGGTGACGCCGACCTCGCCGAGGTCACCGTCGAGGTGTACGGCCCCAACAAGGAAACGGCGAGCGACACGCGGGTCGTCACCACCGGCTTGCGCGCGGTGTCGATGCGCGACTTTCGCTGGACCGTCAACGGCGAGCGGCTGTTCGTCAAAGCGGTGAATCACGGCCCGACCACGCAGCGTCTCGCCGACGCCACCGCTGACCAGGTTGCCCGCGACATCGAAATGGCGCGTGTCGCGAACCTCGACATGGTGCGGGTGCACGCCCACGTCGCCCGTCCCGAGCTCTACCACGCCGCCGATCGCCTCGGCGTGTTGTTGTGGCAGGACTTGCCACTGCAGTGGGGCTATGCCCGCGGCACCCGCAAGCAGGCGATGCGCCAGGCCCGAGCCGCCGTAGACGTGCTCGGTCATCACCCGTCTATCGCACTGTGGTGCGGACACAACGAACCGATGGCGATCGACAGCACGCAAGTCACCGACGCGTCGCGCGCCAAAGCAGTGCGCACGTTCGTGATCGGTCAACAGTTGCCAACCTGGAACAAGACCGTGCTCGACGCGTCGATCAAACGCGCCTTCGAACGCGCCGACTCCTCGCGTCCGGTGCTAGCTCATTCCGGTGTGTTGCCTCACGTCGGTAGCGTCGGTACCGACACGCACGTGTACTTCGGTTGGTACCACGGCGAAGAGCGCGACTTCCCCGCCTGGTTGCGGCGCGTGCCCCGCCTGGCCGAGTTCGTCAGCGAGTTCGGGTCGCAGGCGATCCCCGACAACGACGACTTCATGGGCGCCGACGCGTGGCCGGACCTCGACTGGGAACGGCTGGCACACACGCATTGCCTGCAACTCGAGCCGTTCGAACGCTACGTGCCTCCGAGCGACTACCCGTCGTACGACGATTGGCGGGCGGCGACGCAGCGCTACCAGGCCACGATTCTAAAGCACCATGTCGAGACGTTGCGCCGGCTGAAGTACAGCCCTACCGGTGGGTTCGCCGCGTTCTATTGGGCCGACGCCCACCCCGCGGTCACATGGTCGGTGCTCGACCACGAGCGCACACCGAAGCTGGGCTACTACGCGCTCGTTGCTGCGTGTGCACCCGTGATCGTGGTGGCGACCCGTCCCCCCGAGACGTACGCGCCGGGCGATGCCCTCGACCTCGACGTGCACGTTGTGTCTGATCGCCGCGAGGCGCTCGCTGCGGTCCGCACCACCGCCACCGTGACCTTCGCTGACGGGTCCACGCACCGCCAGGCGTGGGAGGGCGACGTGCCCGCGGACAGCTGTGTTCGCGTCGGCACCGTGACCACGACGGTGCCCGCCGTTGCCGGCGCGCTCACGGTCGAGCTCAGAGCGATGGGCGCGGGCCTCGACGTGGCCAACCAGTACGTCGCCCGAGTTCTCACCGAGGACCCTTCTGGCGCGAGGATGGAACCGTGACAGACACCGCGATCGCGCCAGCCAAGCCGCTGGTGCTGCGAACGTCGATCGGCAAGAAAGTCGCGATGGCGAGCTCCGGCGTGATCCTCGTCGGCTTCGTCATCGCCCACATGGTCGGCAACTTGAAGTTCTTCTTCGGCGAGGCTCACTTCGACGAGTACGCCGCGTTCCTGCGCAAACTGGGAGCGCCGATCCTGCCGCACTACTACGCGCTCTGGGGCCTGCGCGCAGTGCTGCTCGGTGCGGTCCTCGTACACATCTGGGCGGCGTGGTCGACAACCCGTCAGAGCCGTAACGCCCGCCCGATCAAGTACGCACATCGCGACAACATTCAGGCCACGTATGCGTCGCGCACGATGCGGTGGGGTGGGGTGATCCTGCTGCTGTTCATCGTGTTCCACATCCTCGACCTGACAGTGGGCGTCGCCCACACGGGCGCGTTCACCGAGACCACCGCGGAGCACGGCCACGCCTACGCGAACGCCATCTCCGGGTTCCAGCACCCGATCGTCACGCTCGTTTACACGTTGGCCATGGGCGCGTTGTGCCTGCACCTGTACCACGGCATTTGGAGCATGTTCCAGACGTTCGGCCGCAACAACCACCGGATCACCGGGCGCCTGCGCACGGCTGCCGGGGGTATCGCCGTCGTCGTGTGCATCGGCTTCCTGGCCATGCCATGGACGATCATGTTCGGAGGACGGCCATGACGCTTACCGAAGGCGTGCAAACCGATCAGCGCTGGCGCGTCGGTGACCCGATCACCACGAGCAACACGCCGAGCGGACCGATCGAAGATGCGTGGGACACGCGCCGCTTCGAACTTAAACTGGTAAACCCCGCCAATCGGCGCAAGCACACGGTGATCGTTGTCGGCACCGGACTTGCCGGCGGAGCGGCGGCGGCGAGTCTCGGCGAGATGGGCTACCAGGTCAAGGCGTTCTGTTATCAGGACAGCCCGCGCCGCGCGCACTCCATCGCAGCGCAGGGCGGCATCAACGCGGCCAAGAACTACCGCAACGACGGCGACTCGATCTACCGCCTCTTCTACGACACGGTGAAAGGCGGCGACTTCCGAGCCCGCGAGCGCAACGTGTACCGCCTCGCGCAACTATCGGTGGAGATCATCGACCAGTGCGTCGCGCAGGGTGTGCCGTTCGCACGCGAGTACGGCGGCCTGCTCGACAACCGTTCGTTCGGCGGCGCGCAGGTCTCGCGCACGTTCTACGCGCGGGGCCAGACCGGTCAGCAGTTGCTGATCGGCGCCTACCAAGCGCTCGAGCGCCAAATCCAGGCCCGCACCGTGGAGATGAATACGCGCAGCGAGATGCTCGACCTGATCGTGGTCGACGGTCGCGCCCGCGGCATCGTCGTACGCGACATGGTCACCGGTGCGATCGAGACGCACTTCGCCGACGCGGTAGTGCTCGGCACCGGCGGCTACAGCAACGTGTTCTTTCTCTCCACCAACGCCATGGGTTGCAACACCACGGCGATCTGGCGCTCGCACCGTAAGGGCGCGCTGTTCGGTAACCCCTGTTACACGCAGATCCATCCCACGTGCATCCCGGTGTCGGGCGAACACCAGTCGAAGCTCACGCTCATGTCCGAGTCGCTACGGAACGACGGTCGGGTGTGGGCGCCACTGAAGCGGGGCGACGATCGCGCTCCCGACCAGATCCCCGAGGCCGAGCGTGACTACTACCTCGAGCGCCGCTACCCGGCTTTCGGCAACCTCGTGCCCCGCGACGTCGCGTCACGGGCGGCCAAGCAGGTGTGCGACGAGGGACGCGGTGTCGGCCCGGGCGCGCTGGGCGTGTACCTCGACTTCGCCGACTCGATCAACCGTCTCGGGGAGGGCGTGATTCGTTCGCGCTACGACAACCTGTTCGAGATGTACGAACGCATCACGAACGAAAACCCGTACAAGCAGCCGATGCGGATTTACCCCGCGGTGCACTACACGATGGGTGGGCTGTGGGTTGATTACAACCTGCAGTCGTCGATCCCGGGATTGTTCGTAATCGGTGAGGCGAACTTCTCTGACCATGGCGCCAATCGCCTCGGCGCGTCGGCCCTTATGCAGGGACTCGCTGACGGTTATTTCGTGCTGCCGTCGACGGTGGGTGACTACCTCGCGCAAACGCCGGCGAACACTGCGGACGAAACCCATCCCGCGGCGGTCGAGGCGGTTAACGACGTGCGCACCCGTACCGACAAGTTGCTGAACACCGGCGGCGATCGCACCGTCGACTCGTTCCATCGCGAACTCGGCAAGATCATGTGGGACTACTGCGGCATGGGCCGCAACGAGGAAGGGCTCCGCAAGGCGCTCGACCGAATCCCGGAATTGCGCGAAGAGTTCTGGCAGTCGGTGCGGGTTCTCGGGACGAACGAGTCGTTGAACCAGTCGCTGGAAAAGGCCGGGCGCGTCGCCGACTTCTTCGAGCTCGCCGAACTCATGTGCGTCGACGCGCTGCATCGACGCGAGAGCTGCGGCGGCCACTTCCGCGAGGAATTCCAGACCGACGAAGGCGAAGCGCAGCGCGACGACGAGAATTTTTCCTACGTCGCAGGATGGGAATTCTCCGGCGTCGGCGCCCCTCCCGTGCTCCACAAAGAACACCTCACCTTCGACTACGTCCACCCCGCACAAAGGTCGTACAAATGAGCGAGCTTCGCGAGCGAATCAGAGAGATCGGGCGGTTCATCGCTCACGCCCGAAGGGCGGGAGCAAGATGAATTTGATTTTGCACGTGTGGCGGCAGGCGTCGGCCGACGCCGAGGGCGCGATGAAGACATACCCGGCCAACGACATCTCCGACGACATGTCGTTTCTCGAAATGCTCGATGTTGTCAACGAGGGTCTGATCAAGAACGGCGAAGATCCCATCGCCTTCGATCACGATTGCCGCGAAGGTATTTGCGGGATGTGCGGGTTGGTTATCAACGGCATCGCGCACGGACCTGAGCGCGCCACCACCACATGCCAGCTGCACATGCGTCATTTCAGCGACGGACAGGACGTTTGGATCGAGCCGTGGCGCGCCCGTGCGTTCCCGGTACTCAAGGATCTTGTTGTCGACCGCAGCGCGTTCGACCGCATCGTCGCCGCCGGCGGCTACATCTCGGTGAACACCGGCGCGGCACCAGAAGCGCACTCGGTGCCGGTTGCAAAAGGTGACGCCGACGCCGCGTTCGAAGCCGCCGCTTGCATCCAGTGCGGCGCGTGCGTCGCGGCGTGTCCGAATGCGTCGGCAATGTTGTTCACCGCCGCGAAAATCACGCACTTAGGACTTTTGCCACAAGGACAGCCGGAGCGGAATTCGCGAGTAATCGCGATGGTTGATGCGATGGAGCAGGAAGGCTTCGGTTCGTGCACGAACATCGGAGAGTGCTCAGCCGCGTGCCCGAAAGAGATTCCGATGGATACCATCGCTTTCATGAACGGCGATCTGCTCGCCGCGACCGTCCGCTCCAAGTAGAAGGCAGCCTCAACCAGATCGTGACGACGTCTTAGTGTTCGAAGCCGGCCTAGACCTAGCCGGCTCCAGTACTGCTCGTAGGTTTCTCCTGGCTGCGTCCGTGGCCTTCATGGGGTTGGGGCTTCTGGGGTTGGGATTAGTGCAGCACGCGCCCATGGCAACGCGGGCGACCGCGGCCACCGCGGCGGTCGGCGCGTTGCCACCGGCGGCAGCCGCCGCGCCGCCCGCCGCTGCGGTTAAGCACCCACCGGCACCGCCCACCACGGCCGCGCCGCCTGCGCCCGCTCCGCCGAACCTGCGCGGCGGCTTGCCCGTGGGCAAAGGCATGTGGATCTGGCTGCCCGAGAAGTCCGACGGCGGCAACCCCCAGGCAATCGTCGCCCGCGCCCAGCACGTTGGCCTGACACACATTTACGTGCGCACCGGTTCGTCGGTTGTCGGCTTCACCGCAGCCGGGTTTCTCGATGCGCTCTTGCCTGTCGCCCACGCCGCGGGAATCCGGGTGATCGGCTGGGACTTCCCGTACCTCGACGACATCGGCGCCGACGTCGCGCGCGCGTATCAAGCGATCCACTACACGACGCCGTCGGGTGATCGCATCGACGGTTTCGCAGCCGACATCGAATTGCGCAGCATGGGCGTCAACATCACCCCGGCGACGGCGTCGGGTTACGGCGTCGCGCTACGCACTGCGGTTGGGTTCGCAATGCCGCTGATCGCCGTCGTTCCCCGTCCCTCGCCGGCGCTGCAGTCCTACCCCTACGAGAACGTGGCGACCGCCTTCGACGCCATCGCTCCCATGGTCTATTGGATGAGCCACGATCCCGCCGAAGCGGTCGACACGATGTGGGCGCGCCTGGGCCCACTCGGCAAGCCGATCATGCCCGTGGGCCAGGCCTACGACGGCGCGTCCGAAGGCGGCCCCCCGGGCATCCCATCGCCCGCGATGCTTCAGCGGTTCATGGACTCGGCCGCCGCGCACGGCGCAACCGGTGTGTCGTTCTGGAGTTGGCAGCACGCGAACGATCCGGTGTGGACCACGCTTGCGAACTCGCTGCAATTCAAGCTTCCGACCGCGCCGGCCGAAACGTTCCGCGTCGACCAGATCCGTGCCTATCAGGTGCTGCTGAGCAGCTTGGGCTTTGCGGTGCCGGCCACGGGAACCTGGGGCCCCGACACCGATAGCGCGCTGCGCGCGTTCCAGACCGCGGCCCACCTGCCAGTCACCGGAGTAGTCGACTCGGCGACGCGCCAACTGTTGTTGCGCCCCGTCGCGCCGCCGCTCAAGTAACCCTCAGGTCAGCTGGCGGTTGCGCGCCGCCGCCAATTCGGTCTTGTCGATTATCGGAGCCGGGTAGTCGCTCGCGTCGAGGTCGTCTACGTACCGACGCACATAGGCCCCGCTCGGATCGAATCGTTTGGCCTGGCGCAGCGGGTTGAGTTCGCGGCCGGGCCGCGTGTTCAGGCCGTCGCCGGCAACCCAGCGCCAGTTCCCGTTGTTGTTCGCGACATCGCCGTCGACGAGGTGGTGCATGAAGTGGGCCGCGCCGAGGCGCCAGTCGACGCCGAGATCGTGCACGAGGAACGACGCGGTGATCATGCGTGCGCGGTTGTGCATCCAGCCCTCGGTGAGCAGTTGGCGCATGCCGGCATCGACGATCGGGTAACCGGTGCGTCCCGCAGCCCAGGCCGCGAAAAGTCTTGTGTGCTCCCGCGACGGCGTGACCGGCATCGGGTCGGGCGGTTCGGGTTGAGCGGCTTCGAACTGGAGAAAGAAGTCGCGCCAGCACAGCTGTCGGACAAACGCATCTCCGTCGGCTCCCATGCTCGACACGCGCTCCATGCACTCGCGGGCCGAGACGCAGCCGAAGTGCAGATACGGGCTTAGGCGCGAAGTGCGATCACCGGCGAGGTCGTCGTGACCACCGCTGGCGTAACCGGCAAGCGCGAGATCGCGCAGCAGCACGCGCGCCGCCGCTTCGCCGCCAACAGGCACTCGGGCCTTCGTCGGCGGCACCGTTGGCAACACTTCGCCACTGACACCGGCCGAGCGCAGACGCGGTGGCGGCGCCAGAACGGGTCGTGCCGCGGCTACTTCGCGCCAGCGTCGCCAGTACGCGGTGAACACCTTGAAGTGATCACCGCCGGTCGGCGTCAATGTGCCCGGTGCCGCGAGCGCGACCCCGGGAAACGTTTCGGGCGCGAGGCGCTGTTCGCGTCGACGCGCCAAGGGCGTGTAGTCGCCCGACGCGAAGACCGCGCGCACGTCGTGTTCGTCACGAAGCGCGTTCAACACTGCTGAGGTATCGCCGCGGCGTACGACGAGGGGCGCCCCGAGCTTCGTTAAGGACACGTCGAGCTCGCGGAGTGACGAAACCAGGAACGCGAGCCGGTTGGGTGGCGCGGCGATGCTGGGATCGAAAACAAACAGCGGGATCACCGCTTCGAACGACGCGGCGGCAAGCAGTGCGGGATGGTCGTGCACGCGCAGGTCGCGGTTGAACACCACGATCGCGGTACCGGGGGTCACGTGGGCGGAAGGTTGTATTCCATCCATCCGACGCCGGTGCGGCCGTCGGATGCGACGAACGTCGAAGCGGCGCGGTGCAGCAAGCCAACCCGTCCGTCGGGCGCATGCATAGCGACTCCGGCAACGAGCTCGGGCGTGGCGACGACGTCGAGGCCGTTCACGCGCATGGTGGTGGTCGACGGGAAGCCGTCGGCTCCGGTTGCGACGTTCACGTCGAACTGCAAACCGCTGCGCAGCTCGCCGTTGTCGACGACATACGCCGGCTCGTAGCGAACACCCGCGATCTCGGGACGCGACGCGTGAAACCGCGTGCCGTCGCTCAGTGAGCCCGCGGTCCACACCCACGGGAAGTCCCACCAGTCCCGCACACCCCAACTGTGATCGCGCTGGCCCGGCACGGGATCGTCGAGAGTCAGGCGGTCCGCCGAGGAGCCGATCTGCACTTCGCCGTGGACGTCGCAACTCACTTCATACCGACTGACGCCTGGATACTCGAAAGGCGGCGCTGCCGACTCCCACTCGAACTCGAAGTCGATCGGCACGCGATCGCCGTGCTCGCTTCGGTAGGCGTCGATGGGGTCGTCTAATGCCACCGCGAAACCTTCGAAGTTCACCTGCCAACGCTGCATCGGCCCGTGACAGGTGAGGTCGGCCCACAGCCCGTCGCCCCGCACCTCGAACGAACCGCGACGCGGCAACGCCAGCGAGTGATCGCGCACGAGCAGAAGCGGTTCGCCGCGGCGAACCACGGCCGTCCACCACCACGCCGTTGCGAGGTTCGGATAGAGGCCGAGGCGGGCGTACAGGCCCCAGCTGGCGTCGGGCGCGACGACGTCGAAGTACCAACTCTCGTTCCACAACTGGTCGTCACCCGGCGCGTGTCGGAGCTCGTCGGACAAATCGACCACCCCGATGACACTACTGGCGGCCCGTTCTGGTAAACCTGATGCGAACGTCAGGTTTGGGGGAATCACGAGGGTGTCGTCGTCACCGAAGCAGTCCCGTTTGCGCGCGTACGTGATCGCGCTTGCTGCGCTCGTGGTCGCACTCGCGGTCGCGAACGCCACCGCGAGCAAAACGATCCCCGTCGCGGCCACCGCCACCCGCGGCACAGCCGCGAACGGTGAAGACAGCGGCAGCACGTCGAGCGGCATCGATCTCGGCGGCCTCCAGTCGGGCGCGAACGAAACGGCCAGCGCCGCTGCGGGCGCCACCGGTGCGCGTACGGCGAGCACCGCGGTTGGCCGCCATGCGATCTACGACCAGGGCGTGACCGACACAGAGATCCGCATCGGCGGATCGACATTTACATCGGGGCCGGCCGCGGTCTACGGCGAACAGATCGCAGTCGGCTTCGCCGCGGGCGTGAACTACGTGAACCAACACGGCGGTATCAACGGACGCAAGGTCGTGGTGAAGATCTATGACGACGGGGCCGATCCGGCGAAGCAACTCGCCAACACGAAGCGGCTCGTTGAAATCGACAAGGTCTTCGCGTTGTCGATGGTTTACGGCGACATCGGCGGGCAGTACGTCGCTCAGCAAGGGATCCCGGTGTTCCATCTCGGCCAACAGGAAGCCGAGTTCACGAACCCGTTCTGGTTCCCGGTTGGCGCGCCGCAGCGGCTTGCGTCGTACTGGCTCGCGAATTTCGGCGCCAAGAAGCTTGGGGTGAAGAAGGTAGCGATCCTCTACCTCGACGCGGGTGCCGCGAACTACAGCAAGGCGTACGCCGACTCGGTCGCCAAAGACTGGAACGGCTACGGGGTTGCCACGCCGGTGCTGTCGGCGTTCTCGGCCGGCCAAACGAGTTGCTCCGACGCGATCAGTGCGGCGAAGTCCGCCAACGTGGATTTCATCGACTTCGAAGTCGACGCGTCGACGGTCATCAACTGCGGCGTCGAGGCGCAACTGCAGAGCTACAAACCGCCGAAGGGCTGGGGCGGTTACCTCATAGGCGTCCCGGTGATCCACGAAGCACTCGGCGACTTCTCCGAAGGCATGTACGCCTTCGACACCTTCGGCGCGCTGTACGACAACCCGGATTACGTGAAGGCGGTCCACGAGATCTCACCCAAGACCGAGACGTACAGCTCGGTAACGATGAGTTACTTCGTGTCGGCGCTGCTTATGCGCGACGCAATCGCAAAGCTCGGCGACAACATCACGCGCGCCCGGCTCAAAG
>JBEEFT010000160.1:0-3140 GCA_041166225.1 Actinomycetota bacterium | reverse complement strand
CCAAAAGGGTCGGCCAAGCAGCGCCTCGTGATCCGCGCCCGCCTCGTATCCGGAGCTATCGGCGCGTGAGACTCGCTCGTCTCGGTTTCGCCGCAGGCGTCGCCGCGCTTGTAGTGCTCGCCATTCCCGGCGCTCGTCCCGCGCTCGCCACCAACAACATCGCCACGATCACATCGCCGAACGACACGGCGTACGACGCCTACCCGCCCGTTACCGGATCGGTCACGGAGAGCGGCAATAGCGCGGTGGTGACCCATGTCGACTTGACGCTTACCAGCGTCGACGGCTGGACCTCTGAAAACCAGACGCTCAGTTACAACCGCGGTGCAAGCAATTCGCCGGTCTTCACTGTGAAAAATGCGGGTGAGGTCGACTTCAACTGGACGCCTACGCCGCGCTACAACGGCCGCTACACGATCTCGGTCGGCGGTAACGGCGAATACAACGGCGGTTTGTCCGGCACCCAAAAGGATTCAAGCGGTACGTCGCGTTCGTTCAATATCCGGATCAAGCCCGCAAAGCCGACGAACGTGGCCGCTGGGATGCCAGACGGCTCGACCGAGGTCACCGTCACGTGGTCTCCGAACCCGGAACCCGACCTGCTCGGCTACGCCGTACTGCGCTCGTATCAAAACGGCAACGCGCGCCAAGTGGGCGGCCCGATCGCAGCGTCCAGCAAGCCGACGTACCACGAAGACCTCGGGGGCGAGCCTCCCGGCGCTTACAAGTACGCAGTGGTCGCGGTACGCAAAGAGCGGACGTGCAAGCCCGACGTATCCGACGCCGACTGCACCGGCAAGCTCCAGAGCGACCAGTCTGCGTACAGCTCTTCGGTAACGGTGCGGGCTACTCCAGGCACCACCACCACGTCGACCACCGTCAAGAAGGGCGGCACGGGTGGGGGCTCCACCGGCGGCGGCTCGACCGGCGGCGGATCCACTGGCGGTGGGTCGACCGGCGGAAGCACCGGCGGCACGAAGGGTGGATCGAGTGGCAGCAGCGGCGGACGAGGCACCGTCAGCAACGGCGGGTACGCCCCCGGCGGCAACGTCGACCTGTCGCAGTTCGGGTCCCTGCTGACCGGCGGAAGCAAGACCACGAAGAAGGGTGACGCGACCGACGAAGGCACGTACGACCCGCAGTTGAAGGGCTACGACTCGGCCGAGAAGTCGGTGGGCTCGGGCCGCGACAACTCCCTGATCACGATCGGCGGCGCGAGCCTGCCGCGGCCAAGCGATGACTGGGTGCGCTTCATCGGGCTCGGGTCGTTGGTCACGGCGTTGCTCGTGCACGTGCTGTGGTTCAAACAACAGGTCGACAGCATTCCCCTCGAGGCCATCACCGAATAGGGGAACCACCCGTCCGCGGGCGGCGTCCAACCTTCACGAAGCACAGGAGGTGGGCCGATGCGTACGTCGGGGATCGTTGGTGGTGCAGCAGCACTTCTTCTAGCCGCGGGGACGTTCGTAGCGTTCGCTGACAGCGGTCGCACTGGCCTCCAGAGTCGCAGTGCGACGCAACCGCGCGCGGTCAAGGCCGCGGCGGCGGGCGAAGGCCTTTCGGCTCCGGAGGCGTCGGCTTCCGACGGCGCGCGTCCCGCCGGAATCACTCCCGCGCAAGCGCGCGTGGTGAAGACGGCGACCCTGACGCTGTCGGTCGGACGCGACTCGGTGACGAAGGTGGCCGACGGAGTGGCCCGCGCCGCCGAGGCGCGCGCCGGCTATCTGGCCGACACCACGCGCGACAGCGGTGACGCGCAGTCGGCGACGCTTACCGTGCGAGTGCCGGCGGCCGCGTTCACCGACACGCTGGCGCAGCTGCGCAAGCTTGGCCGCGTGAAGAGCGAGTCACTTTCCGGCAAGGACGTCACGGGCTCGCTCGTCGACCTCGACGCGCGCTTGCGGTCGCTGCGCGCCCAGGAAAGTGCGTTGAACGCACTGATGGCCAAGGCGAACACCGTGGGCGAAACGCTTCAAGTCGCGCAGAGCCTCGGCGACGTGCGCACCCAGATTGAACAGCTCGCCGGCCAACAAGCCCAGCTGGTCGATCAGGCCGACCTGGCCACGATCACCGTCACCGTGCTCGGGCCGCACGCGTCCGTGCCGGACGACAAGCCACAGCCTCTGCTGGTGCGCAGCTTCAGCCGCGCTGGTGCCGGGGCCCTCGCGGTTATCGGTGGCGTGGTTGTCGTGCTCGGGTACGCACTGCCGATGTTGGTGCTGGTTGCCCTCGGCTTGGGGGCGTGGCGCACCGTCAATCGCCGCCGCGCTGCGTTGGGGCCCGCACGCGAGGGGGCGTAACCTTTACCGCGATGGCTCTGTTCTCGAAGCTGCGGACCCCGATCGCGGAACACGACCGCGCCAAGCTCGTCGACTTCTGCTCGGCGGTGCCCGGCGCCCGCCCGATCTCCAGCGTGCAAGCACGCGAGCACGCGACGGTGGTCGGTGAGATCAGCAGCGTGCGGATCGTGCCCAAGACAAACGGGTCGCCCTGGCTCGAGGCGACCGTTAAAGACGGCACCGGCGCGATCGTCGCGATGTGGACCGGTAGGCGCCGGATGCCGGGCATCCGCACCGGCCGGCGTTTGAAGCTGTCCGGGCGGGGATCACCATCGGGGCCCGGTGGCCGGCTGAAGGTGCTGAACCCCGAGTACGAACTGTTGTAGCGAGCCGCTAGAGCGGACGCCCTAGGGCGAGAACGGCGGACAGCTCGTCTTCGACGTCGTTGGTCACCAGCGCCAGAACCTCGTCGCCTATCTGCAGCATCGTGTCGCCGCGGGGCACCACGACGTGGCCGTCGCGCACGATCGCTACGAGGCTGGCGTCGCGCGGCACGCCGAGCTCGGACACCACGCGGCCTGCGGCGGGGGAGTCTTCCGCGAGGGTGACCTCGACCAGTTTGGCTCCGCCGCCCTCGAATGTCAGCAGTTGCACGAGCGACCCGACCGACACAGCCTCCTCGACGAGCGAGCTGAGCAGGTGCGGCGTAGACACGGCCACGTCGACGCCCCAGCTCTCGTTGAACAGCCAGTGATTCTTCGGATGATTGACGCGGGCGACGACGCGCGGCACCGCGAACTCCTGCTTCGCCAACAACGACACCACGAGGTTGTCTTCGTCGTCACCGGTAGCCGCCACCAT
>JBEEFT010000159.1:0-13451 GCA_041166225.1 Actinomycetota bacterium | reverse complement strand
TCTCGTTGAACAGCCAGTGATTCTTCGGATGATTGACGCGGGCGACGACGCGCGGCACCGCGAACTCCTGCTTCGCCAACAACGACACCACGAGGTTGTCTTCGTCGTCACCGGTAGCCGCCACCATCACGTCGACGCCCGCAACCCCGGCCGCGTGCAAGTTCGAAACCTCACACGCGTCGCCCGCAAACCAGTCGACCTCGAGGGTGTCGCGCAGGCGGTTCACGAGATCGAGGTTCTGCTCGAGCAGGAGCACGGAGTGGCCGTCTTTGTGCAAGTCCTGCGCGATGTAGGTGCCGACGTTGCCGGCACCGGCGATAGCTACGCGCATTAGTGATGAGCTCCTTCGGGTCCGCCGTCGAGTAACGCATCAAATTCTTGGCGGGCGTCGCGCTGCACCATTACGTGCAAGACGTCACCCTGCTGGCCGATCACATCTTCGGTGGCCAACCGACCGCCACCGCTGCGAGAGATCACTGCGACGCGGTGGCGGTCTCCCACCGAGAGCGGCGTCAGCTTCTGGCCGGCCCACGCGTCGGGGAGCGAGACTTCGATCATCGATACCGCGCCGTTCGCGTCGGTCCACTCAACGGTGTGCGCTTCGGGCGTGAGCCGACGCATCACCTGGTCGGTTGCCCACGCCACCGATGCGACGGTGGCGATGCCGAGGCGCTGGTAGATCGCGGCGCGACGAGGATCCTGGATTCGCGCGACCACGTTTGCGACCTCGTACGTCTCGCGCGCGATGCGCGCCGTCATGATGTTGGAGTTGTCGCCACCCGTGACCGCAGCGACGGCGTCGGCGCTTTTGATGTCGGCCTGCTCGAGTGCGTCGCGATCGAAACCGAAGCCCAGCACGGCGCGCCCGCTCCACCGGTCGGGGAGGTAGCGCTGGAAGGCAAGACGGTTCTTGTCGATGATGGCGACCGAGTGCCCCGCCGCGTCGAGGTCAACCGCGAGTTCGGAACCGAGGCGCCCACACCCCACGACGATCACGTGCATTCGTCAATTTGACTCGCTCGGGCCGCGACTCGCCAATCGTGTGTTTAGGAGCGGCCCGCAACGGGCCACTAACTTCTCGCCGTGGCATCGGGGATAAAGCGGTTGCTCGTCGGGCGACCGCTTGCGACGAGCGAGCAAGAGCACCAGCGGATCAACAAAGTCGTAGCGCTGGCGGTGTTCTCATCCGACGCGATTTCGTCCACGGCATACGCGGCCGAACAAATCCTGTTCGTGACGGCGGTCGGGACCTCGAGCCTGGCGCTTGGTCTGAAAACGCTCGTGCCGATCGCGATTGCGGTCGCGTTGCTGTTGGCCATCGTTGTGTCGAGTTATCGCCAGACAATTTTCGCTTACCCGTCGGGCGGTGGCTCGTACGTGGTCAGCCGGGAAAACCTTGGCGAGTACCCCGCGATGCTGGCCGGCGCGTCGCTTCTCGTCGACTACATCCTTACGGTGGCCGTGTCGATCTCAGCGGGCGTGGCCGCGCTCATCTCGATTCCGTCGCTGCGCGGCTTGGCCAACGAACGCGTCGTGCTCTGTCTGGTGATGGTGGCCATCATCACGGTGGCCAACCTGCGCGGCATCAAAGAATCGGGCCGCATCTTCGCGGTACCGACCTACATCTACATCGTGATTCTCACGGTCTTGGTGGTCGTCGGACTGAGCCGGGTGTACTTCGGCCACATCCCTCCGATCACGTTCGACTCTGCCAAAGCGGCCAACAACCTGCGCGAGGTCGGCGGCCAACTCTCGCTGTTCATCATTCTGAAAGGCTTCTCGTCGGGTGCCGTCGCGCTCACCGGTGTGGAGGCCATCAGCAACGGCGTGCCGGCCTTTGAACGGCCCGAGTCGAAGAACGCCGCTACCACGCTCATCTGGATGGGCTTGATCCTGGGGACGCTGTTTTTCGGCACTGCCGTGCTGGCCCATCACCTGCACCCGTTCCCGAGCGAAAACGAAACGGTGTTCTCGCAGATGGGCCGGGCCGTGCTCGGCACCGGCCCGCTCTACGTGCTGCTGCAGTTCGCGACTGCGGCGATCCTCACCCTCGCCGCCAACACGGCATACGCCGACTTTCCCCGGCTCAGCTCGATCATCGCCAGCGACGGCTACCTGCCGCGTCAGTTCGCCAACCGCGGCGATCGGCTGGTGTTCTCCAACGGCATCCTGATTCTCGCCGGCGCCGCAGCCACGTTGCTTGTGGGCTTCGGCGGCAAGACCGACAAGCTCATCGCGTTGTACGCCGTCGGCGTGTTCGCCAGCTTCACGCTGAGCCAAGTCGGCATGGTCCGCCATCATCAGAAAGAGCGCGAACCGCACTGGAGACGCGGCATCGGGATCAACGCCACCGGAGCGGCGGCGACGTTCGTGGTGTTGCTGGTCATCGCCACCACGAAGTTCAAGGAGGGCGCGTGGATCGTCCTCGTCATCATCCCGGTGGTCATGGTGCTGTTCGCCGCGATCAAACGCCACTACGTCCGGGTCACGAAGGCGCTCGCGATTACGCCGGCCGAGGTCAAGCCTGAAAGCGACAACAGCACCGTGGTCGTGCTCGTCGGGCGTATTCACAAGGGCGTGCTGAAGGCGCTGCGGTACTCGAAGTCGATGCGGCCCAATCATTTGGCCGCGGTGTACGTCGCCTATGAGGACGACGACACCACCGCAATCGAGCAGCAGTGGCGTGACTTCGGTATCGATGTTCCCCTCGAAATCGTGCACTCGCCGTACCGTGACCTCGTCGACGCGGTGGTGGGCTACCTCGACGAACTCGACGACCGGTGGGGCGATGCCACGACCACGGTCGTCGTGCCCGAGTTCGTCGTCGGGCACTGGTACGAGCAGGCCCTGCACAACCAAAGCGCGCTCGCAATCAAGCTGGCCCTGCTGCGTCGCGAGGGCACGGTGGTCGCCTCGGTGCCGTATCACGTCGACAAGGTGACGCTCCGTCCGTAAGCATTCACGCGTCAGTAGTTGAACTTTTGGTGCGCTGAAAACTAGGGTCGTCCGGGTCAAAACTATGGACCTCGACCTCACCAAGTCTGACCTGACGCAGTCCGAACGCGAGACGCTCAAGGCCATTTATCGGGCCACGCGCGACGCTCCCGACGCCCATACGGGTGTGCTCGCCGACGGGTTGGGCGTCGCGCCGGGCACCGTCACGGCCACCGTCAAGAAGCTGGCCGATCGCGGCCTGGTCGACCACAAGCCCTACCGCGGCGTCGAGCTGACGCCCGAGGGGCGCCACCGCGCCGTGAGCGCAATC
Organism: Actinomycetota bacterium; assembly: GCA_041166225.1. GTDB lineage: Bacteria > Actinomycetota > Acidimicrobiia > Acidimicrobiales > JACCXE01 > JACCXE01. The sequence goes on along the minus strand of JBEEFT010000159.1, from coordinate 10,186 downwards.
CGGCGTCATCGCATCGTCGAACGATTCCTGTCCGACATGCTCGGCTACGCGTGGAACGAGGCCGACCGGCTGGCGGGCAGCTTCGAACACGACCTCCCTCAAGAGGTCGAAGACCGCCTCTATATGGCCCTCGACCGTCCGGCGACGTGCCCGCACGGGTTCCCGATCCCGAATCCCGAGACCGAGGAAATCCCCGTACTGCCGCCGCTGTACGCGCTCGAACCGGGCGACGAGGCTGTCGTCGCAGTGCCCGGGTCGACCGATCCCGCTGTCGTCGCCTTCCTCGACACGCTCGGCCTGCGGCCGGGCGTCCGCGTCCGGGTGCGCGAGAAGCACCCGTTCGACGGGCCTCTCGTACTCGTGGTCGACGGCGAAGACCGCACCGTTGGCGAGCGCATCGCTCGCCAGATATTCGTCACTCGTGATGACAAGCCCGTAACACCTACGAACCGCAACAACAAACGAAAGGAAACAGCGTGAGTCTCCTCCTCGCCGCCGAAGGGGGGTACCAGGCGTTCAAGCTCCAGGGCGGAGAGTTCCTGGTGCTGGCACTTTCGGGCGCGGCAGCGATCCTCGCGATCATCACCGGCTTTGCCCTGATGCGCGGCGTACTCGCCGCCGACCAGGGCACCCCGAAGATGATCGAGATTGCTACCGCGATTCAGGAAGGCGCTTTGGCCTACCTCAAGCGTCAGTTCCGCACGATCGGCATCATCCTGGTGCCCGTAGCCGCCGTGGTGTTCTTTACCTCGACCAAGGTCGTGAAGCCCAACGGTGACATCGCCCTGACGTTCGTGCAGTCCGCCGCGTTCCGCACCATCGCCTTCGTCCTCGGTGGCATTGCCTCCGGTTTGGCCGGGTACATCGGCATGACGCTGGCGACGCGCGGCAACGTGCGCACCGCAGCCGCAGCCAAAGACGGCTCGATGAGCGCCGCGTTGAAAGTCGCGTTCCGCACCGGTGGTGTCGCCGGGATGTTCACCGTCGGCCTCGGTCTTCTTGGTGCCACCGCGATCATCGCGATCTTCCAGAACACCAGCTCGGCGATCCTCATTGGCTTCGGCTTCGGTGGTTCGCTGCTCGCGCTGTTCCTGCGCGTAGGCGGCGGCATCTTCACCAAGGCCGCCGACGTCGGTGCTGACCTCGTCGGCAAGGTCGAAGCGGGCATCCCCGAAGACGACCCCCGCAACCCCGCCACCATCGCAGACAACGTCGGCGACAACGTGGGCGACTGCGCCGGCATGGCGGCCGACCTGTTCGAGAGCTACGAGGTCACCCTCGTCGCCTCGATCATCCTCGGCGTCGCCGCGTTCAAGTCGGTCGGTATGAACCCGGCCCTAGGCCTGGTGTTCCCGCTGGCCGCCCGCGCCATCGGCGTAATCGCGTCGATCGCCGGCGTCTACGCCGTACGCGCCAAGGAAGGCGAAACAAACGCCCTCAAGCCGATCAACCGCGGCTTCCTCACCGCGGGGATCCTCACGGTCATCGGCACGCTCGCATTGGCCCTCGGCTACGTGAAGAACTACGCAGTCGGCGCCGGTGGCGAGCACATCCACAACAACGTCGGTTGGAAGTGCTTCTTCGCCGTGCTGATCGGTCTGGTGCTCGCGCAGGGCGTAAGCCGCCTCACCGAGTACTTCACCGGCACGCACTACGGCCCGGTGCAAGAGATCGCGCGTTCGGCTCGTACCGGTCCCGCGACCACCGTGTTGTCCGGTACGGCCTCGGGCCTCGAGAGCTCCGTCTACGCCATCATCGCGATCGCGGTTGCCATCGGTGCCGCTATCGGCCTGGGCGGCGGCAACCTGCAGCTCTCGCTTTACCTAGTCGCCCTGTGCGGCATGGGCATGCTCGCGACCACCGGCGTCATCGTGTCGGAAGACACGTTCGGTCCGGTTGCCGATAACGCCGCCGGTATCGCCGAGATGTCGGGCGAGTTCACCGGCGAAGCCGAGCGCATCATGGTCAGCCTCGATGCCGTTGGTAATACCACCAAGGCCGTCACCAAGGGCTTTGCCATCGGTTCGGCCGTCATCGCCGCCGTTGCGTTGTTCGCGTCGTTCATCGAGACAGCGGCCGGCGAGCTGCTGCCCCGAGCACAGATCGACCGGCTCCTCAATACGCCTCGTGGCGTGTTCGACGTGATCCCGATCAACGTCGCCGACCCCAAGACCTTCTGCGGCCTCTTGGTCGGTGGCTCGATCGCCTTCATGTTCTCGGCCCTGGCTATCCGCGCCGTTGGCCGCACGGCCGGCGTCGTGGTGCAAGAGGTACGCCGTCAGTTCGCCGACGGCCAGATCATGGCCGGCACCAAGCGTCCTGACTACGCACCGGTCATCGACATCTGCACCGCAGCGTCATTGCGCGAACTCGCCACGCCGGCGCTGCTCGCAGTGCTCACGCCGGCTGTGATCGGCTTCGGCATCGGGTACCAGGCGCTGGGCGCGTTCCTCGCTGCTGTGATCCTTACGGGCCAGCTGATGGCCAACTACCTGAGCAACGCGGGTGGTGCGTGGGACAACGCCAAGAAGTACATCGAGGACGGCAACGAAGGCGGCAAGGGATCCGACGCTCACAAGGCGGCCGTGATCGGCGACACCGTCGGTGACCCCTTCAAGGACACCGCCGGCCCGGCGTTGAACCCCCTCATCAAGGTGATGAACCTTGTTTCGCTGCTCATCCTGCCGGCCGTGATCAAGGCGCAGCATCACACCGCTGAGCGCTACACGATCGCGGGCGTCGCCCTTCTCATCCTCATCGGCGCCGTCGCGTTCTCGAAGCGTGAGTCGGGTGGCATTGGTACCGATGCCGACTTTGCAACGGCCTCGGCCGCCACGAGCCCGGCTCCCGCCGTCGCTCCTGCTGTGGCCGAACAGACCGTCGTTGCCGACAGCGGCACGGTCAAGACCGCCGTTCGTGCCGGCACCGCCACCAAGAAGGCTCCGGCCAAGAAAGCCACTGCCGCGAAGAAGGCTCCGGCCAAGAAAGCCGCGCCGCGCCGCTAGCGGCACCACAAGTACTGCATTAAACCCAACTGGTCGCGGGATCCGGCGTTTAATCCGTCGGATTCCGCGACCAGTTCGCGTTCTAGGTGTCGCGAATGCCGCGGCGGTTGGCCAGATTCATCGCCGCGAGCACGAGCAGGTTCGTGGGGGCGCGGCGCAGGTCGTCGGGCACCCAAGTGGTGTCGTTCGTCTGCTCGAGTTGTTCGACGAGCGCGCGACGGCAGCCACGGCGGCGTCGCAACTCGGCAGCAAGGCGGGGGGCGGTGATGACCAGAAGTCCACCGTGCGCCTTTCGCCCTGTGGACAGCAAGGGTTTAAAGGCTGTGGACGAGTTGTGAATTACGCGCGGCGGGAACGCCGGACCTCGAGCACGACCGGGATGAGCGACAGCGCGACGATCACCGCTATCGCCGGCAACAGGTATTTGTCGATCGACGGGACCGTGTCGCCGAGAATTTTTCCTGCGAGGATCACGCCGGTGGCCCACGCGACGCCGCCGGCCACGTTGAACATCGCGAACGTGCGCCATTTCATCTCGCCGATGCCCGCGACGATCGGCGCGAAAGTGCGCACGATCGGCACGAACCGCGCCATCACAATCGTGCGACTGCCGTACCGGTCGAAGTAGCCCTGCGCCTTCTCGACGTACTCCTGCTTGAACAGGCGCGAGTCGTTTCGGCGGAACAGCGTGGGCCCCACCCGCTTGCCAAATTGGTAGCCGACCTGGTCGCCGACGACAGCGGCGAGGCTGCACCCCACGATGATCACGGCGAGGTTCAACTTGCCCTGGCTCGCGAGCAAACCGGCCGTGAACAGGAGCGAGTCGCCGGGAAGGAAAAAGCCAATGAGCAGGCCTGACTCGGCGAAGATCACAGCGATCAAACCGGCGGTTCCGAACGTCTGGATCAGGTCGTGCGGGTTCAACAGATTCGACATCGCCAGAGACGCTAGAGGGCGATTCCGGGAATCGGGGGTTTGACAGATGCCGATTCGTCTGCCAACGCTGGAAAAAGAGTTATGGCCAAACCCCTCGTCATCGTCGAGTCCCCAGCCAAGGCCCGCACCATCGCGGGTTTCCTCGGCGACGACTATTTAGTTGAGTCATCGGTCGGCCACATTCGCGACCTGCCTCGCAGCGCCAAGGAGATCCCCGAGGCCTACAAGTCGTTGAAGTGGTCGCGAGACGGGGTGGACGTCGACAACGACTTCAAGCCGCTCTACGTCGTGTCGGAGTCCAAGAAGCAGAAGGTCCGCGAGCTGAAGGCGCTGCTGAAGGATGCGAGCGAGCTGTACCTCGCCACCGACGAAGACCGAGAAGGTGAAGCCATCAGCTGGCACCTCTTGGAGACGCTGTCGCCGACTGTGCCCGTCAAGCGCATGGTCTTCCATGAGATCACCCGCGCCGCCATCGAAGAGGCGGTCGCGAATCCCCGCGACGTCGACATGCAGCTTGTTGACGCGCAGGAAACTCGGCGCATCCTCGACCGTCTTTACGGCTGGCGGCTCATCGAAGTGCTGCGGCGCAAAGGCCCCGGCGGTGCCACTGCGGGCCGCGTGCAGAGCCCGGCGATCCGGATCCTTGTCGAGCGCGAACGGGCGCGCATGGCGTTTCGTTCTGCGAACTACTGGGATATCGAGGCGGTGTTTCGCAAGGACGACGCGGCGTTCAAAGCCAAGCTCGCATCGGTCGACAGCAAGCGCCTCGCCGACGGCAAAGACTTCGACGCCGCCACCGGCGCGCTCAACGCCGACCGGTTGCTGCTCGACGAGTCGAACGCCCGCGGCCTCGCCGATCGTCTCGCCGACGCGCCCGTCGCCGTACGCAGCGTCGACGAAAAGCCGTATCGCAGCTCGCCCAAACCGCCGTTCATCACGTCGACGCTGCAACAGGAAGCGGGTCGCAAGCTCGGCATGACGGCGTCTCGGGCGATGCGCGCCGCCCAGGGCCTGTACGAAAACGGCTTCATCACCTACATGCGCACCGACTCAACCAACTTGAGCGAGCAGGCCGTGGCCGGGGCGCGCCGCGCCGCGTCGGAGCTCTACGGCGCGCAGTACGTGCCCGACGCCCCGCGGCAATACAACAAGAAGGTCAAGAACGCGCAGGAAGCGCACGAAGCGATCCGTCCGGCCGGCGAGGCGTTTCAGCACCCCGATCAGGTCCGCAATCGCGTCGACGCCGACCAGGCCCGCGTCTACGACCTCATTTGGAAGCGCACGGTCGCCTCGCAGATGGCCGATGCCGTCGGCTCCACTGTGTCCGTGCGAATCGGCGCAGTCACTGCGCAGGAAGACTGCGAGTTCACTGCGTCGGGCACTGTGATCACGTTTCCCGGCTACCAGCGGGTGTACATCGAAGGCTCCGACGACGCCGAGGCCGACAACGACGACGACCGCGTGCTGCCGCCGATGACCGAAGGCGACGCCCTCAGCGGCGAGTCGTACTTGCCCCAGGGCCACGACACGAAGCCACCGGCGCGCTTTACCGAGGCCTCGTTGATCGCGGAACTCGAAAAGCTCGGTGTCGGTCGGCCGTCCACGTATGCCTCGATTATCGGGACGATCCTCGACCCTGGCCGTGGGTTCGCGTTTAAGAAGGGGCAGGCGCTGGTGCCGACGTGGTCCGCTTTCGCCGTGGTGCAACTGCTCGAGGCGCACTTCGGTCAGTACGTCGACTACGACTTCACCAAGGACATGGAGGACGATCTCGACAAGATCGCCTCGGGCCAGGCCGAGCGGGTGCCGTGGCTCACCGGGTTCTATTTCGGGGGCGCCGAGCCCGGGCTCAAGCCGATGGTCGACAGCGCGATGGACCAGATCGACGCGGCCGCGGTGAACTCGATCGTCCTTGGCGCGAATAGCGACGGCGAGCCAGTAGTGGTGCGCGTGGGCAAGTACGGGCCCTACTTGCAGGTCGGCGAAACCAACGGCCCGTCGCTTGCACCCGAAATTCCGCCTGACGAACTCACGGTGGAACGCGCCCTCGAGCTGTTCAACGCGCCCTCGAGCGACCGCGACCTGGGGACGCATGAAGGCTTGCCAGTGCTGGCCAAGAACGGCAAGTACGGGCCCTACGTGCAGCTCGGCGAAATCGTCACCGACGACAAGGGCAAGACGAAGTCCAAGCCCAAGACGGCCTCGCTGTTCAGCACGATGGACCTCGAGACCCTCACCATGGACGACGCGCTCAAGTTGTTGTCGTTGCCTCGCGACGTCGGCGTCGATCCGAGCGACGGCCAAATGATCGTCGCGCAGAATGGTCGCTACGGGCCGTACCTCACCAAGGGCGTCGACAGCCGCAGCCTGCCCGACGAGGAATCGATCTTCGCGATCACCCTCGACGAAGCCGTAGCCATCTATGCCGAGCCTAAGCAGTGGGGTCGTCGTGGCGTGGCCAAGCCGCCCCTGAAGACTTTTGGCAACGACCCGATCAGCGGCAAGCCGATGCTCGTGAAGGACGGCCGCTTCGGCGCCTACGTCACCGACGGCGAGACCAACGCCACCATCCCTGCGGGCGTCGCACTCGAGACGCTCAGCGAAGAGCGCGCGATTGAGCTACTGGCTGAGAAGCGAGCGAAGGGGCCCGCTCCCGCGAAGGCGAACGGCCGGAAGTCTGCAGCCAAGCGCGCGCCTGCCAAGAAGAAGGCCGCGCCCAAGAAGACGGGCGCCAAGAAGACCGCAACGCCGAAGTCCGCGTCCTAGTCTTTCTGCGTGGCGGAGCCGCAGACGCAGGGCCAAGGCGCGGCCCGTAAAGGAGTCTTCTCCTATCCGTCGTTCCGACGGCTGTGGACGGCGTCGCTCGTGTCGAGCTTCGGCGACTGGATCGGGTTCGTCGCCGTAATCGCATTGGCCACACGCGTGTCGAAGGGCTCGGGCGAAACCGCAGTCGCCTTCGTGTTGTCGGCCCGCCTGTTGCCGGGGTTCTTCCTAGGCCCCGTCGCCGGCGTGCTGCTCGACCGACTCGACCGCCGCCGCATGATGATGGCTTGCGACGTGGGTCGGGCCCTCGTGTTCGTGTTCCTGCCGTTCGTGAATTCGGTCTACGGCTTGGTGTTGGCGTCGCTGTTCCTGGAGGCGCTGTCGATCGCGTGGTCGGCGGCGAAGGAGGCCACCGTTCCGAACTTCGTGCCCCACGACCAATTGGCTTCCGCCAACTCGTTGTCGATTGCCGCGGCATACGGCACCTTCCCTCTCGGCACCCTCGCCTTTTCGTTGCTCGCCACCGTGGCCGAGGCCGTGGGGCACATCTCGTTTTTGCATTCCTTGAAAACCGACCAGGAGTCCCTCGCGCTGTGGGCCGACGGTTTGACGTTCATCGCCTCGGGGTTGCTGGTCCGGTCACTCACGTTCCCGCGCAAAGCGACGGCCGCGCTCGACGACGACGAGAAGCCGAACACGCTGCGCGACTTGCGCGAGGGGTGGAAGTTCATCGGCTCGAGCGCCCGCGTGAGGTCGGTGATGCTTGGCCTCGGCGCGGGACTCTTCGGCGGCGGCATGCTTGTGCCGTTGGGCTCAGTGTTCGCCCGCCAGGACCTCGGCGGCGGCGCGGCCGGTTTCGGCGCGTTGATCTCGGGCCTGGGCTTTGGCGTTGCGATTTCGGTGCTCGGTTTGTCGTTCCTGCAGCGCCATCTCAAGCCCGAACCCGTTTTCACTGGAGCGCTGTTCGTCGCCGCCGCGTGTATCTCGCTCGGAGCGGCATCGTCGACCATGACGCCGGCGGTGCTGTGGATGGCGGGCTTGGGCCTGTGCGCCGGAGCGGTCTACGTGCTCGGCTTTACGATTCTGCAAACCAACGTCGACGACGCGCTACGCGGCCGCACCTTCGCCACTCTTTACGCCTTGATACGCGTGTGCTTGCTCTTAGCCTTCACCGTCGCGCCTCTGTTGAGCCGCCTGCTTGCGTCACTCGCGTTGACCCTGGGATCGCATCAGTCGGGCGTGCGACTGGCGTTGTGGATGGTCGGTGCCATCATCACCGGCGCCGGGTTCCTCGCTCTGTATTCGTTCAGGTCGGCGCTGACCGAAACTCCCGCGACGACGTGATCGCGCGCCTCATCGCGTTCGAGGGCGGCGAAGGATCGGGGAAGTCGACCCAGGCCGCTCGTCTCGCGGCGCGTCTCGGCGCCGTCCTCAGCCGTGAGCCCGGCGGCACCGCGTTGGGTGAGCGGATCCGCGCGCTGGTGCTCGACCCGTCGTCGGGCGCGGTCGACCCGCGCACGGAAGCGTTGCTGATGGCGGCGGCGCGGGCGCAACACGTCACCGACGTCATCGCGCCTGCGCTCGAGCGAGGCGACACTGTGGTGACCGATCGCTTCATCGGTTCGTCTCTTGCCTACCAGGGCTTCGGGCACGGCCTCGACGTCGCAGAGCTGACGAAGCTGTCGGCGTGGGCGACGGGTGGCCGCGCCGCGGACGTCAACGTGTTGCTGTCGGTGTCGACCGACGTCGCCGCCGAACGCTTGCAGCGGCCCACCGATCGCATGGAGCGGCTCGGCAAGAAGTTCCATCGGCGCGTCACGCGCGGGTTCGTCGAGCTCGCCGAAGGCGATCCGGCGCACTGGATTGTCGTCGACGGTGCAGGCACCATCGAAGACGTGGAAGCGCGCGTCAACCGGGCCTACGACGAATGGAGCGCGGCGCAATGAACGCGACCGACGCGCCCGTGTTGGCGCTGTTCGACGGCGTCGTGGGCCAGGACCGAGCGGTGGCGTTCTTGCGTTCGGCCGCCGGCGCTCCGGTGCACGCGTACCTCTTCGACGGGCCGGACGGTTTCGGAGCGCTCGCGGCTGCGCGCGGCTTCGCCGCCGCGCTGTTGTGTCCGAACGGTGGCTGCGGCGAGTGCTCCACGTGTCGGCGGGCCCTGCTCGACACGCACCCCGACCTGATCGTGCTCGAGCGCAGCGGCGCGTCGATCCTCGTCGACGATGCACGCGAGATGACTCGTCTCGCGCTTCGGTCGCCGATGGAGGGCGGTCGCAAAGTGCTCGTGCTCACCGACTTCCACGCCGTGGAAGAAGCCGCTCCCGCGCTGCTCAAGACCATCGAGGAGCCGCCGGCTTCGACGGTGTTCGTGATCATCGCCGACCAGGTGACCCCCGAACTCGTCACGATCGCCAGCCGCTGCGTGCGCGTCGAGTTCCCACCCCTTGCCCCCGAAGTAATCGCTGACGCGCTGATCAACGAAGGCATCGAGCCGGCCGACGCGGCAGAAGCGGCGTCGCTTGCCGCCGGATCCATGCAGCGCGCCCGCACCATCGCCAACGACCGCGATATGCGCCTGCGCTTGGCCGTGTGGCGCTCGGTGCCCGACCAGCTCGACGGAACCGCGGGCCAGGTCGTCGCCGTTGCGAACGTGCTTGTCGGTCTGCTCGAAGCGGCCGCCGCCCCGATCGTCGAACAACAAAAGCGCGACGACGCCGCAATGGCCGAACACGCCAAACAAGGCCTGCCCGTGCCGTCGCGGCGCGAGATCGAAACCCGCCAGAAGCGCGCGCAGCGCCGCGCCCGCACCGACGACCTCCGCGCCGGCCTGGTCGCGTTGTCGTGCGTCTACCGCGAAAAGGTCGCGACCGAACCCACGCGCCAGGCGCGACACGCGCTTCACGCGCTCGACGTGCTCGCGGACGTCGCCGACCGCTTGCAATACAACCCGGGCGAGCTGCCGCTTCTCGAAGGACTTCTCGCCCGACTGTCCGGCTAGGCCATACTTTCTCGCCGCCAAACACGGCACGCCCGAATAGCTCAGTGGTAGAGCAACGCACTCGTAATGCGTAGGTCGTCAGTTCAACTCTGACTTCGGGCTCCGAAAACATGCAGGTAGTTGCCCCTGTAAGCGTCGCCGTCACGCGCTGCCGGCCTCGGCCGATGGCGAGTCGTGCCATCCGCGTGCCATTGCGGAGCGCGGTAGACGGCGATGACAGCATGACGATCGTGGAGACCCTGGAAGAATTCGCGTTTGATGAAGCGAAGCGCTCGCTTGACTATCAACAATCGAAGCTCGAAAGCCTCATCGGTAGAGCCGCAACGCTCGCTTCAGTCGCGGGTGCGTCAGCTGCGTTCTTGGCCAACAGCGGGGGTCGCGGCGATGGAGACCGGTTTTTGTTGCTCGCATTGGTAGGAGCGCTCGCTTCAATCGGAGTGCTAGTTGCGGTGGTTGTGCGGCCTCGCAAGTGGACGTTTAG
>JBEEFT010000158.1:0-20198 GCA_041166225.1 Actinomycetota bacterium | reverse complement strand
CTACTTATCAGCCCGATCTTGCTGGTGATGATTGCCTCGGGCGGCGCGTCGTGGCCCGCGGTGGGGTTCTGGTTTGTGCTGTGCGTGACCGACGGTGTCGACGGCTACATCGCGCGGCGCCAAGGCGTCACGAATTCGGGAGCGTTTCTCGATCCGTTGGCCGACAAGGTCCTCGTGCTTGGCGCGCTCGCGGCTCTCGTGTCGCGCGGTGATCTGTGGTGGTTGCCGGCGACGCTGATCGGCGTACGCGAGATCGCGGTGTCGCTGTTCCGTTCACGTCTTGCCCAACAAGGCGTCAGCGTCCCGGCGCGATGGTGGGCGAAGGTGAAGACTGTCGTCACCGAAGTGGCCATCGGATTCGCGTTGCTGCCGCTCACAACGAACGTGCACTGGTGGTACACCACGCTGATCTGGATCGCCGTCGTGCTCACGCTTGTCACCGGCGCGCAGTATTTCCTCGAGGGAGGTCGCAAAGCGCGTGCGCGTTGAAGTGGTGGCCGTGGGCACGGAGTTGCTGCTCGGCCAAATCGTCGACACCAATTCGGCGTGGTTGGGCGAGCGCCTCGCGGCGGCGGGAATGGACCGCCATTTCTCGACCGCGGTCGGCGACAACCTGCCGCGCATCGTGCACGCTTTGCGCGCCGCGCTTGCCCGCTCCGACGCGGTGATCGTGTGCGGTGGACTCGGGCCAACACAAGACGACATCACGCGCGAGGCACTGGCCGCAGTGATGAACGTGAACCTCGAACGCGACGCATCAATCGAGGCGCGCATCGAGCAGATGTTCAGCGCGCGCGGTCGCGAAATGGCGGCCAACAACCGTGTGCAGGCAGACGTGCCCGAAGGCGCCACGGCGATCGACCAGACAATGGGCACCGCGCCCGGGTTGATCTGTCCCGTTGGACACAAGGTGATGTACGCGGTGCCAGGTGTGCCCTACGAGATGTACGACATGTTCGAGCGCGCCGTGCTGCCCGACCTGCTGGGCCGCTCGGGCGAGTCGGCCACGATCCGCAGCCGCGTGTTGCGAACATGGGGCTTGGCCGAGTCGACGTTGGCCGAGAAGCTGGCGCCACGGTTCGACGTTCTGGCGGCGTCGGGCGCTCCGGTCACCATCGCGTTCCTGGCGAGCGGCATCGAGGGAATCAAAGTGCGGCTCACGGCGAAAGCGCCGACCGAATCCGAGGCGATAGCCGCGCTCGATGCCGAAGACATCGAAGTTCGCCGGCTCCTCGGCCCGATCGTGTTCGGTGTCGACGACGAAACGATGGAAGCCGCAGTGGGCAAGCTGCTCGTCGCGAAGGGTCAAACGCTCGGCTTAGCCGAGTCACTGACCGGCGGTCTCGTCGGGTCGCGCTGCGCAGCAGTACCGGGTGCGAGCAAGTGGTTCCGGGGCGGCGTCATTTCGTACGCGTCCGAGGTGAAGTTCTCGGTGCTCGGCGTCGCTGAGGGGCCTGTCGTGTCGGCTGACGCCGCGATGGCTATGGCTCAGGGCGCGGCGAAGGTGCTCGGCGCCGATATTGGATTGTCGGTGACCGGTGTCGCCGGCCCCGACGAGCAAGACGGCCAACCCGTGGGCACGGTGTTCTACGGGATCGCGCGCGATGGCGACGCCGAGGCAGTTGCCGGCCGGCTTCCGGGTGACCGCGAGCGGGTGCGGCAGTTCTCGGCTATCTCACTGATGGACTTGTTGCGCCACCGACTGATGGAGGACTGATGAACGACGAGAAGGAAGCGCACCAATATTTCGCGATCGAGACATTCAACGGCGCGTGGGAGTTGATCGACAAGACCGACCGCACGCCTGACGACGACGCCGAGATGCTCCAGCGGGCGTTCACGTCGCGGTGGCACTGGGGCTTCGTCGGCGGTGCCGAACAGTGGGCGACCGGCGACTGGCAGATCGCGCACGTTGCGTCGCTGCTGGGTTACGGATGGATGGCCCAGGTGTACGCGCGACGGGCGTTCGCGACGTGTGAGAACGAGGGGTGGACCGATTGGCGTCGCGCGTCGATGCTCGAGGGTATGGCGCGCGCCGCGGCCGCCGCGGGCGACGAGGTCGAATTCGCGAAGTACTACGCGCTGGCGCAACAGGCGGTAGCTGCGATCGTGGATCCCGAAGACCGGGAGTTGATCGCGTCGCAGCTCGCGACCGTGCCTGTGCCGTAACTACGCCAGCTTGCGCGCGTCGATGAAGAAGCGTGCGCTGGTGGCGTGGAACGGGCCGCGCTTCTCGATGTGTTCGTGCATTGCGCGTAGCCGGTCGCGATAACGGGGCACGGAGAAGTCGGGCACCATCCACACGACCAGTCGAAGGAAGTACACGACGGCGCCGATGTCGTCGAAGATCATCGGCAGGTTCTCCGCCCGCAAGTCGACCACGTCGAGGCCAACGGCCATCGCGGCGCGTCGGGCGTGATCTGGGTGCCGCGCCATGCTGATCGTGTGCGGGCCCATCAGCCAGCTCGTGATCTCGCGCCCGCTCCCAGGACCGACGTGTTGTGCGACGTAGGCGCCGTCGGGCTCGAGGACGCGGGCGACCTCGTTCCACCACGCAACGATCGGGTGGCGGGACGTGACGAGGTCGAATGCCTCGTCGCGCAACGGCAGTTCGTTGTCGAGCGTGGCGATCAGGTTCTCGATCCGCTGCGCCGCGATCGTCGCGTTCGGCCAATACCCCTCCGTCGCTACGACGAGCGGTGGTGTGTGCGGCAGCGCGGCCAGAAGCGTGCCGTCGCCGCAACTCAGTTCCAGCATTGCGTTCGCGGTTGCGGCGCGCCGGGCGACGCGTTCGCGAAACTGCCACGACGGCCGTGCCTCGGTGGCTCGTCCGTCGAGCCAGCTGAAATCCCAGCCGACGATCGGAGCGGCCTCGGCTTCGCCCACGAGCTCGTCGAAGTCACGCACCGCATGATTTTGCCGGAGATGCTTGTACGAACACGCGTTCGGAATTACGCTGATGTCACTTCAGCAGTACACGCACTGCCCGGTGTTACACCCCCTCCGTAGGGTGCACTTCACAGACACAAACCTTCCGCACATAACGACAGAAAGAGGGGCTCCGGTGGAGCGCGAAAAGGCACTCGACACGACGCTTGGTCAGATCGAGAAGCAGTTTGGTAAGGGCGCAGTGATGCGCATGGGCGACAAGCCGAACATGGCGATCGAAACGATCCCAACGGGCGCGTTGGCGCTCGACCTGGCGCTCGGCGTGGGCGGCTTGCCCCGCGGCCGGGTCGTCGAGATCTTTGGTCCGGAGTCTTCGGGTAAGTCGACTCTGGCCATGCACGTGGTGGCTGAGGCGCAGCGCAACGGCGGCACCTGCGCCTACATCGACGCCGAGCACGCCATGGACCCGATCTACGCGGCGTCGATCGGTGTCAACACCGACGAATTGCTGATCTCGCAGCCCGACACCGGGGAGCAAGCGCTTGAGATCGCCGACATGCTGATCCGGTCGGGTGCGCTTGATGTGCTCGTGATCGACTCGGTGGCGGCGCTCACCCCGCGAGCCGAAATCGAAGGCGAGATGGGCGACACCCACGTCGGTCTCCAGGCCCGTCTCATGAGCCAGGCGCTGCGCAAGATCACCGCCAACCTGAACCGCAGCAACACGATCTGCATTTTCATCAACCAGCTGCGGGAAAAGATCGGCGTGATGTTCGGGTCGCCGGAAACAACCCCCGGCGGTCGGGCGCTGAAGTTCTACAGCTCGGTACGGCTCGACATCCGGCGCATCGAGCAGATCAAAGACGGCGCCGAGGTGGTCGGCAACCGCACCCGCGTCAAGGTCGTCAAGAACAAGGTGGCGCCGCCCTTCCGGCAGGCCGAGTTCGACATCGTCTACGGCAAGGGCATCAGCCGCGAAGGTTCGGTCATCGACATCGGTGTGGATCTCGGCATCGTCAAGAAGTCGGGCGCTTGGTACACCTACGAAGGTGAACAGCTCGGTCAGGGTCGTGAGAACGCCAAGAACTTCCTGCTCGAGCACCCTGAGTTGATGGTCACGCTGTACGACCGCATCTGCAAGGCATCGGGCATCGGTGTCGACGAAGAAGCATTGGCCGACATCGCGCTCGGCGAAGGCGAAGGCGACGACGAGCCCATCTCGTTGGACGCATTGGCCGACGCCGAGGGCTAAGCGGTCGCACCACAGCAGTTACAGCAAGGAAAGCGGACGCTCGGCGCCCCCTCAGTAACGTGGGGAGGTGGCCGAGCGTTCGTATTTCGTGCGTACCTTCGGGTGCCAGATGAACGAGCACGACAGTGAGCGCATCGCGGGATTGCTCGAAGCCGACGGATTGGTTGCCGCGGCATCGGTCGAAGACGCCGACGTGGTCGTGCTCAACACCTGTTGCATACGCGAGAACGCCGACAACCGGCTCTACGGCACGCTCGGGCATCTGAAGTCGACCAAAGATCGCAAGCCCGACATGCAGATCGCGGTCGCGGGGTGCCTGGCGCAAAAGGATCGCGACCTCATCCAGCGCAAGGCGCCGTTCGTCGACGCGGTGTTCGGCACCCACAACGTGGGCCGTGCCGCCGAATTGTTGCGCGAGGCCGCCGCGCACGGCCCGGTCATGGAGATCCTCGAAGAATCCGACGCGTTTCCTTCGGCGCTGCCGGTTCGTCGTGACGTGTCCTACGCGGCGTGGGTCACGATCCAAATCGGCTGCGACAACTCGTGTGCGTTTTGCATCGTCCCGTCGGTACGGGGCAAAGAGATCAGCCGCCCGATCGACGAACTTGTGGCCGAGGTGCGCGCACTGGTCGTCCAAGGCGTCACCGAAATAACGCTGCTCGGCCAGAACGTGAACTCGTACGGCCGAGACATCACCAAGCGGTCGCCGCTGTTCGCCCAGCTGTTGCGCGAGGTGGGCGCCATCGACGGTCTCGAACGGGTGCGGTTCACGTCGCCCCACCCCAAAGACATGCGCGCCGATACGTTCGCGGCAATGGCCGAAACCGGCGCCGTGTGTAACCACTTGCACTTCCCGTTGCAGTCCGGCAGCGACCGGGTGCTGGCCAAGATGCATCGCGGCTACACCGCAGAGCGCTATCTGGAGAAGGTGCGGCTGGCGCGAGCCGCGATCGACGACCTCGCGGTCACGTCCGACATCATCGTGGGGTTCCCGGGCGAGACCGACGACGACTTCGAAGCCACGCTCGCAGTGGCGGCCGAGGTGGGTTACGACAGTTGCTACCCCTTCATCTTCTCGCCCCGCACCGGCACCGAGGCGGCGACGATGACCGATGCGTTCGTGCCTGAAGACGTCATCGCCGACCGCTTCGAACGACTGCGCGTCGTGGTCGAGCGTTCGGCGTTGGCCCGTCACGAAGCGCGGGTGGGGCGCGTCGAATCGGTGCTCATCGAGGGGCCGTCCCCTCGTCACGACACGCGGTGGTCGGGCCGAACCACGCAGAACAAGCTGGTGCACTTCGAGCCCCGCAGCGACGGTGAGCTACGCACGGCCTCGGGTGGCTACGCCGATGTCGTGATCACCAGCGCCGGACGTCACCACCTCATCGGTGAGGTCGTCGCCGTCACCGCCGGCCCGAAGCACAAGACGCGCATTCCCGTCGCTGCGCTCTGAGTCAGTGACCGCGGCGCCCGGCCGTCACGTCGCTGTGGTCGGGCCGACCGGATCCGGCAAGTCGCGCCTCGCGATGCGCATCGCGGCCGACGACCCCGAGTTCGAGATCGTCTCCGTCGATGCGATGTGCGTGTATCGCGAGATGGACATCGGCACCGCCAAGCCCACCGTGGCCGACCGTGCTGCGGTGCGGCACCACTTGGTCGACATTGTCGATCCGTCGGACGACTACACGTTGGCGCGGTTTCAACGGGATTGCGCAGCGGCGGTGCGCGACATCGAGGCGCGTGGGCACCGGGCGTTGCTCGTCGGAGGCACCGGCCTGTACGTGCGCGCCGCAGTCGACGGCCTCGACGTACCGCCGCGATTCCCCGACGTGCGCGATCGGCTCGAAGCGTTGTCCGACACCGCCGAGTTGTACCGCCGGCTTCAATCAGCCGACCCACTTGCGGCCACGAAGATGGAGCCGACGAATCGCCGACGCATCGTGCGCGCCCTCGAAGTCACGGAAGGATCGGGCCGGCCGTTCTCAAGCTTCGGGCCCGGCCTCGACGCGTACCCAGCGACGCAGTTCCGGCTCATCGGCTTGTGGCCAGCGCGTCAGTCACTCGGCGAACGACTGGCGCAGCGGTTCGCGCAGATGCTTGACGCCGGTTTTGTCGACGAGGTGCGGGCGCTGGCCAAACGCGACGGGGGAGTGTCGCGCACCGCCCGCCAGGCATTGGGTTACCGGCAGCTATTCGAGCACGTCGAGACGGGTCGGCCTCTCGACGCGTGCATCGACACTGCGGTAAAGGCGACCGTGCAGTTCGCCCGTCGCCAGCGTGTGTGGTTCCGCCGCGACCCCCGCATCGCGTGGCTTCCGGCCACTACGAAAGAGGTTCCGGCGCTCTGATCTAAGAACGCGGCTCGAGCAGCAATACGCAGGAGCTGTCAGCGAGCCATAGCTCGTAGGCCCTGGGTGTCCACTTGCGTTCCACGCCGAGAAGGATCCATACGTCGGGGTTGTTCAACGTCCACAGGATGTCGGTGGCTTTCGCGACCGACATGCCCCGGCGCAACGCGCCGGTGCGATGCAGCGCGTCAACAATGGTCCGCTGGTTCGCATGGAAGTCGGATTGGATCAAGCTCCACAAGCCGGCGCAGTCGTCGTCGACCTCGGCGGCGCCGCGGATCACCTTGAACATCGGCCCTATCCGGGTTTTCGCCGCTCGTGAGTTCCGGGCGTTGAGCTGCAATTTTCGGAACGGATCCGGCTCGTCCATCACCTCGCGAAACCATTGGTGCTGCGTTAACGGAGCGGTCCCGTCGTCGCCTTTGAGGCGCAGATCCCACACGGCCCGCAACAGGCCCGCCTTCGTCGTGAACGCGAGGTACGCGGTCTTGAGCGACACGCCCGCCTCGGTCGCCACTGCCTCCATTGTCGTTGCCGGGTAGCCGTCACGGGTGAAGAGTCGCTCGGCGGCCCCGACGATCGTCCGACGCGTCGCGGCGGCCTTGGCTTGGCGGGCCGGCGAGTTGTACGACCGTCGTTCCGTCGAATTAGGCACTTGACGAGTGTAGTGAATTATTGGATACTCGTCACGAGTAGCGAATATCGCACTACAGGAAACGAGGAACGAAATGCCGACACCGACCCAGTCCCAAAGCGATGCCCGAGCGTTTGTACACAGCGTCTGGGCCAAGTCGGCCGAGCCGTGGACCGCTCGCGCCGACGAGATCGACGTGCGCAGTGCGGAGGTGACGGCCCGGATGCTCGCGGGCGTAGCGCTTCAACGTGGCGACGCAGTCGTGGACCTGGCGGCCGGCCCGGGAGGTGCCGGCCTTGCGGCGGCCGACGCGATCGGTGCCGATGCCGACGTGTTGATCTCAGACGTGGTGCCCGCGATGGTCGAGGCCGCCGCGCAGCGGATCGCAGCCCGCGGCCTCACGGCCGCACGCGCCGCAGTGATCGACATCGAAGACATCGATCTGGCTGACCAGTCCTTCGACGTCGTGTTGTGCCGCGAAGGCCTCATGTTTGCGCTCGACACGCGGCGCGCGTTGAGCGAGATGTTCCGCATCCTGAGGCCAAACGGTCGGGTGGCGATCGCGGTGTGGGGCCCCCGCGCCGCCAATCCGTGGCTCGGCGTGCTGCTCGACTGCATCGAAGAAGTCACAGGATTGGTGCTTCCGCCGCCCGGGATGCCGGGGCCGCTTGCCCTGTCGGACACTCACGAACTCGTCGCCCGATTCACCGATACCGGCTTCGTCGACATCACCACCGACACCGTGTCGGTCCCGTTGTACTCGGATTCTTTCGACGCGTGGTGGACGCGAAACCTCACCGTCGCCGGGCCCGTGGTCGGCGTAGTCAACGGTCTGGACGCCGAAACGCGGAGCCGACTTCGAACGCGATTGCAGGCCGCGGTCGCCCCGTACACGCGTGCCGACGGCGCGCTCGAACTTCCCGGGGTTGCGGTTGTGCTGACGGCACGGCGTTCGCAATGAGCACCGTGTTCGACGTCGAGGTGACGTCCACGAACCAGTTGCGGCCGGCCGCTGCCGCGCTGGATCCGCTCATCCGCGACTACGCGGTCGAGAGCGAGCGGCTACGTACGTTGGCGCCCGAGGTAGTGGCCGCAGCCCGGCGAGCAGGGCTGTTCCGAATGGCGATGCCTGCCGCGCTCGGCGGCTGGGAAGCCGACCCCCTCACGATCTTCGAAGCGATTGAGACTCTCTCGTATGCCGACGGCTCTGCCGGGTGGTCAATTCTGATCGGCAACGCCACCTTCGTGCTCGCGTGGCTCGAGCCCGACGTCGCGCTCGAACTGCTCGGTGGCAACCCCGACCAGTGCTCGACTGGCGTCTTCGCGCCGCTGGGCCAAGGCGTGCCAGATGGCAAGGGCGCGCTAGTCGTCAATGGCCGGTGGCCTTTCAACAGCGGAAGCCCCCACGCGGATCTGTTCATGGCCGGGGTACGCGTGAGTGACGACGGTGTGATGCCACGGGTGTTGCCCGACGGCCGGTACGACCTGCGTCACGCCTACTTGCCTCGAGAAAGCGTCGAAGTGCTCGACAACTGGTTCGGCGCGGGTCTGCGCGGCACCGGAAGCCACGACATCGTGGTCCGCGATGCGCGCGTGCCCGAAGAATGGACGTGTTCACCGCTATTCGAACAGCCGCACCATGACGGCGCGTTGTTCCGATTTTCCTTCTACATGTTGATCAGCCTGCTGCTGTCAGGTCTGCCTTCAGGCGTGGCGCGGCGCGCCATCGACGAGGTCGGCGAAAGAGTCGTTACCAAGCGGCGCACCGGGCCGATGTCGGCGACTGTGGCCGAAGATGAGACGGCGCAGGTCGCGGTGGCCGACGCCGATGCGCTCGTGCGTTCTGCGCGCGCGTTCTTTGTAGACGCGATCGGCGAGGCGTGGGCCACCGTTACGCGCGGGGATCGCTGCTCGTTACGCCAGCGGGCGTTGGTGAACAGCGCCGGACAACGCCTCTTACGCGCCGGGATCGCCGCCGTCGACGCGGTGGCGCCGTATGCGGGCGCTTCGTCGGTTTACAACGACGACCCGCTGCAGCGATGCGTGCGTGACCTGCACACGGTGCGATCGCACATCTTTTATTCGGATGACAACCTCAAGCGCGTCGGCAAGGCGCTGCTCGGCATAGAACAGCCCGAGCACCTGCTGTAGCGCCTGACGCTACGGGTGGCGTCAGTCGGCAAGACTGGACCGATGCCGCTGACGCTCACCAAACACGAAGGATGGGGAAATGACTTCCTCGTGTGTGCCGGTGACGCGGAGTTCACATCGGAACTGGCGATCGGCGTGTGCGACCGCCGCTTCGGGATCGGCGCCGACGGGTTACTGCACCTGACCCGTGGCACCGAGACGGATCTCGTGATGGAACTGCTCAACGCCGATGGGTCGCCGGCCGAGATGAGCGGCAACGGGTTGCGCTGCCTCGTGCAGGCCGCGCTGAAGCTGCGCTGGGCCAAAGGCCCCGAGATCACCGTGCACACCGCAACCGGTATACGTCGCGCCTTCGTCGACCCCGACGCAGACCTCGACGCGGGTGTGCACGACATTCGGGTCGATATGGGTGCGGTCACCGTCAGCGGTAACGATGGCGACGACCTGCTCGTCGACGTCGGTAATCCGCATCGCGTGCGCCGCGTCTCCGACCCGGACACGTACGACTTGGCTGCGGCCGGAGCGGAACATCGCGACGTCAATCTCGAAGTGATCGCGCCGGCCCGCGGGGGCGACACCGTGAAAATGCGCGTGCACGAACGCGGCGCGGGCGAGACACTTGCCTGCGGTACCGGCGCATGCGCGGTCGCGGTGGCCGCTTCCCGGTGGGGTTTCGTTACGGGCACGCTCGTTACGGTGCGCCAGCCAGGCGGCGACGCAGCGGTCGACATCGGCGATATCGAACACGTGCAACTCGCAGGACCCGTCCGCTACATCGCCAGCATCGAGATCCCATGACGCTTATCGACCGAAGTTTTCGAGAAAAGATCGTCCTCGTCGGCGTGGTGTTCGGGCGTTCCGATGTCGAGGAAGTCGAGGAGTACCTCGACGAGTTGGCGCTGCTGGTCGACACGGCAGGCGCCGACGTCGAGGCGCGCGTGCTGCAACGACGTGACGCGCCCGACCCTGCGACATACATCGGCAAAGGTAAGGCCGAAGAGCTGCACGAGTTGAGCGAGACGGTCGACGCCGACACCGTCGTGTTCGACGACGAGTTGTCGCCGGCCCAACAGCGCAACCTTGAGAAAATCCTCGGTCGCACTGCGATCGATCGCACCGACGTGATCCTCGACATCTTCGCCCAGAACGCCCGCACGCTCGAAGGTAAAGCGCAGGTCGAACTTGCCCTGTTGCGTCATCGCTTGCCCCGGCTCAAAGGACGGGGCAAGTCGCTGTCGCAGCAGGGCGGCACCAGCGGCTTCATCGGCACGCGCGGTCCCGGTGAAACTCAGCTCGAAGTCGACCGGCGACGTCTGCAACGCCGCATCACGCAGCTCGAAGGTGAGCTAAAGACGCTGGGCAAGACGCGGTCGGTGCAGCGCGCCCAGCGGCAGCGCTCTCGTCTGCACAACGTGTCGATCGCCGGTTACACGAACGCGGGGAAGTCGACGTTGCTCAACGCACTCACCGACGCCGGAGTGCACGCCGAGAATCGTCTGTTCGCCACCCTCGACGCCCGCACCCGTCGGCTGCCATTGCCCGGCGGCGAAACGATCCTCATCAGCGACACCGTCGGCTTCATCCGGAAGCTTCCGCATCAACTGGTCGAGGCATTCCGCTCGACGCTCGAGGTCGTGCTTGAAAGCGAGCTGGTGTTGCACGTCGTCGATGCGTCGGCGCCCAACCCCGATGCGCAAATGGCGACCGTGCGCGAGGTGCTCGGCGAGATCGACGCGGGCGAGATCGACGAACTTCTCGTGTTCAACAAGGCCGACCTCAACCCCGACGAAGCCGAGCGCCTCGTGCGGGCCCATCCTGGTTCTGTCGCGGTGAGCGCGAAATCCGGTGAAGGCATTGGCGAGCTACTCGAAGCGCTCGCCGCGTACTTGCGGGCCAACTCACGCGTGCTCGAACTCGAGATCCCGTTCAGCCGGGGCGACGTGCTCGCGGCCGTGCATCGTGAGGGTGAGGTGCTCGAGGAGTTGCACAGCGACCACGGCACTCGCGTTCAAGTGCGCGTCGACGCCGCAGGCGCCGCCCGCTTCGACAACTGGGTTGTGAGTGCCTAAGTCGCCGTTCGTCCCGCCGGTCTACCCCTACGACCGGCTTAACGACGCGAAGGCGGCCGCCGACGCCCTGCCCGGTGGCATCGTCGACTTGTCCATCGGCACACCGTGTGACCCTCCGGCACAAGCCGTGCTCGACGCGTTGGCCACGAGCAATACCGAGCGGGGCTATCCGCAATCGATCGGCTCACCGGCGCTGCGCGACGCGGTTGCGGCGTGGATCGACCGGCGTCTCGGCGTGAGCGTGGAGGCTGCGCACATCGCCGCGTGCGTAGGCACCAAAGAGTTCGTCGCGACGCTGCCGCAGTGGCTCGCCTTGCGCGATCCGTCACGCGACACGGTGCTGTATCCCGAGTTGGCGTATCCCACCTACGAAATGGGAGCGATCCTTGCCGGCTGCCGCGCCGTGGCCGTGCCCGTCGCGGCCGACTTCACCCTGCGCCTCGACGCGATCGACGACGCCGACGCCGCGCGCGCCCTTTGCCTGTGGGTCAACACGCCCGGCAACCCGGCCGGGCAACTCGACGACCTCGGCGCCGCTGCCGCATGGGGCCGACGTCACTCGGTGCCGGTATTCAGCGACGAGTGCTACGTCGAGTTCACGTGGGACGGCGCCAAGCGCACCATCTTGCAGCACGGCACCGAAGGCGTGGTCGCAGTGCACTCGCTCTCGAAACGGTCGAACCTGGCCGGCTTGCGCGTGGGTTTCTACGCGGGCGATGCAGACCTCGTGCACTACTTGAGCGAGGTACGTAAGCACGTCGGCATGATGGTGCCTGGTCCGGCGCAGGCGGCCGGCGTGGCCGCGCTCAACGACGACGTCCATGTCGACGAGCAGGCCGGGCGGTATCGGCATCGCCTCGAGCGCGCCGCGCAGATCTTCAAAGCGGTCGACCTCGATGCTGCGATGCCGCGGGGCGGCTTCTATTTGTGGGCCGAAGCGCCCGAGGGTGACGCGTGGCGCCTTGTCGATCGGCTTGCTCGTGAGGGCGGGTGCCTGGTCACGCCGGGCGACACCTTCGGTCCGGCGGGGCAGCGCTATGTGCGCTGCGCGTTGGTGCAACCCGACGACCGGCTCGAACTCGTCGCCAACCGTCTCGGCGTTTAGGTTCTCGCTATGGCTGATTTGCGGGCAACGATCGACGAGCTTTGGGAGATGCGGGCGGAGCTCTCGACGAAAGACCGCGACGCGCTCGCGTCGGTCACCGAAGCGATCAACTTGCTCGACACGGGCGAGGCGCGCATCGCGGAACTCGTCGACGACAACGTCGTGGTGCACGAATGGCTCAAGCGCGCCGTGCTGTTGCTGTTTCGCCTGCGCGGGATGGAAACGATCGAAGCGGGCCCGTTCGAGTACGCCGACAAGTTGCCGCTCAAGACCAACTACATCGACGCGGGAGTGCGCGTGGTGCCGGGCGGGTCGGCGCGCTGGGGTAGCTACCTCGAGCCGGGCGTGATCTTGATGCCGAGCTACGTCAACATCGGCGCGCGGGTGGGTGCCAACACGATGGTCGACACGTGGGCGACGGTCGGTTCGTGCGCGCAGATCGGCAAGAACGTCCACTTGTCAGGTGGCGTGGGAATCGGCGGGGTACTCGAACCGCCGCAGGCCGCGCCCGTAATGATCGGCGACGAGTCGATGATCGGCAGTCGGTCGATGATCACGCAGGGCGCGCGCGTCGGCGAGGGCTGCGTGGTCGGCGAAGGCACCATGCTCAACCCCACCATTCCTGTGGTCGACGCGCAGACCGGCGAAGAGCTGTCGCGCGGCGTGATCCCGTCGTGGTCGGTGGCCGTGCAGAGTTGGCGCATGAAGGAGTTCCCCGGCGGCACCTTCGGCGCGCCCTGCGTGCTGATCGTGAAGCGCCTCGCCGAAGGTGAGCGCCACGACAAAGCCAAGCTCAACGACATTCTGCGCGAGCAAGGCGTCAACGTTTGATTGCGCCCGACCTGATGGCTCGCACAGTTGAGTTAATCAACATCGCGTCGGTGAGCCATCACGAGGCTGCGATCACCAACCACATCGCGTCGTTGTTCGACGGCGTGTCCGCGTTCCGCGTCGACCGGGTCGGCGACAACCTCGTCGCTCGCACCAACTTCGGTCACCCGCGACGGTTGGCGCTCGCGGGCCACACCGACACCGTGCCTGTCAATGACAATGCGGATGCGCGCGTCGAAGGCGACACGATCTACGGGCTCGGGGCGAGCGACATGAAAGGCGGCCTCGCGGTGTTCCTCGAACTCGCGCTCGCCGTCGGGCGCGGCGACGTCGCGCCCGCAGTCGACCTGACCTTCGTGTTCTACGCGTGCGAGGAAGTTGCGCGTGAACACAACGGGCTGCTCGAATTATTCGCGTCCCGTCCCGATCTCACGGTGTGTGACGCCGCGATCCTGGGTGAGCCAACCGATGCATGGATCGAGGCGGGGTGTCAGGGCGCGTTCTCGGTCGAGCTGACCTTCGCCGGCGAGCGCGCCCACAGCGCCCGCCCGTGGACGGGAGTCAACGCGATCCATCGCGCGGCAGCGGCGATCGACCGCGTTCGCGCTTGGCCCGGACGCCAGCCGCTCATCGACGCGTGCGAGTACCGCGAAGCGATGCAAGTGGTGCTCGTCGACGGCGGGGTCGCCCGCAATGTCGTGCCCGATCGCTGCACCATCACGATCAACCATCGTTTCGCCCCCGACCACGATCTCGAAGGCGCGCGCGACACCGTCCGCGCCGTCGTCGGCGACGCGTTCGACACCTCGCGCGGCGACCGGTGGAACGAGATCGACGTTTCGATGGGCGCGCCGCCCTCGCTCGGCCACCCGCTTCTGGCATCGCTGGTCGACCGCTCGGGGAGGCCGCCGCGGGCAAAGTTGGGTTGGACGGATGTCGCGTTCTTCGCAGAACAGGGCATACCGGCCGCGAATTTCGGCCCGGGCGACCCGCTGCTCGCTCACACGCAGGGCGAGTTCGTCACGAAGGCCCAACTCGATGCCGCATGGGCGACGCTCGTCGGCGTCGTCGGTTCCTAGCCCGAGACCGAGTTACGCCGCGGCCGTGGCACCATGGTCGGCCATGGTGACCTTTTCCCGCCGGCTCTCGCGCGTTTTGGCGGCGGGCGCAGCACTCGGATTGACCGCGTTGGGTGTGCACCCAGCGAACGCGTCGAACGACCCGTTGTCCGACAAGCAGTGGAGCTTGGTACAGGCGAACGTGCGCGCCGCGTGGCCCGTAACGACCGGTGGCGGGATCAAGATCGGCATCGTCGACTCAGGGGTCAACCGCAACCACGAAGACCTTCGTGACCGGGTCGTTGAGTCGGCGACCTGCACCGACACCGGTGGCAACGCCGGCGCGTGCTCGGCCGGCAGTGGCGCCGGAAACGACGTCGCGGGCCACGGCACTCACGTGTCCGGAATCGCAGCGGCCACCATGGGCAACGGCGCCGGAGTCGCCGGAGTCGCCCCGGGTGCGCAGCTGGTCGTAGCCCGCGTGTTCAAGCCTGCGAGCGGCAACAGCGAGCCCACCGCCACCCTCGACGACGTCAAAGCGGGCATCGATTGGGTCGTGGCTCACGGCGCCAAAGTCGTCAACCTGAGTTTGGGCGCCGCCGGCGGCGGACTGTTGGGTGGGCTCGTGGGCGGCGGCAGCAACGAAAGCAGCCCCCTGGGCCCCGCGGTGGAATCCGCCTGGAACAATGGCGCCATACCGGTGATTGCGGCCGGCAACGGAAACGACACGCTGTTCGGATCCAACGGTAGTTACGGCAGCCTGGACGCAATCGTCGTCGGCGCCACGATCCCGAGTGGAGCTGTGGCGAGCTACTCGAACGGCCTGACGAGCGGCACCAAGTGGGGGATCGTTGCGCCCGGTGGTGACAACAACGGCGTGGCCGCCGACATGATCCTTTCGAGCTTTGCCGGGGGCGACTGCCAACCGTCGAGCGCACCGAATTGCTACGGCTATCTGTCGGGCACGTCGATGGCGGCGCCAATGGTCAGCGGCGCCGCAGCGTTGCTGTTGTCTCAAGGATTGAGCCGCGAGCAGGTCGTGCAGACGCTGCTCAGCACGGCCGACAAGGTGAGCTGCGGGTCGGGCTGTCAAGGCCGCTTAAACGTTGGGCGGGCGGTCGGCGTTCACGCCAGTGGCGGCGGCGGTGGCGGCACGAACACGACGACCGGCGGCAACGGCACCACCGGTACAACGGGCGGCAGTCGCAAGAAGTCGGCGACGGCCACGACCGTCGCGCAACCGCCCGCAACCGTGGAGTCCACGACCACCACCGGTGTGCCCGCGGACGTGACACCGCCCGAAGAGACGACCACGACGCGCGAGCACCGCCACGCCATCGCCCTCAGCACGGGCAAGGCCGACGATGGCGGCGTTCCGGTGGCCGCGGGCGCGGCCGGTGCGGTGCTGCTGGCCGGAGCGGCGGTAAGCACTGCAGTGCGCATCCGGCGGATGCGCTCGCTCGTTTCGTAGCGGCCCCGATACGGCTCGCGGTCGGCGCCGTGCCACGATGTATCGCCATGCGTGCGCACACTTCCTCCCGCTTTTCGCGCCTCGGCGTCGCTGCTGCTCTGCTCGCGCTCGTCGTCGCCGGCGCCCGTCCGGCGACCGCCGCGAGTGATCCGATGGAGAGCCAGCAGTGGAACCTCGCGCAGATCCACGCACAGACAGCCTGGTCGGTGTCTACCGGCGACAACGTGCTCGTCGGCATTGTCGACTCGGGCGTGAGCGCCAACCACGAGGACTTGGCCGGGCAGGTGGCCGATGCCGTCACCTGTATCGGCACCAACGGTTCCTCGAGCGGATGCACACCCGGCGGTGACGACATCGACGGCCACGGCACGCACGTATCAGGGATCGTGGCTGCGATCAGCGGGAACGGAAAGGGCGTCGCCGGTGTGGCGCCTTCAGCGAAGATCGCAATGGCGCGGGTCTTCTCAGCGCCGTCGAACGCGGGGGCCGCCCCGACGGCGGAGTTGAGCGACGTGCGCGCCGCGATTCGGTACCTGGCCGGCACGCTGCACGCCAAGGTGGTCAATCTGAGCATCGGCGCCGACCGCCAAGCCCTTCAGGCGTGCGCCGCGCTCACCGGTTGCGATTCGCCGCTGAAAGATGTCGTCGAAGAGGCGTGGGATCTCGGCGCGCTGCCCGTGATCGCGTCGGGCAACAGCCAGCTCTACGGCTCTAAGGGCTACGGGAACCTCGACGCGATAGTGGTAGGAGCGACTACCGAGTCGAACGCGGTGGCGCCGTACTCAACCGCGACCGGCAACGCGAAGTGGGCAATGGTGGCGCCGGGCGGTGAGATCCCCGCCAACCAAGCCGAACCAACAGCCGCCGAGAAAGCGCGGATGGTGTTGTCGACGTACGGCGGACCCGGGTGCAATCCGCCCTCCGCCTCTGATTGCTACGCAGGGTTGTCGGGGACCTCGATGGCGGCCCCGCACGTGAGCGCGGTGGCCGCGATGCTGTTTGCTCGCGGGCTTGATCGCCAAGCCGTGGTGGACACACTGCTGTCGACGACTGAGCCGGTACCGGGCTGCAGCCAGACGCGCTGCGGTGCGGGACGGGTCGACGCCGCGAAGGCCTTGGGAGCGATTGAAAAGACGACGGAGCCCACGTCGGGCGGAAACCGCACCACGACGTCACGGGCGGGCAACAGCAAGTCGTCGACTACAGCCGCACGGCGCACCGGCGGCGCGGCCGGGACGACGTCGACAACGTCGTTCGGCTTCGCCAACGCGGATTCCAACAACACGACGCCGACGAGCAGATTCCCGCGCGACGCGATCGTGTTGAATCAGCAGCCGGCGGCTGAGAACGACGTACCGCTGCGCGTTGCGCTCTTCGGGATCGTGTGCCTAGCCGGCGCGGCGTTGGCGTTGAGTTACAGCCTGCGCAGGACGCTTACGACCTTGCCGTAGATTGCGACGTCGTTCGCAGGGAACTCCATCGGCTTGAGCCGAGAGTTGCTCGGCTCAAGCGTGACGGTGCCACCCTTCTTCCGGAACGTCTTCACGGTGGCCTCGCCGCCGGGAATGCCTGCGACCACGATGTCGCCGTTGCGCACGTCGACTTGGCTGCGGACCACTACGTAGTCGCCGTCGAGAATGGCGGCGTCGATCATCGAATCGCCGCGCACCCGCAACACGAACGCGGCATCGGTGCCGGTGAACTCTTCAGGCAACGGGAGCAGTTCCTCGACGCGCTCGTCGGCGAGCACGCCGGTTCCGGCCGCGACATCACCGACGAGGGGGATGTGACGTACGGGGGACTTGTCGACCTGCGTGCCCGAGTTCGCGTCGAAACGCACTTCGATGGCCCGCGGCTTGGTGGGATCGCGGCGCAGGTAGCCCTGCTTCTGCAGTGTGGACAAGTGCGCGTGCACCGACGACGACGACGTAAGCCCAACGGACTCGCCAATCTCACGGACCGACGGGGGATAGCCGCGGTCGCGCAACGAGGCCTCGATGACCTCGAGGATCTCCCGGCGCTTGCCGGTAAGGATCTGATCGCTGGGTGACATGGGGCTCCTCGCGTGGCGAACGTGTGTTCAGCGAACCGTACCGACGACGTCGCGCCATTGCAAACACCCGTTCGACTCGGAGCTTGACAACGAACACCCGTTCGGTATTGTTCGAACAGTCGTTCGGGTGTCACACCCCTTCTGTAGAACGTCCCCTACGGCACGAAAGGAGCCCCAGATGCAGGCAGTCCACCCCGGTTACCGGCCCATCAAGATGCGCCCGATTCACCGCCCCGTCGCCCGTGCGGCGCGCCCGTCACCGGCTGTCTACCGTCGGCGCCGCCTCGCCGTGGTCCTGTGCGCCGCCTCTGTCGTCGTCATCGTCTTGGTGGCGCTGCATCAGCTAACCGGCGCGTCCGGTGGCGGTCCCCTCACCGCCACCGGGCAGCCGGTGAGCGCCCTCAACGCTCGTTTGGCCACCGAGGTCACCACGATCGTGCAACCCGGCGACACGCTGTGGACCCTGGCGCGCCGGGCGCAGCCCGCGGGTGACGTCCGCCCATTGGTGCAGGCCCTCGAGGCCCAGCGCCATGGTCGAGCGCTACAGGTCGGCGAACACATCGTGGTTTCGCTGAAGCACTAGTCGCTCGGTTACTAGCGTGGTGGGCGTGCGGTGCCCGCTGTGCTCAGCCGACGACGACAAGGTCATCGACTCTCGCGGGGCTGAAGACGGCAGCGCCATCCGACGTCGCCGCGAATGTCTCGCTTGCGGACGCCGATTTACGACCTTCGAAAGAGTCGAAGAAGTCGCCCTCGTGGTCGTCAAGCGGTCCGGAGCGGTCGTCCCGTTCGAGCGGGCGCGCATCGTCGCTGGGATAAAGGCGGCCTCGAAAAACCGACCGATCTCCGAAGACCAGATGGAGGCGCTCGCCTTCGAAGTTGAAGAGCAATCGCGGCTCGTCGGCAACGAACTTACGACCGAGGCGATAGGACGCGCCGTGCTCGACGGGCTGCGCGGTCTCGACGAAGTGGCCTACGTCCGTTTCGCCAGTGTTTACAAAGGCTTCGACGACGCCGGTGACTTCACGGCGGAAGTCCACGCGCTCACCAAGGAGAGCGAGCCCAAGGCACCCAGACGCGTAGGGGAGCAGTAGCGCTCTTGCGGCTCGGGGTTCTCACCGGCGGCGGGGATTGTCCCGGCCTCAACGCGGTCATTCGCGCCGTCGTGCGCAAAGCCGAGCGCTCGTTCGGCGACGAGATCGTCGGTTTCCTCGACGGCTGGCGCGGTTTGGTCGACGACAAATGGATGGCGTTGGATGTGCACGCTTGCCGCGGCCTGCTCCCCAAGGGCGGCACGATCCTGGGGTCGAGCCGCACGAATCCCTCCGCGCTCGATGGCGGACTCGAAGCGTGCCAAGCCACGCTCGCTCGCCACGGCATCGACGCGCTGATCGCGATCGGAGGTGAAGACACGCTGGGCATGGCGAACCGCTTGACCGACGCGGGGTCGCCGGTGGTCGGTGTGCCCAAGACCATCGACAACGACCTCAGCGCGACCGAGTTCACGTTCGGATTCCAAACTGCGGTCCAAATCGCGACCGACGCCATCGACCGCTTGCACACGACCGCTGAGAGCCATCACCGCGTGCTGGTGTGCGAAGTAATGGGTCGTCATGCCGGGTGGATCGCGGCATACGCAGGCATCGCCGGAGGCGCCGCGGCGGTGTTGGTGCCCGAGCGTCCATTCGATATCGACAAGCTGTGCGCGTCGTTGATCGCACGCCACGAACTCGGCAACTACGCCTCGGTCGTCGTGGTCGCCGAAGGCGCGGCGCCCGTCGAGAGTTCGGTGGCGTTGGCCGACGGCGAAGTCGACGCGTTCGGCCACGTCCGCCTCGGCGGCATTGGTGCGGTGTTGGCAACCGAGATCGAGAAGCGAACCGGCTTCGAAACGCGCGCGACGGTCCTCGGCCATATCCAGCGCGGCGGCACGCCGAATGCATTCGACCGCGTGCTCGCAACGCGCTTTGGCGTCGCCGCGGTCGAGGCCGTCCACGACGGTGCCTTCGGCACGATGGTCGGGCTTCAGGCAGGTGACATTGTGAGGGTGCCGCTCGCCGAGGCCGTCGGCACCTTGAAGACGGTTGATCCGTCGCTGCTCGAAATCGCCGACCTGTTCTCCGCCTAGGTTTTTTGTGATGTTCGGTTCGCTATAGCGAACTGAACATCACCGAAACCGGGGTGGGGCGGCGCGACCTCACGAGATCAGGGCGAGTAGTTCGTCGGTGATCGAGGGGTGTGACACCCACACGAGGTCGCCCGAGAACCCGCCTTGGAGTCCCGCCTCGCCCGCGATGAGCAGGCCCGCGGCCCGGTCCCACACCGCGGTGCCGCGCT
>JBEEFT010000157.1:0-10559 GCA_041166225.1 Actinomycetota bacterium | reverse complement strand
TTGTGGTGCTCGATCCCGCGCACGTTGTCGGTCTGCTCGGCCCGACCCTCGGCCGGCCGTACGCGGTGGTCGTGCACGGCGCCGAACTGGCGATTCCGGCGCGCGTGCCCGGCTACAACCTGGGCATACGTCACGTGTTGCGCCGCGCCCGGCTGATCGTTGCGGCCGGTGCCTACGTGGCCCGCGAGGCGCAAGCGGTCGCGCCCGACGTCGACGTGGTCGACATCCCGCCCGGCGTCGACGCGACCGTGTTCACTCCGAGCACGCGTGAGCAGCGTGCCGCCACGCGCCGACGCCTGGGCGTGGCCGACGACGCCGAAGTCGTGTTGCACCTCAGTCGCCTCGTGCCCCGCAAGGGGGCAGACACGTTGATCAAGGCCGTGGCCGAGTTGTCTACGCGGCGGCCGAAGTTGGTTGCCTTGATCGCAGGATCAGGCCGCGACGAGAAGCGCCTGCGGGCGCTGGCCGCGGGCATGCGAGCCCCGGTGCGGTTCCTCGGTCGCGTGCCCGAAGACGACAAGGTCGCCGTATACGGCTGCGCCGACGTGTTCGCCCACGTGTGCCGCAACCGCTGGGGCGGCCTCGAGCAAGAGGGATTCGGGATCATTTTCCTGGAAGCCGCCGCGTGCGGCGTGCCCCAGATCGCGGGCAACTCGGGTGGCGCGGCCGACGCCGTGCTCGACGGCGTGACCGGCCGGGTGATCGAACCGCCCACCGACGCGCACGCGGTTGCCGTCGCCCTCGAGGCGTACCTCGACGACCCCGAGCGTGCGGCGACGGTCGGACGCGCCGCGCGCCAGCGCGCCATGCTCGACTTCGCCTACGACGACCTCGCGGCGCGCCTCGACAACGCGTTGTTGAAAGCTGAGCACCGATGACCGAACAGCGGGCGTCGTGGATCACCACCGCCGTGTTCGCCGCGACCGCCATCGGCGGCGACGTCGCCTACGCGCTACGGGGCGTGGCCGCCGCAGTCGCCGGCCTGATGTTCGTGGGCGGCTCGATCCTGATGTGCGTGGCGCTCGTGATCGCAGCGGGACGCAGCCGCACCAAGAACATCGGGATCGGCGGACTGTTCTTCCTCGCCGACGCCGCGCCCCGCGACGTGCAGGTGCAGTTGCTCGGCAGCCTGGCCTTGCAGGTCGTCATCGGCATCGGCACCGCGGCCGCCCGTCCCTTCACCGGCGCAGCCCTCGGCGTGTTGGCGCCGCTCGCCGGGCTTGGCTTCACGGGCCTGTGGGGCGCGCGATACGGCGCCTTTGCCGACCGGGGGGTGCCCCGATGAGCTGGGTGCTGCTCATCTTCGGGATGGAATTCCCCGGGCTCGTAGCGCTGGCCGACTGCTACCAACGGTCGCCGGACCGCTTCGCCGGCGGTGCCCGCGACCGGTCGGCCTGGTTCAAATGGCTGGTGATCGCGCTGTTCCTGACCCCGGTCGGAATCGGCTACGGCATCCTGCTCGGCTATCACTGGAACGTGATCAAGCGCCACGGCAGCATGGCGCCGGTCAATACTTGGCGGGACGACGACGAGTGGGAACCAAAGGACAGCCGCAGTGAGTGATCAGGCAACCGAAAGCATCGTGGTGGGCGCACCGCCCGAAGCGGTGTTCGCGATCGTCACCGACTTCGCCAACTATCCGGCGTGGGCCGCCGACCTCAAAGAGGTCACCGTCGTCGACGCCGATCCCGACGGCACCGCGCACAAAGTGCGGTTCCGGGCGGCTGCGTTCGGTCGGTCCACCACCTACACGCTCGCCTACGACTACTCCGAGGCCCCGAACCGCCTGTCGTGGGTGCAGGACTCGGGCGACATCACGGCGCGGGTCGACGGGCAGTACGTCTTCGAGCCGATCGCCGAAGGCACTCGCGTCACGTACCACCTCGAAGTCGACTTGAAGTTCCCGCTGCCCGGTTTCATCAAGCAGCGCGCCGCGGCGCGCATCGTGAGCACGGCGCTGCGCCAGTTGCGCGACCGGGCCGAAACCGCGAGCCCGCCCGCTCAGGAGGCAGAACGAGGGACGTGAGCCGCATACTGCTGTTCACGGGCAAGGGCGGCGTCGGCAAGACCACGGTGTCGGCGGCCACCGCGCTGGCGTGTGCCGATCGCGGTGAACGCACCCTCGTACTGTCGACCGACCCGGCCCACTCGCTGGCCGACGCGTTCGACATCGACCTTGGGTCCACTCCCACCCGCGTCGTCGACAACCTCGAAGGTATGCAGCTCGATGCCACCGAACGGCTCGAAGACGTGTGGGGCGACGTGCAGCGCTATATCGCCGAAGTGCTCGAGTGGGTCGGCGTGCAGGGCATCGAAGCCGAAGAGCTGTCGGTGATCCCCGGGCTCGACGAAGTGTTCAGCCTCGGCGACATTCGCACCGCGGCAGCGTCGGGTCGTTACGACGTGATCATCGTCGACTGTGGGCCCACCGCCGAGACGATCCGTTTCTTGTCGCTGCCCGAAATTCTGCACTGGTACATCGACCGCGTCGTGCCGATCGAACGCCGGGTCGTGGGCGCGCTGCGCCCGGTGCTGCAGGCCGTCACGAACATCCCGATGGCGGGCGACAGCGTGTTCGCCGCCGCCACGCGATTTCAAGACCAACTCAGTGGCGTGCGCGAGTTGCTGACCGACGGCGAACGGGCGTCGGTGCGCCTGGTGGTCAACCCCGAGCGCATGGTGATCGCCGAGGCCCGCCGCACTGCGACCTACCTCAACCTGTTCGGCTATCACCTCGACGCCGTGATCGCGAACCGTCTCCTGTCCGACGACGTCACCGACCCGTGGTTCGCGTCGTGGAAGAGCTCGCACACCGAACACCTCAAGACGATCGAAGCCGACTTCGCGCCGCTGCCGATTTTGCGGGCCGATCTCGCGAGCGCCGAACTGGTCGGCCTCGGTGGTCTGCGCGGCTTCGCGGCGGGCCTGTATGGCGACATGACGCCGAGCGCGGTGTTGCACCGCGAGCAGCCGATGCGTTTCGAGCGAGACGGCGACACCACGACGCTGTTTGTGCGTTTGCCCTTCGCCGTGCGCGACGATCTCGACGTGGCCCGCCGAGCAAACGAACTGTTGATTCGCGTCGGTCCGCAGCGCCGTCGCGTGGTGCTGCCCGATTCCCTGCACCGCCGCGGCATTGCGTCGGCCCGGCTCGTCGGTGACGAATTGGTGGTGACGTTCGCATGACGGAGTTCGACCCGCGCGTGAGCAGCGCGTTGGAGCACGTACAGAAGGCCGCGCTCGAACTGATCGCGGCGATGCGCAACGCGCTCGACGTCGCCGAAGATCTCGTTGCCGATCCGTCCGGACTTCAAAACCTCGTGCAGGGCGCAGCGATAGCGGCAAGGGCGGCTACGGAAACGGTCGCGGCGGCCACGGCCACGGCCACGTCGGCCGCTACGGCTGCTACGGCCGAACGCGTCGAGCGCATCCGCGTTGACTGAGGCGACGGTTGCCGTCGGTATCGACGTGGGCGGCACCAAAGTGCTCGCGCTTGCGCTGACCGCGAGCGGCGACTCACTCGAACCCGTCGGCCAATGCCGGGTGCCCACGCCCGATTCGGGCGACGGGTTGATCGAGGCGATTACCACTGCGGCCCGCGACGCTGCGGCCGATGCGGGTGCGGCGATCTCCGCGCTGGCGACCGGTGTCCCTGGCCTCGTCGACGACCACGGCGTGATGCGGTTCGCGGCGAACCTGCCCGCAGTGCGTGAGCTGCCGCTGCGTGAACTGCTGCACGCGCGCTTCGACGTGCCCGTCGCCGTCGACAACGACGCGAACGCCGCCGCCTGGGGCGAGCGCGTGGCGGGCGCCGGCGAGGGCGCCGACCACATGCTGATGGTCACGCTTGGCACGGGCGTGGGCGGCGGCATCGTGCTCGACGGGCATCTGTACCGCGGCGCGCACGGCATGGCGGGTGAGATCGGTCATTTCGTGGTGAAGCTCGACGGCGAGGCTTGCTCGTGCGGCCAACACGGGTGTTGGGAAAGGTACGCGTCGGGCACCGCGCTCGGGCGCATCGCGAAAGAGGCCGGGTTTGAAAGCGGTGAAGCCGTGGTGAGCGCCGCCGGGTCACGCGATGCGGGCGCGCTCGACGTGCTCGACACGTTCACGCGTTGGGTTGCGATCGGCCTGGCCGGCCTCGCGAACACGCTGGACCCCGCGCTGATCGTGATCGGCGGGGGACTGGTGGAAGTGGGCGACCTGCTGCTCGCGCC
Organism: Actinomycetota bacterium; assembly: GCA_041166225.1. Classification (GTDB taxonomy): domain Bacteria; phylum Actinomycetota; class Acidimicrobiia; order Acidimicrobiales; family JACCXE01; genus JACCXE01. The sequence goes on along the minus strand of JBEEFT010000157.1, from coordinate 6,342 downwards.
GCTGCGCCGGCATTTCGGCGAGTTGATCGAAGGCGGCGAACACCGTCCTGAGGTGCCGATTCGCCCGGCGAAGCTGGGGGAGCAGGCGGGAGCGATCGGCGCCGCGCTGATCGCCCGCGAACTCGTTCAGAAATAATCCGGATTTCTGCGTAAGGCGACGCGCTCGCGACTGTTCTCCTTCTAGATCAAGGCCGGGCCTTGGGGCACCCCAGCCCCCCAGGGCCCGGTCTAATCGCGTCTGGGGCCAAATTGCGCCGCGGCGGGTCGACTTAGGCTGACGGGGTGCAGATCGGGATCACGTTGCCGCAGTTCTCGGCCGACGCGCGCGCCATGGTCGACGCGGCGCGGCGGGCCGAAGGCGAGGGGATCGACCTGGTCTTCGCCTACGACCACTACCCCCGCGCCGGCCGGCCCGAGGCGTTGCACGGCCTCACCATGCTCGGCGCCCTCGCCGTGTCCACCGAACGGGTCACGCTCGGCCCGCTCGTCGCGCGCATCGGCGTGGTGCCCGACGCGGTGCTCATCAGCCAGATGCGCACGGCGTGTCGCCTGGCCGACGGACGGTTCATCGCCGGCATCGGGGTGGGTGACAAAGAGTCCGACCCCGAAGACGCCGCGCTCGGGGTCACCCGTCCTTCGTTGGACGAGCGCTTCGTGCGCCTCGAGTTCGTCGCGTCGGCGCTGCACGACGACGGCATCGAAGTGTGGGTCGGCGGCCGCAGCCGTCGGGCCGCCACGCTGTCGGCCGCGCTCGGTGTCGGCCGCAACCTGTGGGACCCGACCGACCAGCAGATGGCCGACGCGATCCTCGAATCCGAGGGTCACCCGATCACGTGGGGCGCGACCCTCGACATCACGAGCGATGACGGTGTCGACGCGCTCGCGCAACGCTTTGCCGCGCTCAACGACATGGGCGTGGCCGCCGCGGTGGTGGCGCCCACGAAGGCGGGCGCGCCCGACGCAGCCGCCCGCGTAATGCGTGCCAAGAAATCGGCCGGGCTGCCGTAGCCTTTATGCCCATGGAGTTCCGCCGCATCAACGGGTTGCCCCCGTACGTGTTCACGATCATCGACGGACTGAAGCTTGAGCAGCGCCGAGCAGGCGTTGACGTAATCGACCTCGGCTTCGGTAACCCGGACATCCCGTCGCCGGACATCGCGGTCGAGAAGCTCTCCGAAGCGGCACACAACTCCCGGAACCATCGGTACTCGTCGAGCAAGGGCATCCCGAAGCTGCGTCAGGCCGCGGCCGCGCTCTACAAGCGCCGGTTCGACGTCGACCTCAACCCCGAGACCGAAGTGCTCAGCGTCATCGGTGCGAAGGAAGGTCTGTCCCACCTCATGTGGGTGCTGTTGGGCCCGGGTGACACCGCGTTCGTGCCGTCGCCCAGCTATCCGATCCATATCTACGCGCCGTTGTTCGCGGGTGCCGACGTGACGCAGATCCAACTCGGTCCCGATCAAGACTTCTTCGCGAACCTCCTCACCGCGTGGGAAAACCAATGGCCGAAGCCGCGCGTGATCATCATGTCGTTCCCGCACAACCCGACCACCACCACCGTCGACCTCGCCTGGATGCAGCGCATCGTCGACTTCGCGCGCGAGAACGACGTGATCCTCGTGCACGACTTCGCGTACTCCGACACGTATTTCGAAGAGGGCGCGGCGCCGTCGATCTTGCAAGTGCCCGGGGCCAAGGACGTCGCCGTCGAGCTTTACACGATGACCAAGTCGTTCTCGATGGCGGGGTGGCGCGTGGCGTTCCTCGTCGGCAACGCCGAAATCGTTGCCGCGCTCACCAAGCTCAAGAGCTACCTCGACTACGGAACGTTTCAGCCGATCCAGATCGCGGCCACCGTCACGATGAACGAGGCGCAGGACTACCCGCTCGAAGTGAACGAGATCTACCTGGGCCGGCGCGACGCGCTTGTCGACGGGCTCGCACGCATCGGCTGGCACATCGACAAGCCCAAGGGAACGATGTTCGTGTGGGCGCCAATCCCCGAGCCGTACAAGGAGATGGGCTCGCTCGAGTTCGCCAAGATGTTGGTGACCGAAGCCCACGTCGCGGTGTCGCCCGGCATGGGGTTCGGCCCCGGCGGCGAAGGCTTCGTGCGCTTCGCACTCATCGAGAACGAACAACGCATCGGCCAAGCCGTCCGCAACCTGCGCAAAGCCCTCCCCAAACTCGGCTGAGCGGTGCAACCGCTCGGGCCGAAGATCGCCGCGGGGCGTGACTCGGAGATCTTCGAGCACGGCGACGGGCGCGTGCTGCGCCGCGCGTTCGTTGCGCGCGATCTGCGTCCCGAGATGCGGATCATGCAATGGGTGCGCCAACACGGTTATCCGGTCCCCGAAGTGTTCGACGCCGGCGACGGGTGGCTCGTAATGCAACGCGTCGAGGGCATCGACATGCTCGACGCGATCCCGCGGTCGCCCAAGGGCCTCCGCGGCGCCGGCGTGCAGCTCGCGCAACTGCACGAACAGCTCGCTGCGATTCCGGCGCCGGACTGGCTGGCCTCGGGCCCCGCTCCGGCGGGGGATCAAATCGTGCACCTCGACCTGCACCCGATGAACGTGATGATCACGGCCGACGGCCCAGTGGTGATCGACTGGGCGAACGCGTCCCGCGGCCACGCCGCTACCGAAGTCGCGAACACGTGGGCGCTACTGCACGCCGGCGAGGTGAGCGGTTCGTGGTTCGAACGGGCCACGGTCGCCGTCGGTCGCGGCCTGTTGTTGCGCACCTTCCTCAAACAGTTCGACCTGTCCGCATCCAAGAAGGCGATGCCCGCGCTGGTCGAGTGGCGTATCGCGCACGGTCGCTACTCAGCCAGCGAACAACGCAAGATGCGGGCGCTGGCCGCGTCGTTCCGATGATCGAACTCGCCCGCCGTAAGAAGACCCAGGGCCCGCCACCACGCGTCGTCTTCGAGGCGTTGACGCAGCCTCATCGCGAGCCAACCCGCGAGTGGTTGCTGCTCGCGCCCGACGAAGTTGAGCCCCGCGTAATCGACGCGCACGAGCCCGATCGGGTGGTGTGGTCCACGTTGTGGGCCGCCTATCCGGCGGCCGAGGTCGAATTCGAGATCGCACCGGAAGAGCGAGGAAGTGGCACCGTCCTCACGTGGATCCTGTCGAGTGAGCTACCGGCTCCCGACGACGAAACGGTGACGCGGCTACGCCATCGCCTCAACGAGATCATCAATCGCGACCTGCGGCTGATCCTCTTCGACTACTGATTGCGCCTGAGAGTGCACTTTTGCCGGTGATCCAGGCGCGATCACCGGCCAAAGTGCACGCTGGCGTGCAGGCGCCGCGTTACGCGGTGACTGATGCCGCGGCCGGAGCGCCGCGGAGGCCGCCGAGGCAGAAGTCGACGGCGGCGTCGGCGACGGTGCGAGCATCTTCGCCGCCTTGCAGCACGAACGTGCGGGCCAAGTGGTTGGTGACGCCGAGAATCGCGTGGCTGATCACCACGGGATCGCCGTCGGCGAGCGACCCGTCGGCGATGCCGTCCTTCACGTGCTTCACGAGGTCGGCGACGGCCACGTCGGAGCCGCGCCGCAAATGCGGGATGAACCGCTCCTCGGTAGCGGCGAACTGGATCAGCGTGACGTACTGCCGGTTGTTAGCGAGCCATTCGATCGAGCGACGAATGCCCGCCTCGATGCGAGCCAGCGGTGTGTCGAGGCCCGCGATCGCGTCGCGCTGGGCGCGGCGCAAGTCGAGCTGCCCGTCACGCAGGATCTCGAGCAGCAACTCTTCCTTCGACGAGAAGTACCAGTAGAAGACGCCCTTGCCCACCTGCAGGCCGTCGACGATGTCGGCCACCGACGTCGGGTGATAGCCGCCCTCGGCGAAGCGCCGCGCGGCGTACTCCATCAACTGGTGACGACGATCGCGCCCCCGTTGCGTCAGCTTGCGGCTGTCCGTCATCGCGACAGGAACGTAGGCAAAACTTGACCGAGCGGTCAAGAACGTTCGGTTGGCGCGAACCGCACACAAGGTCGGGCGAACAGTTCTACGCTGCGGCGCGTGGCCTACTGGATCGTCAAATGGATACTGACGCCGATCCTGCGCCTGCTGTTCAAGGTGAAGGTCGAAGGCGTCGAGAACGTCCCCGCCGACGGGCCGCTGATCATCGCGTCGAACCACGTGTCGTTCTCTGATTCGATCTTCCTGCCGCTCGTGCTGAAACGCCGCATCACGTTTGTCGCCAAGGCTGAGTACTTCGACGACTGGAAGACCGCGTGGTTTTTCCGCGCCGTGGGGCAGATCCCGATCCGACGCGAGGGCGGCGACGCCAGCCAGCGCGCGCTCGACACGGCCAGCGAAGTGCTCGACGGCGGCGGCGTGTTCGGCATCTATCCCGAGGGCACCCGTTCGCCCGACGGCCGGCTCTACAAGGGCCACACCGGCATTGCCCGGCTCGCGTTGAAGAACAAGACGCCGATCGTGCCCGTCGCCATGATTGGCACGCGTGAGGCCCAGCCCATCGGCCAGGTCAAGCCGAACTTTTTCTCCCCGATCACGATTCGTTTCGGCAAGCCGCTCACCTACGAGCATCTCGCCGCGCAGGCCGACGACCGCATGGTGCTGCGCTCGATCACCGACGAGGTGATGTACGAGCTGCGTGAGTTGTCGGGCCAGGAGTACGTGAACCAGTACGCCAAGCGCAAGGCCGACGTCGAAGACGTGCCGGCCGAGGTGCTCGGGCCCGCGCCGGCGATGGCCACGGCGTAATCGGCGCGTTTTCCCACCCGTAACACTTCTGTCATATCGGCCCGGTACCGTGCCCGGCGTGGCTGCCGTCTTCGTCGTGCGCGTGTGGCTGCCCGACCGTCCCGGTGCCCTGGGTGCGGTCGCGTCGCGCATCGGCGCGGTGCGCGGCGACCTCATCGGCATCGACATCCTCGAGACCGGCGCCGGCCGCGCGATCGACGAACTCGTCGTGTCGTTGCCGAGCGACGACCTCGTGCCGTTGTTGATCAAGGAGATCCAGGAAGTCGACGACGTCGACGTTGAAGACGTGCGCCCGGTGCGCGGCGAATTACCCGACGCTCGTGTTGCCGCCCTCGAATCGGCGGCTGAGTTGTTGGCCCAACCCGACGCCGCGTCGGTGTGCAACGCGCTGGTGGCTCACGTGCTGCGCGACTTCGAAGCCGACTGGGCCGCCGTACTCGGCAGCGGCGCCGACGCCGGTCTCGTCGCGACGAAGGGCGACACGCCCAGCGCCGACTGGCTCACCGCGTTCGTCGCCGGTTCCGGGGGGACGGGCGCGGCCGACACTGGTCCCGACGATGTCGCCTGGTCGCCGCTCAACGACGGGGGATCGGCCCTCGTGATCGGCCGCGACGGCCGCCCCTTCCGCAGCCGTGAGCGCCGCCAGCTGCACGCCCTGGCAAAGATCGTCGGCTGGCGCCTGTCGCCATAACGCGGAAGTTACGAAATCGGTTCGGTGGCCCAGTTCCGCGAGCGAGCAACCGCGTTGTGCCATTGGCCCAGGCGCGCGTCGGCGATTTCGGCGGGGACCGACGGCGTGAAAGCGCGCTCGAGCTTCCACTGCGACGCGATCTCGTCGGTCGACGACCACACGCCCTCGGCCAGCCCGGCCAGGTAGGCCGCGCCCATCGCGGTGGTTTCGGTGACCACCGGCCGGTCGACCGACACCTGCAACTGGTCCGCCTGCATCTGGCACAACAGGTCCATCACCGACGCGCCGCCGTCGACGCGCAGCGCGGCCACCGAGCGTCCGCTCGCCGCGCACATGGCGTCGACCACGTCGCGCGTCAACAACGCCATCGACTCGACCACCGCGCGCGCGATGTGGGCCCGCGTGGTGCCCCGCGTGAGGCCGACGATCGCGCCGCGCGCGTACGGGTCCCACCACGGCGAGCCGAGGCCGGTGAACGCCGGCACCACGAACACGCCGTCGGTGTCGTCGACCGACGCGGCCAGCGGACCGATTTCGGGCGCGGCGTCGATCAACCCCAAGCCGTCGCGCAACCACTGGATCGCGGCGCCGGTCACGAAGATCGCGCCCTCCATCGCGTAGACCACGGCCTCGGAGCCGACCTGCCACGCGACGGTCGTGAGGAGGCCGTCGACCGGCTCGGGCAGCGCGGCGCCGAGGTTCACGAGCACGAAGGAGCCGGTGCCGTACGTGTTCTTGGTCATGCCCGGTTCGAAACAGGCCTGTCCGAACAGCGCGGCCTGCTGGTCGCCGGCGATGCCCGACACCGGCACGCCGTCCGCCGTCACGCCGAAGCGTCCCGACGACGGACGGATCTCCGGCATGACGACATCGACGCCGAACAACTGCATGAGCTCGTCGTCCCAG
>JBEEFT010000156.1:0-11525 GCA_041166225.1 Actinomycetota bacterium | reverse complement strand
TCGCCTGCGCGTCGTCGGCAGTGGCGGTGCGGCCCGTGCCTATTGCCCAGATCGGCTCATAGGCGATCACAAGGCGAGTGATGTCGGCCGCGTTTACGCCGGCGAGGCCGGCGCGCACCTGTCCGGCAACCTTGCCTTCGGCGCCGCCGGCTTCGCGCTCGTCGAGGGTCTCGCCGCAACACAGGATCGGCGTCATCCCGTGCTTCAGGATGGCGACGACTTTTTTGTTGACCATCTCGTCGGTTTCGCCGAACAGCTCGCGCCGCTCTGAGTGCCCGGCGATCACGAGGCTCACGTTGAGCTTCGCCAAGAAGGCGGGGCTGACTTCGCCGGTGAACGCACCCTTGTCTTCCCAGTGGCAGTGCTGGGCGCCGAGAAGGATCGAGAGGTTGTCGACGTCGATCAGCGTTTGCAGCGCGCGGAGATCGGTAAACGGAGGATGCACCGAGACGTCGACGGTCTTGTACGCGTCGAGCGGCAGCCGGAACGCCAGCTTCTGAATGACGCGGATCGCCTCCAGGTGATCGTGGTGCATCTTCCAGTTGCCGCTGATCAACGGCGTCCGTTTGGCCGCGCTCATGCTTTGACTCCGTTGCGTAGGGCGGCGAGGCCGGGCAGGTCGCCCTGTTCGATCAACTCGAGCGACGCGCCGCCGCCGGTCGAGATGTGGTCTATGTACTTGTCGAGCTTGAATTGCGCGACGGCCGCCGCGCTGTCGCCGCCACCGATCACCGTGAACGCTTTGGTTTCGGCCATCGCATCAGCCACGGCGCGCGTGCCTGCCTCGAACATTGGCTCTTCGAAAACGCCCATCGGGCCGTTCCACAACACGGTGCCCGCTTCCATCACTGCGTCGGCGAACTCCATCGCCGTGCGGGGGCCGATGTCGCGCGCGCCCATGTCCGAAAGTTGTTCGGGGCCGAGATCGCAGATTTGACCACCGGGCGCAGCGCGGAAGTCGAACGCGACGGAGAGCTTGCCGCTCGCGAGCAGCTCGCGACACTTGTCAGCGAAGGCGGGCTCCACCAGCGGGCTGTTGACGTGTACGCCCTGCGCCTCCCAGAACGTGAAGGCCATCGCGCCGCCGATCAACACTTTGTCGGCCTTCGCCGCCATCACCTCGATCACGCCGAGTTTGTCGCTGACCTTCGCGCCGCCAAGGATCACGACGAATGGACGCCGAGGCTTGTCGAGCAGGTTGCCGAGTACGTCGACTTCTTTGGCCAGCAGTCGTCCGGCCGCGCTCGGCACGAACTGGGGCGGGCCGACGATGCTGGCGTGGGCGCGGTGCGAAGCGCCGAACGCGTCGTTCACGTACAGGTCGACGCCGTCGATCAGCTGCTTCACGAAGGCGGGGTCGTTGGCCTCCTCACCCGGGTTGAACCGCAGGTTCTCGAGTAGTTCGACGTCGGGTGAATGTTCTTTGAGACGGGCGCGCACCGGGTCGAGCGAGTACTTCGCGTCGGGCGCGCCCTTCGGTCGTCCGAAGTGTGAGCACGCGGTGACGCGTGCGCCGCGCTCCAACAGGTAGGTGAGCGTGGGCAGCGCGGCGCGGATGCGCAGGTCGTCGGTGATCGCCCCGTCTTGGACGGGCACGTTGAAATCACAGCGAACAAGCACGTGCTTGCCCGCGACGTCACCGAGGTCTTCGAGGACGGGCACCCCGTCCGCCGGATTCATGGAGGGCCGGTTACTTGTTGGCGGCGCCGACGATGAGCGAAAGGTCGACCAGGCGGTTCGAGTAACCCCACTCGTTGTCGTACCAGCCGAGCACCTTGACCATGTTGCCCAGAGCCATCGTGAGGCCCGAGTCGAACGTGCAGCTCGCAGGCTGACCGACGATGTCGGAGCTGACGATCGGATCCTCGGTGTAGACGAGCACCTTGCTCAGTGGACCACTCTCCGCTGCGGCTCTGAACGCGGCGTTGACTTCTTCCACGGTCACCTCGCGGTTCAGCACCCCGGTGAAGTCGGTGATCGAACCGTCGGGCACGGGAACCCGCAGCGACGTGCCGTCGAGCTTGCCCTTCATCGACTCCAACACCAGGCTCGTCGCGCGGGCGGCGCCGGTCGAACTCGGCGTGATGTTGATCGCAGACGCGCGGGCGCGCCGCATGTCTTTGTGGGCGAGGTCGAGCAGGTTCTGGTCGTTCGTGTACGCGTGGACCGTGGTCATCAGGCCCTTCTCGATGCCGAACGCGTCGTCGAGCACCTTGATCATCGGGACGAAGCAGTTCGTGGTGCACGACGCATTCGACACGATCGTGTGCGCCGCCGGATCGAACGTGTCGTCGTTCACGCCGACCACGAAGGTGGCGTCGGCACCGGTGGCCGGCGCGCTGATGATGACGCGCGGTGCGCCGGCGTCGAGGTGGGCCGAGGCCGCGTCGCGGTCGGTGAAAAAGCCGGTCGACTCGATCACGACGTCGACGCCGAGGTCGCTCCACGGCAAGGCTTTCGGGTCGCGCTCGGCGAACGCCGCGATCTTCTTGCCATCGACAGTGATCGAGTCGTCGGTGTGTTCGACGGACAGGCCGAGGCGGCCGTGGGTGCTGTCGTACTTCAGGAGGTGAGCGTTCGTAGCGGACGGAACGAGGTCGTTTACGCCGACCACTTCCACGTCGGCGCCCGACTTCAGGACGGCGCGGATGTAGTTGCGACCGATCCGGCCGAAGCCGTTGATACCGACGCGAATGGCCATGTCACTTGCTCCTTGAGTTTTCTGACGATCTCTGTCTATCCCACCAGGTCAGCGAGGGCTTTCGCCAGTTGGGTCGGGTCGTGCGCAGGCACGTCGAACCGCGCAATCGGCCGGCGCACGATGGTCGTTCCATCGCGGAGCCTCGCGGTGTCGAGCGCGGAGTTCTCGTCGACCAGCACGGTGCACGGGTGCACGCCGTGCGCGTCGAGCGCATCGAGGTGGCGGGCGAGGTCCCAGCCCGTTGTGCTGCGCACGGCGCGGAGGTTGGCAACGAACACAATGTCGGCGGGCGCAGTGCGCAATGCCTCGTTGATCGCGGGCACGGCGAGCACAGCGAGGAGGCTCGTGTGGAGCGACCCGGGGCCGATCACGATCTGATCGGCTGCGGCGATCGCGGCGAGCACGGCGTCGGGCGTCGCGGGCTCCGGAGGGTCGAGGCGGATGCGGGCGATGTCTTGCGTCTGATCGACCTCGACCTGGCCGGTGATCGTCTGTCCGTTGTCGGTGTCGGCCACGAGCACCACGGCGTCGGCCGTGGCCGGCAACACTTCGCCGCACGCCTGGACGAGCCGCCCCGTCTCGGCGAGTGCCGCGACGAAGTCGCCGCTGGCCGCGGTAAGCCCAGCGATGAGCAGGTTGCCTACGGGGTGGCCGTCGAGCTCGCCTTGATCGAAGCGGTGCTCGAACGCTTGGGCGAGCAGCGAGTCGTCGTCGGCGAGGGCGCCGATGCACCGTCGCAAGTCACCGGGCGCGGGAATGCCGAACGCTTTGCGCAGCCGTCCGGAGCTGCCGCCGTCGTCGGCCACGCTGACCACTGCAGTGATCCGTCCCGCATAGGCGCGCGCGGCGCGCAGGGTTGTGGCGAGACCGTGACCGCCGCCGAGCGCGACGACCGAGGGCCCACCCGGCGTCGGCATCGTCGGCGTCATTTCTGCACATCCCGGTGGGCGATGTTGGCGATGTAGTTGCGGTCTTCGATCCGGCGGTGCAGCTCGTTCGCGATTGCGACACTGCGGTGCCGACCGCCGGTGCAGCCGACGGCAATCGTGAGGTACGCCTTGCCTTCGGCCACGTACGCGGGCAGCAGCAACTCAAGCAGGTCGTCGACCTTGGTGAGGAACTCTTTGGCCGCAGGCTGACCGAGTACGTAGTCGCGCACGTCGACGTCGAGACCCGTATGCGGACGCAACTCGGGGATCCAGTGCGGGTTGGGCAGGAAGCGACAGTCGAGCACGAGGTCGGCGTCGCGGGGCAGGCCGTGGCTGTAGCCGAACGACACCACTGCGATGCGAAGCGGGCTCGCCGACGCGTGGCCCTCGGAGAAGATGTCGAGGATCCGCTCGCGCAGCTGGTGCACGTTCAGGTCGGTGGTGTCGACCACCACGTCGGCCAGCCGCCGAACCGGCGCAAGCAGCGCGCGCTCGACGGCGATCGCGCCCTCGACGCCCTCGCCTTCGATCGGGTGACGACGGCGGGTGCCTTCGTAACGACGGACGAGCACGTCGTCGGCGGCGTCGAGGTAGAGCACGCGCACCGGCGTGCCGCTGTGGCGCAGGTCGGTGATTGCCTCGTCGAGACCGCCGAGCTCTGTCCCCGCCCGTCCCACGACGAGCGCGATGCGTTCGGACCCACCGGGGCGCGCGACGAGGTCGACGACGCGCCCGGCCAGTTCGGGCGGCAGGTTGTCGACCACGAACCACCCGGCGTCTTCAAACGTCGCGGCCGCCGTGCTGCGTCCCGCGCCCGACATCCCGGCGACGACCACCAGTTCACCCACAGCCCCAGTGTTACACCGCCCTGCTTAAGTACGGACACTCCCCTCTGTTGGGTCTCGCGCCTCGCCCTTGCCTTCTCGGCATCAACTCGGCCGCCTGACATCCAAAATGATGCCGAGAAGGAAGTTCCATGGCCGGGACGTGGCAGGAACGGTGCGAGGCCGTCGCGCGAGTGCAGACGGTCGCCGCCAAGCAACAAGGACTCTTCACCCTGAGGGACGCTCTGAACGCTGGCGTCTCCCGGAGCACGCTCCGAACGCGCCTTCGCCGTGGCGACTGGGTGCACGAGCGGACGGGCGTGTTCGCGGTCGGAGGGTTGCGAAAGTCCCCGATCCGGGCACTCACCGGCGCCCATCTCGCAGTTGGCCCCGGCGCGATCGCTTCGCACCGCTCGGCCGCGTGGCTATGGGGACTGACGCCTTACGCTCAACGCCCCGAGTTCTCACTGCCGCGTGAGCGGTTTACGCGCGTAAAGGATGTCCGCACCCACCGTCTAGACGATTTAGACCTCGGTGAAGCAGTCGATCGTTTGAGGCTGCCGACTACTCCGGTGCCGAGGACACTTATCGATCTTGGATCAGTATTCGATCACGGCAACGTACGTTTGGCGCTTGATCGCGCGATCGGGCTGAAACACACGAACCCGATGCAGGTCCTGCGAGAATTGCAGCTGCTGGCTGAGCACGGTCGAAGCGGTGTCGGCAAGATGCGCGCAATCCTCGATGAAGCAGGCGTGACCGGCAGTCACCCGCCGTCGGCACTCGAAGCAAAGACCCGACCGCTGTTTAGGCAGGCCGGCTTGCGCGATCCCGACTGTGAATTGGTCGCCGGGCCGAACGGTGAGTACCGGCTCGACTTTCCGTTCCCGGAGGCAATGTTCACCGTGGAAGTGGATGGCTGGCAGTACCACTCTTCATTTGATGCATTCCACGGCGATCGCACGCGTCAAAACGCCCTCACCATCGAGGGCTACGCGTTTCTTCGGTACACGTGGCTGCACGTCACGCGGATGCGCCAGACCGTTGTCCGCGAGGTCCGGGCCGCTTACAACGCGCGGGTTGGACTGTTCGCATGAGCTTCTCGGCAGCAATCTGGTCGTGCCGCGACCGATTCGATGCCGAGACGACGAAATGGTGGGTCCGCGGCCTTAGGACGACGGTTTGTCGGCGCGGAGGTAGAGGAGACGAGGGATGGTGGCGGCGTCGCGGTATTCGTCGGCGACGGCTAGGAAGCCTTCGGGCGGGGCGGGTTCGAGCATGCGACCGAGGGACAGGCCGGCGTCGAGGAGGGCGTTGACGTAGACGGACAGGGGGCGGTGGACGAAGGGCAGGTGCACGCCAGGTGCGATCTCTTCGATCGAGTGGTCCTCGACCAAGTACGGCCCGATGCGCCAGTACTGCTCGTCGAGGTCGACGTCGATCACCCACCCCGAACCAGGCGTCTGCAGCAGCGGGTGGTTTAGGAAGAAACAGAACCGCCCACCGGGCGCGAGGACGCGCGCCACTTCGTCGATCGCGGCCTGCGCGTCGTCGATGTGCTCGAACACGAGACAGGCCACCACCGCGTCGAACGACCCCGACGCGAACGGCAGCGGCGCGGCGAGCGACCGCGCGTAGAGCGCTCCCCCGTCGCGCCGTGCGGCCGCGTCGAGTTGCGCGGCGGTGGGGTCGACACCGACGGCCAACGTGGCGTCGCATTGCGCAAGCGCCAGCCGGGTGATCTGGCCTTCGCCACAGCCGACATCGAGCACGCGCGCCCGGCCCGTCAACTCGTCGACAGCCAGCGGCAGGATTTGTTCAACGTATTCGGGGTCTGCACCCTCGGTAAAGCCCGACACCCACCAGTCGGCGTTCTGCTCCCAGAGGTCGTCAGCCACGAGGGTGAAGCTTTTCGTACACCGCGTCGGCGACGGACTCGGGTAAGAACGACAACGCGGCCAAGTCGTCGCGCGACGCGTTCTGCACGGCGCGCACGCCACCCATCACGTCGGTCAGTTTCTTCCGACGGTTCGGACCCAACCCGGGGATGTCGTCGAGGACAGACTTCGTCATGCGCTTGTCGCGCAACTGCCGGTGGTACGTGATCGCGAAGCGGTGGGCCTCGTCGCGCACGCGCTGCAGCAAATACAGCGCCTCCGACTGACGGGGGATGCGGATGGGATCGCTCTGGCCCGGCACGAACACCTCCTCGAACTGCTTGGCCAGCGACGCGACGGGAATCTCGTCGTCGAGGCCCAACTCTTCGAGCACGCGCACGGCAACGCTCAATTGCCCTTTGCCTCCGTCGACCAACAGCAACTGTGGCGGGTACGCGAACTTCTGGCCCTTCTCCAACGGTCGACGGCGCTCGGCCAACAAGGCGTTGAAGCGGCGCGTCAGGACCTCTTCCATCGCGGCGTAGTCGTCGTTCTGGCCGACGTCTTTCACTTTGAACCGCCGGTACTCGCTCTTGCGCGGCAGCCCGTCTTCCATCACGACCATCGACCCCACATAGTCGGACCCTTGGATGTGGCTCATGTCGAAGCACTCGATCCGCAGCGGTGCCTCGGGCAGCGCGAGCGCTTCTTGCAACTCGTTCAACGCTTGGGCGCGCGAGTTGTGGTCGGTCGCGCGCTTGAGGCGCGCCCGCACGAACTCGTCGGCCGCGTTGCGGGTAACGGTTTCTTGCAACGCTCGCTTGTCGCCTCGCTGAGGCACCCGGATGGTGACGGGTCCCTCACGCAACGCCGACAGCCAGTGCGTGTAGAGGTCGAGGTCGTCGGGCATCGTCGGCACCATCACCTGGCGCGGCACGCCGAGCGGGGGCGGGTCGTAATAGAGCCGCTCGATCACGCGGCCAACCAGATCGCCGGGCGTGAGTTCCTCGACCTTGTCGACCATGATGCCCTTGCGTCCGACGACGCGTCCCCGCCGCACATAGAAGATCTGCACCGCCGCTTCGAGCTCGTCGTCGGCGATCCCGATGATGTCGAAGTCTTCGGGCGTCGCGGTGACGATCTGTTGCTTCGCGATCGCTTTGTTCACCGCGGCGAGCCGGTCGCGCAAGCGCGCGGCGCGCTCGTACTCTTGGTTGTCGCTCGCCGAGAGCATCGCGAGTTCGAGCCGCTTCGTGACCGGATCGGTGTCGCCGTCGAGGAATTGGCACAGCTCGCGCACCATGGTGGCGTATGCCTCGGCCGTGACCTCGCGCACGCACGGCCCCGAGCACTGCTCGATGTGGAACAGCAGGCACGGACGGCCCGACCGTTCGTGCCGTTGGAACTTGTTGTCGGAACAGGTTCGGATCGGGAACGTGCGCAACAACAAGTCGAGCGTTTCGCGGATCGCGTACGCCTGTCCGTATGGACCGAAATAGCGAATGCCCTTGCGACGGGCGCCGCGCATCACCATGGCGCGCGGCCACTCTTGGTCGAGGGTGACCGCCAGGTATGGATACGACTTGTCGTCGCGCAACCGCACGTTGAACCGCGGCTGATAACGCTGGATCAGCGAGAACTCGAGGAGCAGCGCCTCGACGTCGGTGTTGACCTGGATCCACTCGACCGACGTGGCGGCGTGCACCATCTGCGCGGTGCGCGGATGCATGTTGCGCGGATCGCCGAAATAGTTGTTGAGGCGCGACCGCAACGAGCGCGCCTTGCCGACATAAATGATGCGGCCATCGCGGTCTTTGAACTGGTACGAGCCGGGCGCGTCGGGAATGGTTCCCGCCGGAGGTCGCACCACAGTCACCCGTTAAGAATGCCCGATCGGTGTAGCGCCGCCGACGAGGCCGATCCGCTACACCATTGTCATGGCTGACTCCGATACCGCACCGGTGCTGTACGACGTCGAGGACAACGTCGCAATGATCACGCTGAACCGGCCCGACCGCCGCAACGCCATTTCAACCGGGATGCTCGTGGAGTTGTCGAAGCGACTCGAGCAGGCCGAGGCCGACCGAGGGGTGCGCGCCATCATCATCACGGGCGCGGCACCCGGCGGGTTCTGCGCCGGGCTCGACCTCGTCGACGCGACCAGTGGCAAAGGCATCGGAAGCGGGGGTGACAACGAGGGCGGTGGCGGGACGTCCCTACAGACCCGGCACCTGCCGACGATCGTGTTGTTCGAAATCGACAAGCCCGTGATCGCAGCGATCAATGGCGGAGCGGCGGGCTACGGCCTCGACCTCGCGCTGGGCTGCGACATCCGCATCATGGGCGAGTCGGCCAAGCTCGCGGCGGCGTTCACCAAGCGCGGCGTCGTGCCCGAATCAGGCGGCACGTGGTACCTGCCCAGGCTCGTCGGATGGGCCAAGGCGGCCGAGATCATCTATCTCGGGCGCACGCTGCTCGCCCCCGACGCCGATCGTCTGGGCCTCGTCAACGCCGTGGTGCCCGACGACCAGGTCCTCAACACGGCGCGGGCGTGGGCGACCGAGATCGCCGCCAACGCTCCCCTCGCGGTGCAGTCGGCCAAGCGACTGATGCGCCACGGTTGGACCGAGGATTTTCAGTCCCACACCCACCACGTGCTCCTGCAGACGATCCAACTCTTCGGTACGAAGGACTTCCGCGAGGGCATCACGTCGTTCATGGAGAAGCGGCCTGCGGATTTCAAGGGTAGATAAATCGCGCCTCGAATCCAGTTCTTGGGAACACGATGCCGGTGCGTATCGTTGTAGAGAATGATGCGGCTCCAAAGCCCACTTTCGTCCACTTACGTGGAAGCGTCCGACGAGGAACTCGAAGCTCGGATCGGCGCGGCCAAAGCAGCGCTAGGCAAACGCGTCTTCGTCCTCGGTCACCACTACCAGCGCGAAGAAGTGATGCGGTGGGCCGACGCCCGCGGTGACAGCTTCGGCCTGTCACGCATCGCCGCTGACCAGCACGACGCCGAGTACATCGTGTTCTGCGGTGTGCACTTCATGGCCGAGTCGGCCGACATCCTCACCGCCGACAACCAGAACGTTCTACTCCCCGACCTCAACGCCGGCTGTTCGATGGCCGACATGGCAGACATCGAAAGCGTCGAAGAAGCGTGGGAGGCGATCGGCCAAGTCACCGATATCTCCACGGTCGTGCCGATCACGTACATGAATTCGTCGGCCGCGATCAAGGCGTTCGTAGGGCGCAACGGTGGTGCGGTGTGTACGTCGTCGAACGCCAAGGCGGTGCTGACGTGGGCGCTAGAGCAGCACGGTGACGCCACGAAGGTTTTGTTCTTCCCCGACCAGCACCTCGGACGCAACACCGCGTTCCAACTCGGCTTCGACGCCGACGCGATGCACGTGTGGAATCCACGCCTCGAGCTCGGTGGGCTCGACGAGGCCGCCGTGAAGTCGGGCAAGTTCCTCTTGTGGAAGGGCCATTGCTCGGTGCACCAGCGTTTCAACCCGGGCCACATCGCCGCGTTTCGCGCCGAGCATCCCGACGGCATCGTGATCGCGCACCCCGAGTGCTCGCACGAGGTCTGCGAGTTGGCCGACCAGGTTGGTTCCACCGACTTCATCATCAAGGCCGTCGCCGCCGCGCCGGAGGGTTCCACGATCGCGGTTGCCACTGAGATCCACCTCGTCGACCGGCTCGCCCGCGAGACCGAGGGCAAGACCATCGTGTCTCTCGACCCGCTCGTGTGCCCGTGTTCGACCATGTTCCGTATCGACGCGCCGCACCTGTGTTGGGTGCTCGAGGAACTCGTGGCCGGCAACGTCGTCAACCAAGTCACCGTCGACGCCGACACCGCCACGTGGGCGAAGGTCGCGTTGGAGCGCATGCTCGCCATCGTGTGAGCAGCCGCGACTGGGGGCGGTTCGCCTGCCGCGTGAACTGAGCCCCATATCGAGACGCGCGTTCGCCGCGCTAGCGGTGGTGTTCGTGTGCGCCACCTTCGTTCGGCTGAACCACGTCGGCGACCCGCCGGTCGAGTTCCACACCACCCGTCAGTACACGGGCGCACTGTTAGCCCACAGCTTCTACGTCAACACGCACCCCGGTGTCGCCCCCGCAATCAAAGCCGCGGCCGATGCCAATCGCCCGCCGATCCTCGAGCCCCCAATCGTCGAGCTATTCAACGTTGGCGTTTCCGACCTCATCGGTCACGAGTCGCTGGTCGGAGCGCGACTGCTGAGCATCATGGCCTGGCTTGTCGGCGGCCTCGCCGTGTTCGGGATGGGACGGCGACTCGGCTCCTCACGCGCCGGAGTGGTGGCGGCGCTGCTCTTCGAGCTCGCGCCTTTCGCAGTGGTGGCAAGCCGAGGCTTTCAGCCCGATCCCCTCGGCGTCGGTGCGCTCGCCGTCGCGCTCTATTCGCTGGTTCGCTACGACGAGGCTCCCACTATGGGCTGGCTGGCGGCAGCGGCCAGCGCGGCAGCTTTCACCTCCTTCGTCAAGGCCGACCTCGCGCCGTTCTTGGTTGTTCCGTTCCTCGCCCTGGCGCTGGCGCGTGGCGTGCGAACTGTGATCAGTGCGCGCGCCGTGGCGTACGTCGCGGCGTGTGTGGCGCCTGCGCTGGTCTGGACGCTGGTCGCGTTCAGCAGCACACCAGGCAACTACTTCATCGCCCGCTTCCTCACGTATGGCTCCTACTGGCGCGGCGTAGCGAGTCAGCTCAACGTCAACTTTGGTATCGCCCTCCTCGTGCTCGCCGCGGTCGGTGTGGTTACGGCCCGCGGCCGTGCGCAGCGCGTACTGCTCGGTCTCCTCGTCGCGTACGCCGCGTTCGCCGTCGCGTTCGACTACCGCGTCGCAACGCACAGCTACTACTCACTCCCCGCGTTCATTCTGGTGGCTCTGGCGGGAGGGCTCGCCGTCGACCTAGTCGCCGCGTGGGTTGCGGCCAAGGAATTCTCACGCGCTGCGATCGCAGCCCTCGTGGCGTTAGCGGGGGTCGGCGTGGCGGCCGTTGTGGTCGCCGACGCCCGACCCCCCGACATCAAGGGCGGCGTGGCCGAAATAGCGCGCGCTCGCGCCATTGGGCCACGCGTATGCCATGACCTTCACCTGCTGATGGTCACGCCCGTGTACGGAGTTCTTGAGCAGTACTACGGCGACGTCGGCGGCGTCGCATGGC